>CAZPLK010000001.1:0-190564 GCA_964587565.1 uncultured Muribaculaceae bacterium
AAAATAACCGACAAAATAATACAATTTATATTGACAATTTTAGAGCTTATGGTACAATATATATGTATACTAAGACAAGCATAAAAATGTGTCTTGTATGTATTACGAAGTAGTGTATATAGATGTAATTACGGCTATTACGGTTTATATACATCTATTTCAACGGAAAAAGAAAAGAGGGAGAGAATTATTTATGCCAAGACAAAACAGAAGACGTAATAAACGCGTCAAAAATCTCATTGTTATTAGTACATTGAGTGCTGTTTTATTATCAATATCTACTTATGCGTGGTTTATTGGTATGAGAACAGTTAATGTATCAGCATTTGATGTTGAAATTGCTGCAATTGATGGATTAGCACTATCGTTAAATGGTGTTGATTGGTCAGAAAATGTAGGAATTAACAAAGAAAATTATGCAGAAGTAAATGAAATGAACAATACTAACAGCTGGGGTGGTGAAGGATTAATACCAATGTCATCAGTAGGTGAGCTTGATCCTGAAGTTTCACGCATGAAATTATTTGAAAAAGGAAGTTTAACAGCTACACCAGGTGGTTACCGTATTTTGGTAAGCCGTGTAGAGAATATGGGAGAAGAAGAAAGAGATGGTTATGTAGCGTTTGATTTGTTTGTGAAAAATCAAACGGGAAGTCATTATATTCCAGAACATAACTTATTAGATGAGGAAGCAATTTACCTGACAGTTGATTCAGAGGTTAATGTCGCAGAAGGCGGTATTAAAAACACAGGAATTGAAAACTCAGTAAGAGTTGCATTCACACAAATAGGCCGTGTTAAAGCTGATGTAACGGATCAAGAGATTATTACTGGCATTACTTGCGATGGTGATGAGTCTGAAGGAGTAACAGGAATTTGTAGAGATGCTCAAATTTGGGAACCAAATAACACGAGTCACGTACAAGGTGCTATTAACTGGTATAATAAATCTTGCCGTGCAAGAACTGGGGAAGATTTAAGAGAAAAGGAATCGTATGGAGGAGATTGCGGTGTAGTAGTTGACGGTCAACATTACCCAACTTATGCGATTAATCAAATAATTAACTCAGAAGATAGAGTTGATATATACGATGGTAAAGCATTTAACAGTTACATGGATACAGTTGTTACTGAAGATAATGCTGAAGGATTCTTAACAGATTATAAATATTTTACTGATACTGAAAAATATGAAGCAGGTACAGCACGTTTACCGTTTATGTATTTAGCGCCAAACAGTATTACAAAAGTAAGAATTTATGTTTATATCGAAGGACAAGATATTGATAATTACGATTTCGCACAAATTGGTAAGAAAATTACTGTAAACTTCGGTTTTACAAAACAAAGATTTACAGAAGCGGATATCGATTATAACGATCCACTTGTTAACCAGCAATTTGGACCAGAAGGTGAAGATTTAACTCCACCACGTTTAACATTATTGCCATACGGCGATACTGAGCAAACAGATTTAGTAGTTTTAACAAAAGGTGATGAGTACGAAGAAGCGGGTGCTACTGCGGTAGATCTTCAAAAAGATGGAACAGAAGAAGAAATAGAAGATGTTAAAGCTGTAGGAGTAGTTAACACAAATGTACCAGGTACTTATTATGTTACTTATAAAGCTAAAGATAAAGCTGGTAACTTAGGTACAATTGTTAGAACAATTGTGGTCGAGAAAGAATAATTAGACATAACTTACAATTAAATATATAAAATACTGACTAATGGTTATGTTAGTAATTAATTATTATTGGAATAATGAAGAGTAGCCAAAGTTGGTTGCTCTTTAATTATTATAGGAGGTATTTATGGATAAAAAAGGGGAAAATGTGAAGAAGAAAAGAATAAAACCGTTAAAAATTAATACAACATTATTAAAAGTATTAATGTTTTTGACTGCAATTTTCTTAATAATCTCTTCGTATGCATGGTTCTCTACCTCATTAAATGTTCGAATTAAATTTTTTGATTTAGTAGTATCAACAGATACTGGTTTATTTATATCGCTTGATGGGGTAAATTTTTCTGAAAATATCGAAGTATCTGTCGATAGTATAATAAGAGATTTAAGGGCTGTTTATCCTAACCATACAAATCAATGGGCAGTCGGAGGATTATGGCCAGTATCTTCTCTTGGAATAAGAAATTCAAATTCTGATAGGTTTGATATGTTTATTGGCGAAATATACAGACCAATTGGACGTGAAAAAGATGATGAAATAAAATATTTAAATACAAATAGGTATAATGAAATTGGTCCATCCGCTTCCAATGTTTATGTAGCATTTGATATATTTTTGAAAAACGTAAGTGGTTCACCTTATAATGATAATTTATATTTTACTGATGACACTTACATAGATTTTGACGGTGAAGTCCATGAGGAAACACAAGAGAAAATGAGCGGAATTATGAATTCACTAAGAATGGGTATTGTAAAAATTGGAAGTGTTTCATTAAATGCAGAAGTAAATACAATTCAAAATATTAGATGTAATAATAATTGCCAAGCAATTATATATGAGCCAAATAAAACGAGACACTCTGATATATCAATTGAAAATGCCGCAAAATTAGGAATTGATTTAGTGGATGGAGTTTATTCTCCTACGTATGCGGTTATCAATCCTGGTAAAAAATTAGAGCATTTTAGTGGTCACGGAGGACGCCCTCTTGATACTGATCACTTTGCATTACAAAGAACAATTGCATTTGAAGAGTTTGATAATCCGATTTTTGATATTCCAAACGGAATTACAAAATTAAGAGTATATGTATGGATTGAAGGTCAAGACATAGACAGTTTAGAGACGCATTCAATTGGAGCACCAATATTTATCGCAATAGGACTTGAAAAAGACTTAGCTGGTTATGAAGAATAAGAAGGAGTGATGTTATGAAGAAAGGTGAAAACAAAGTTAATTTTGATTTATCAACATTAAAATTAGAAGAATTAATAGATGTTTATAAAAACATAAATGACTTTCTTAAATTTTTAGATGAATCAAAAATTAAACAAAGTGAGAAGGTGGAAAATCCGAATGGCTAATTTTTTAAATTTTATTAATGATGATATTATTGCTAAAAAAACATTACTTTCTACTTTACCAACAAAAACAAAAGCTAATATTAAAAATTATAATGATAAAATAAATTCAATTATAAAAGATTATGAAAGTTATAAGGAAAGTGTTAGAAAATATCTTATTGCAAAAAATAATTCCTTTGAAATTGATAAAAATTATCATAATGTCGATGTCTTAAAAAAAGAAATAGAAGAATTAGAACAAATACGGTTGTTATTAAATCCAACCAATACTTTTTTTGAAAAGATGGGATTTGATACACTTTTATATAACATAAGAAATTATTCTGATTTTAATTTCACTTCTATGAATGAAATAATAAATGAATTTTTAACTAATTTTGAAAAAGCTGGTATTATACTTACAGTAAGCGATTTTGATTACACATATTATGTTAGAGAATATATGTCGTCATTTTTGGATATTAGAAATTCAACAAGTAGAAGTTTTGATATGTTATCAAAAACATTTGAAGAAATTTATTGGGAAAACCCAAATCTAATTCAACAAATAGAACTTAATTTTAGAAAATTAATCAAAAAAAATCGTCGTAAATTTGACGCATACATCGCTAATGCGCAAAAAGAAATAATGTGGAAAAATAATATTGGGAATTATAAAGATTGTATAAATAAACTTAAAATAAAATATTCTGAGTTAGAGGAAAATGGCAAAGAAGATATTGCAGATATTATTGAATTAGCCAAAAAAGGTGAGTTGGAAATCAATAATTTCTTTGAAGGTAGTAGAGTAATGGAAACGACATACCAATCATTAACAATTGAACAATTAGATTTAAATAACAAGCAATCATTGGACAACTTTTACGCTAATTTAAAAAAATTAAAAGATAATATTAATGAATACAATAATTACTTAACTTTTATGCCTTTGTTTGAAAATTTTAAAAATGAATTTAGAAAACCTCAACCTTCCACAATACAAGAGCCAGCTAGAAGAAACATAAGTAAATTACGTGCTATAGAAACAAAAATAAATGAAAAAGAAAATATACTTGCAAAATTAAATCGTAATTTATTTTCAACCGGAAGAAGTTTCTTTGGTTTTAAAAATGATATTCCTCCTCGTCAAATAAAACAGGATTCAATTATTTTGTCTTCTGAACTATATAAGCTTTATAATGACTTTGATCAAGAATTATTTAGAGAAAAAGTTAAGCAAATTTTAAATGATTTTTTAACTGTGCCAGAATTACTACATTTATACTATAGTTTTGATTACTTTAAAAAGAAAGATATTAAAAAGGCTTTTAATTTAGAACAATATGATGAAATAATCCAGCAAAGCAAAAAATTTGATGAATTTGCAAAGAATCCTAATAATTTAATAACTAATGGTGTATCAATATTCTCAAAAAGTGATATCAGTAAAATAATTGTAAATAAATACCGCCTCGATAATATAAATATCACAGAAGAAAATTTAGAGCAAAGAGAATTAGAATCGTTATTAAATCAAATTGAATATTTACTTAGAATAGAAAAAATTAATAAAAGTGAAACTACAGTAGAAAAAATTTGGTTTATGGTGAAAGTTACTAATATATTAAAAAAAGAAGAAGAAGAAAAAAAGAAAAAAATTCCGTAAGGAGTTTTTTTAATGTAAAAAAAGTCGAATTGTGTTATAATTATATTATAATAATACTATGGCTCTATAAAGGAATGATGTTATGGTAAAGGGGAATATAAAAACAAATAATATTAAAAAAGTTAATTACATAATTATTTTAGTATGTATAATTTTTTTGTTGCTTATATCAATTCCTACTATGGCAAGATTTAAAAATAGAAACACTTTAAAAAGAGTAACTACATGGGATGGTAGTGTCGCTAAAAATTATCGCAGCGGTGACGGTTCAAAAGAAAATCCCTTTTTAATAACCAACGGTTCTGAATTGGCGCATTTTTCTGAACAATTAGAAACAAATAATTATTTAGATATTTATTTTGAATTAAATAACGATATCATTATTAATGAAGGAATATTTAAATATGATGCAAATAACGGCATTTTATATATTAAAGATAATATAACTTATTATGTTGATCACGATACTAACAAATATTATAAAACAAAAGAACGTGATGGTGAGGTTATAGGAACTATTAATACGATGAAATCATTTGATAATTTCAAAGGACATTTTAATGGAAATTCATTTTCTATATTTGGATTTTATTTATCAGATGAAATTAGCAATGAACTAGCACCGTTTACTAATTTGAATGGGAATATTAACAATCTTTATTTAGAAAATACAATGATTTATGGTGGTAATTATACTTCCGGTGTAGTCTCAGTTGCAAATAATAGTGAGTTAGAAAACATTTTTTCATCTGGCTATGTAGTAGGTAACAAGGATTATACATTGAATGAAAAAATAATTACGTTACCAAATATAGAAGAAACACTTTCAAATGATGAATTAATTAAAAATGTTGAACTACCTAATAAAATACCATTAATTCACAGTGACATTAAAAACATTAGTATTACTGGTAAAGTGGATTTATTAAATAAATGTGATCAAATAACTTTATTTGTAAATGACGTTGAAATAGAAAAAGCTGGGGAATTTGAATTAGAACTAAATAATGAAATTTCTAAAAACTTAAATTTTAAACTTGTTTCCCAATGTAATGAAGAAACAAATATAAAAATAACAAATTTGCAATATAATGTGAAATATAATCACTCAGCAACAGCTGGAATTATTGCATTATCGCATAACAATAAATTGAAAAACATAATAAACAAAAGTGAAGTTTATGGTGAATTTATAAGTTCTGGATTAATTGGTACCAGCATAGATTCATTAACTATAACAAACGCTTATAATAAAGGTGCTATTAACAGCGAGAACAAAGGTGCGGGTTTAATAGGAGTTATTGAGCAAAGTGACGATGTAATAATTAACAAATCATTTAATGAAGGTAATATAAATTTAGAAGATAATATAGGTTTAATATCTAATATATATAACGTTGATAATATGATCGTTCAAAATAGTTTTAACACAGCTAACACTAATTATTTAATAAACACAATTCAATATTCTGTTGTTAATTTTGAAAATGTCTTTTACACAACTGGATTAACACCTATCAAAGACGGTATTTATAATGGAATGATTAACGTTACCTTTTTAGAAAACTTAAAAGACAAGGAATTTTTAACAAATTATTTATATTTTGAAGAGTTTGATGAAATAGAAAATATAAGCGAAGGCAAAAAAGTTTGGATTTTTGAAGAGGAAAGTTTGCCAATATTATATATTGATGATTTAAACAAACCTCTTGTTAATATAAATGCTTTAACATACTCATGGAATAATTATTCTACTTCATTAAATGGTTATAAATTTTCTAAAAATATAACTTTTAATATAGAAGAAGCAAATGAATTAAATAAAGTGGAAAATATATATTATTATATAAGTAACACTAGTGAACCATTATTCAAAGAAGAGTTAAATCAAATTAGTAAGTGGGAAACTTACAATGACATTGTTCAAATAAAAGAAGAAGGAATTTATGTTATATATGCTAAAATAATCGATATAAATGGAAATGTATTTTATATAAACACAGATGCACTAGTCCTTGATTCAACAGGTATAACTTTAAATATAAGTTATAAAGATTTTTCATGGTCAGAATTTAGTAACGATTTAAAACAAATTTATATTTACGAGCCTGAAATTTTAAATGTATCTTATAACAGTGTAATTTCATCAATAACTAACGCTCAATATTATATATCAAATGAACAATTAACAAGCAAAGAGTTAGATCAAATCACTGATTATGGCTGGAACGATTTAGAAGATGATATTTTGGTTAGCAATGTAGGGAATAACATAGTTTATGTAAAATTAATTGATAACTTTGGTTATGTTACATACGCCAATACTGATAAAATCTATATGGATTCTTATATTAATTCTAAAACATTACTCGGTAGAGGTGTTAAAGATTACCTAAACAAAGATTATAATATAAACACGAAATCATCTATTACTTTAACTTATAAATATTTAAATGAAGAAGCAAGTGATGATGCAGAATATTCACACAACTTAATTACAAGTAGTTTATTACCGAAGAATACTATTATTACTTTAATAGATAACATAAAAGAAAAGGTTTACACATACCAAATTCCAACTGATGAAGATTATTATAATTATAATAAATCATGCGAATCGAATGATGGTGAATGTTATAAATATGCAACATATCCCTTTACTTTATTTAAAGAGGTCGGAATAGCGAATAAACCATTTGTGGAAGAGAGTTATTTTGTAGCGGGTAAAATAGAAGAAAACTTTGATGTAATAATAGATTTTTCTAAAACAAACATTACTGAAAATTTAACTAATGTAAAAGTTAAATTAGAAAAAACTAATAATAATATTTATATTACTACTAATGATAAAAATATTAAAACCTTTAATGTATTACAAGATTCTAATTATAATTTGAAAATAAATACTGATTATGAAGATGGTCCGATTTTATACAATACCGATTCAGTAACAAATATTAATTTAACTGGTGGCGTAAAGTATTTTAAAACTAATAATACTGAAATAATTGATACTTCTATTGAAAATAAAATATTAGGACTAGCTATTAGATTAGTAGATAGTGATGGAAAAATTATAGATAAAAAACATCTTAAAAATTTAACATTTAAAATAGATAAAAACCAATTTTATCCAGAAAACGATAATGTAATTAGGGCAAAAATAGACAATAATTTTGAAAACTTAAACAAAACCTTAACAGTTATAACAAATAAAACAAATAATACATTGAAAAATGGTGAATATTATTTGGAAATAAACACTTATTTGTCAATTGATGGATATTACTTTGATGAAATAAGTAAAGACAAAATAAGTATACCAATTATAGTAGATAAAAAAGATTATATGCCATCGCATCTCTTTGATGTCCAAGTGGATGTGGAAAGTCAAATTATAAACAAAGAAGAAGAAAATGTGGACTTGAATTTTAATATAATACAAGGTGGCGAATTAGAAGAGCCAAACATAAGAATTTCTTTGTACCAAAAAAATCAATTAACCGCTTATGATCAAAGTTACTCACTAATTGATTTAGATGATTATATAACTAACAATTTAGAAATAACAAGTCCAAATGTATACTATTTATCAAAAAAACCTGTTGAATATACCGAAAAGGAAAAAAACATTAATGAGTACACTTTGAATATAAAAACTAATTTATTAGAAAATCACTCATATAAATTTGTGTTTGATTTATATGATAATAATATAAAAATTAGTTCATTAGATAAATATTTCATTGTAAAATAAGAGGTGATTTAATGAAACGTAAAATATATATAATTTTCTTATTTCTCTTTGCATTAACACTAATGTCAGGGATTACATATTCTATATTTCATTCAAACATTAATTTAAATTCTGTTGATCAAAATGTTGCAAAGTTTATTTTTAATTCTGAATATGTAGATGAAATAAAGTTGCCGCTTATTGATTTAAAACCGGGTGATAAGGAAGAATTTTTATTTAACGTTAGTAATTATGATAATGAAAAAACTAGTGATGTAATAATTGAGTACAATTTAATTATAAAAACTTATCATTTCTTACCTTTAAATATTGAATTATATAAAATTAATGAAGATAATGAAGAAAAAATTTTATCATGTGATGAAACTTTTTCACGAAATGAAGATAATTATTTAATATGCAATACGGATGATTTTTATTTAGATTATAATATAGAAACAATGGATAATTATAAATTAATCGTCAAATTCCCAAAAGAATTTAATAGTGAAAAATATGCAGGATTAGTTGATTTTCTTGATGTTGAAATTAAAAGTAGACAAAAAATTGTAAATTAAGGTGGTGCTACGTTGAAAAAAAAGAAATATTTTTATTTAGGATTATTTACAATCTTAATGTTTGGATTAATATATTACGGTATTACATTTGCTAAGTATGTTGCAGACATTACACACGATTTTTATTTGCAATCAAAAGGATTTTATTTTACAAGTGATCAACTAAATGAGGAAACTCTTATTAACTACAATAATATATGGGATGGTAATAGTGTTTTCTTTAATGTAAAAAACTATTTAAACGAATCTGTAATCTCAACATATGACATTTATTATGATGTTATATGTGAAATAGAAGGTGACGCTTCAAACTATTATGAGTGTGATTTAAATGATTCAGGACAAAGTCATATTAATGGCGTACTATCAAATTTTCAAAGTTGTATTAATGAAACAAATGATTCCGTTGATGTTAGTCAATTTAATAAAACAGAATGCGAATTAAGTGGTTATAATTGGGTTAATCATAAAATTGTTAAAGATTTATTTTTTAATGTAATTCCTCTTAGTCAAAATTATAAAATGGAAAATATATCCGTTCAAATAAAAATAAAGAGTACAAAACCTTATAAAAAGAAATTAATAGGGCAGTTTAATTTAAGCAAAAGCAATCTTGAAGAAAGTAAGATAGTTTTAAATTATAATAATTATTCAAAATTTGATGAATTGATAATTTCAAATTCACATGATGTTTCAAAGTGTGCAGACATTTCATGGGATCCAAACAATATCGTACTTGGTTCAAACGAAAAGCAATTCAATTCATATGTTGTGGAAAGCAATGGATATATAAGTGGAATAAAATTAATGTTAAATCCTAAAATGAGCCAAAGTATTATATTTTATAAAAAAGATTTTTCGTTAAACTATAATGTAAATGAGTTTACATTAACTGAGTTAGATGAGTGTTAAAAAATTATATTCAATATATTTGGATTGATAAGTGGAATAAAGTGTGTTAATATGAAAGTGGTGGTATAATGAAAATATTAAAAGTTGTTAAAAATGTTATTGTAACTACATTAGTAGTGCTGTTTTTTATCTTTGCACTATCAATGACTATGTTATTATTAAACTATAACCAATATGGTGTAACTCAGTTTGAAAATAAATCATTAATTATTATTAGAGATGAAATATCTTCTGATAAATATAAAAAAGGAGATCTTGTTATTACTGAAGCCGGAAGAGTTAGTAACTTAAAAAAAGGTGATGAATTGTTTGTATATAGATTAAAACGTGATAATACTGTTGAAATTGATTTAGGTATTGTTGATTATGTAGAAAATGATTCAGTTACATTTGTTAATGGCGAAACTTACAATTCGGAATTTATAGCAGGTAAATCAACAAAGATATATAATGATATAGGAACGACCTTATCTTTTGTAACTTCAAAATGGGGATTCCTATTTCTAATATTAGTTCCAAGTTTTCTCATTTTTGTATACCAAGTTTATGCATTAATTATTGAAATAAAATATGGTGAAGAAGATTACTTGTATGATTATGTGTAAATTATTACATTTAATATAGCACGTTTATTAAAAACGTGTTTTTTTAATATTTCAAAAAAAATAAAATGTCTTAATTTGTTGTAAAAAACTAGCTAATATGGTAAAATTTATATATGGTAGAGTCTAAAGAGTAGGAAGGGTACTATGAATAATAATAAAAACGTTGTTGTTGAAAAAGCAATTAATTTTTTATTGAATATATTGATTTTCATGTTTAGCATATTTTTATTGATATCTGTTTATATTGGATTTCAAACAAGAATTATCGGTAACGACTATGCTAATTTTTTTGGATATTCTTTGTTTGAAGTGCAAAGCGGAAGTATGGAAGATGAAATCAAAATTGGTGATTGGATTGTTGTAAAGCTAACTAAAAACGTTGATTTTAATGATATTATAACATTTGAATTAGACGGAGAATTTGTAACACATCGCATTGTAGAGGTATATAAAGGTACTTTTGTTACACAAGGGGATGCAAATAATAAAAAAGATGATCCAATAGATCAAAGTCAAGTAGTTGGTAAAGTAGTAAAAGTTTTAGGAGGGTTTGGCATTATAAGAAAGACATTATTTAATCCAATAGTATTATTATCACTTATAATTACGTTATTGTTGTTTAACTTTGCTTTTAAAAGTAATAAAATTAGTATAAACAATGAGTTAATAAATAATTTGTTAGAAAGTTTAGGTAATTTCATTGAAAACATTACTAATAAATTTAATAAATTGCTCAATAAAGACGAAATAAATGAAAGTTTCTTTGAAAAACAAAATTTAAATAGTGGTTTTATGAGTATAGAAAAGCAAGATGATTTTTTTGAAACAAAAGAATATGAAAAATTAGAAGAAGAATTAAGTAAAACCGCATTGTATAGAGTAGTGACGGTTGATAAAGATAACGTTAAAGAAGATTTTAAAGTTTTAACGCCACAAAAAAAGACAGTAGAACAAATAGAAGAAGACTTGAGCAAAACATCATTGTACAGAATTATATCAGCTAATACAGAAGATGTCCCAAACAAATATAAAAACACTGACGTCAAAGTAAGTAGTAAAACTCAAACTCAAAAATATGCAGAAATTGAGGATGAATTAGGGAAAACTTCAATTTTCAGGGTAATATCAGTTGATAACGAAGAAGGCGAAAATGAAAAGCAAGAAAAGATAAGCGAAACTTCACTGCATCGCTTTGTATCGGTAAATAATAATGAAACTGATAAAACTATTTCTGAAATCGCAAAACATGAAATAAAAGAGGAGCAGAAGCCTGAGAATGTAAAAATTAATCAAGAAGATAAAGAAATTACAAAAGTGGAAAAAGAAGATGATGAACACACTAAAGAAGAAGGGTTAACGGATATTAATTTAGAACTATTAAAAAGTAAAAATAGCAGACGTGGTAAAAATATTATTGATAAAACAATGATTATTAAAAAAGAAGAGTTAGATGAATTAATTGATATTTTAGTAAAAGACGATCCTACATATGTATACCGCGCAAGGGTTAAAGACAGATTCATCATATCTTACACTGATGCAAAATATTATAATTATTATGGTGCTGTTGAAATCGAAACACGTGGCAGGAACTTAACATCTAGAATAAAAGTTATTATTAAAATCTTAACTGAAGATATAATAAAAGAATACAAAGGCAAAGATAAAAATTACCATGAAATTATTGAAAAATACTTAAAATTATTTACACTAATTGCCGATTTAGAGCAAGCAAGGGATTCAGCAACTACTGTAACAGCAAAAAAGAAATTATATAGCAAATACCTTAATGATTATTTTGGCAATGTTAAACAAAGTGAAATAAATAATTTGATTGATGAAATTATGGATGTTCAACAAAGATACTTGGATACTATTAATTACTTTTTAGATCAACTAAAAACGAATGCTTTCGTACTGACTCAAAATAAAATAGTAGGTGCTAGGAACATGTTTGGACTATCACTTGAACATAATATTACGTTTAGTAAAGTTTATAGCGATTACATTATTGATAAAACATATACCGAGGGAATTGTGGCGGAAGATAAAGTATCAGTATTACTATCACTGTTATCAGTACAATTAGTTGATGATATGTTAAATGCCAACTTTGACAACAAATATGTTGTTCATATACCAGTAAGTTTATACGGGAAAAAGCGCAAATTGGCAAGTACTTTAAGACTTATAGATAATGAATATGCTAAAAGTAATATTATAATTTTAATTGAATATAAAGACTTATTAAAAAACAGACAAGTTGTTAAAGAATACAAAAAATCAGGATATAGATTTGGCTTAACATTTCATAAAAATGATAATTTATTAAAAAAGGATCACTCGTTATTATATATAGTAAATTGTTTCTTTATAAACAGAAGAACAAATGATATGAAAAAGATAATTTTATCAATACCAGAAGAATTATCGGATAAAATTATATCAGATGATGTTATTACTAAAGTGGGTGATTTTGGGGGTGAATCAACATGAATACATTTTTTAGATTTTTCTATGAATTTATTTCAGTTTTTATTTCGGGTATTACATTAGTAATAAAAGGATTGATTGCAGGGGTTATTCAAATTATAAACGTTAGAGAGTATCAAAAAATTATTAATAGTTATAAAGAAAACTTTAAAACCTCTCAATGGATTTTAGTTGGATTTTCGATCGCACTTTTAGTAATCATTATAGCTCTTGTAATATTTTTAATAATTATAGGAATTAGAAGGTTTTTAAGATTTAGAAGAACAAGATTAAATCAAGAAGATTTATTAGATGAAATTGCAGATTTAAACGATCAAGTTAGGAAGTTAATGAAGGAAAAAGATGAAATAATGGCAATGAAAGTATCAAAACTGGGTCTTAAACCTGGTGAAGAAGGTTATGAAGATAGCTTAGAAGAGTTAGAAGATGGTGAAATCGATATGTCCAATATTAGATTTCCAAAATTACATAAAATTGATCAAGATTATAAAAACTTTAAAGCAAGAAATTATAATAATAACTTTACATTAGAAGAATTAGTTGATAATTTTCAAGCTTATGCAGCTAGTCAATTAAAGCTTTATTACGAAAAATCTTTATTAAGAGCATTTATAGGTGGTTTATCAACTGGACGTTTAATTATATTACAAGGTATATCCGGAACTGGTAAAACATCCTTAGCTTATGCTTGGGGGAAGTTCGTTAACAAGGATTCTTGTGTGGCATTTGTTGAACCGTCATGGCGAGATAAAACTGAATTTCTAGGTTATTTTAATGAATTTACAAAAAAATTTAACGAAACAGATGTATTAGCAGAACTTTATGTCGCATCGCTGGATGATGATGTTCATACGATTATTCTTGATGAAATGAATATAGCACGAGTAGAATATTATTTTGCAGAAATGCTTTCTATTTTAGAAATGCCATCACGTGATGAGTGGATTATTGAATTGGTTACAAGTTCTTGGAAAGAAGATCCGGAAAGGATTGTGGGTGGTAAATTAAAACTACCTGGTAATTTATGGTATATCGGTACCATTAATAATGACGATTCAACGTTTATGGTTACTGATAAAGTTTATGACCGTGCGATGCCAATAGATATTAATAATCGTATTGATCCATTTGAAACAAGAGAACAAGAAGCGATGAGTATCAATGCTAGTTATTTAGAAAATTTATTTGAAGAAGCTACAAAAACTCATCCAGTGTCGGCGGAAAATTTACAAAAAATTAAAGACATGGATGATTATGTAATAAAACATTTTAGAGTTGCTTTTGGTAACAGAATTATGATGCAACTACAAACATTTGTACCTGTTTATGTTGCTGGAGGTGGTTCCGAAGTAGAAGCGATAGATTACTTTATTGCACGAAAAATATTCCGTAAATTCGATCAATTAAATTTTGCACTTATCCGTAATGAAATCGATCCGTTTATTGAATATTTAAACAAAGAATTTGGAGACGGTGTTATGAAAGAATCAATTGATTATTTTGAATTATTAAAAAAATCAATGTAAAGGGTGATTAAAAATGTCTAAGGCCATAAAGGTAAGTATAGATGAAAAATTAAGGAAAAAAAGTAATACATTTAGCAACAGAATAAAATCAGATATGTACTTTAAGGGTGAGGTTTCTGGCGAATCAATTTCATTTGAATGGTTGGATATAATTGAAGAAGCTTGCCCTTACTTAGATAATGTTATTAGAAATCCTAGAGTTGCACTTATTACTGAAGAAGAAATTGTTAAAATAGAAAAAGCTAAAAAGGTCTCTGTTGCTAGTGTTAAAAATTTAGCTAAAAACACACAATACATTGATAAAATTGATAAAGTAACAGAAGATGTGCAACCGTCACGACTTTTAATTGAAAGACGTGAAGAAACATATAATACATACGAAAACAGATTTCTTTTTACAGTTGTAAAATTATTAATAAGATTTGTCGCTGACAAAGAAGAATCATTAAAAGAATTGATTATGAAAAAAGATAAAGTTATGGAATATGCTGCTGTTACTAACACAGACACAGAAAGAGTTAATATTAAATTAAATATTTCTACAAGTGAAATACCAAAAGAAGTTATGGCTGATGCCTATGAAAATGAAATTAATAATGTTAAAAATCGTTTAAAAGAAATTAATGCATATTTTTCTATGTGGCAAAGAAGTGATTTTATGACTTCATTAGAAAAAGCTAGAGTAACTCCGGTATCGCCTCCAATAAGAAAGACAAACTTAATCTTAAAAAATCCTAATTTTCAAATGGCTACAAAATTATGGGAGTTTTTGAGAAATTACGAAGATGAAGAAAAAGATGAAACAAAAGTTGATTTGGAAACAACTGGAAATAAAATGTTAAAAGGAATATTGGATGATATGTTTTTAACAAATTATTTTGTTTTAGATTCAATAAAAGCTGATAAAAGTGCTGAAAAGGAAAAATTAACTAAATATGCTGTCTTAATGTTAACACAACAAGTTAGACGTGCAATTCAACTATTAATAGATAGTGGGGTTGAAATTTCAGATGAAGAGATAATTAGTATGATTTCAGCTGAAATTAAAGCAGACGAAGGGAAAACAACAGCAGATAGTTCTGATGTTAAGAGAAAATTTAAAAAAGCTGTTGATGATTATATAGAGAAAATGCAAGATTATTTGTAGGTGGTAAAATGAATATAATAAATGAAAATAAAATTTTAAAAATAATAATAAAAATTATTAAAACAGCTATTTTGATTTTTTTATTAGGATTTATACTAGTTGTTTGCTTACAGCGCTTTAGCAATAATAAGATTTCTTTTTTTAAATATCGAATGTTTATAGTAGTATCAGGCAGTATGTATCCGGTTTATGACATAGGAGATGTATTAATAGCTAAAGAAGTCAAACCTTCAACGATTAAAGTTGGTGATGCAATTAGTTATGAAGGTAAAGTAGGAGATTTAAAAGGCAAAGTAATAACACACGAGGTTATAAAAATAGATTATGATAAAGATTCCAATAAATATAAATTTCATGCAAAAGGTCGTGCAAACGTTATTGAAGATCCAATTGTTTCAGAAGAACAATTATATGGAATAGTAATCCATAAAACTTTGTTACTGTCAATGATTTATAAAATAATAGGTACTCAACTGGGATTTTTCTTAGCTATTATAATACCCTTATTATATATATTTACCTCTGAGATTATTGGGTTTTTACTAGAACGTGAGGCTAAAAGAAGAGGTTAAAAAACGTTAGAAAAGGGGAGATGTGAATGAAAAACAAGTATAAAGTTTACTGGCGTATAAATTTATTGTCGTTATTTTTTATCATCTTATCATTCATATCGGTTACATTGGCTTGGTTTGCCTATAGTGGACTTTCTAATGTATCAACTGAAATTGGAGTAAAAGCTTGGTATATTACACTGGAAAAAGACGGTGAAATGATCTCGAATGATATTGTTATATCATCATCGGAAATATACCCAGGTATGGAAACATTGACAGAGACAGTTAAAATTCAAAATTTAGGAGATTCAGATGCAAATATAAGGTATTCAATTTTATCAGCAAGAATATTAGATCAACCTGAAAATAATTTTGTTGTAAATGACAAAACTGTTACAAGTGATTATGTTGAGGATCAATTATCGCATAGTTATCCTTTCAAAGTTAATATAAATTTATCAAAAGGATATGTTCTTGCAAAAGGTGATGAAAGTTTTTTTGAAGTTTCAATATCATGGCCACTTGATTCTGGTGATGATGGGTTAGATAGTTATTGGGGAAGTGAAGCTTTTAAGTTTCAACAAAGTGAAACAAATAGGAAAAGTGCTAATCCAGAATATCAAAAAAAACAACCTATACAAATAGTAATTAGTGTAATCGCTGAACAAGATGTTGGTGATGAAAATTCAAATGATCCCAACTTTAATTTGGGAGATCAAATATTATTTGATGTAATTAATAATAAATCATGTAAAGAATTAAGTGAGACTTGTATATCAACGTATGTAATTGATAGTAATAATAAAATAGCAAATAACAAAGTAACGCTTTTACCAACCCCTAGAAAGACTTATTTAAGTGGTATTTATAGTAATTACAATTCTTTATTAAAGGGGGTAACAAGTGATTGGAATGTTGAAACACGGGCATTATATATTGAAGATATATTAAACGTAATATCAACAGATATTTTTAATTCAAAACTATTAAGTGATGAAATAACTGGAGTAGTAATCGGTGATTTAAAGTATCCGAATCGAATTCAAACAGAAATAGAAAAAGTAAAAAGTACAAATGGTTATTATAATTTTCGCAATGAGAAATTCCAATACATTTCCACAGCAAACTGTTATTGGATTAACAGTAGATATAATTCATCTAAATCATTTGCTATTAAGAGAGTTAATGAAGAAATTTCAAAAGTGTATGGTTTAGATAATAATTCTACATGTAATGTTGTCCCTGTAATTACAGTGGATAAAAACAAAATAAAACAGGATTAACAAATCCTGTTTTACTTTGCAATATTGAATTATTTATGCCATTTTATTCAAATATTTGCTTAAATGATACATCAGCTTTAATTTGTAATGTTATGTCTTCCGTAGCTGCCAAATGTCCGATCATTGAATCGTCTTCATCATTCATTAATTCCTCTTCACCCTCATACCATTCAAAAAATATTCTTATAGTAAATGGTTTAAATTTAAAGTCCTCTTCTTCTTTGTTAAAGATTAATGCCTTTTTAATTTCTTTATCGTTTAAATTTATTATTTCTATCGGATCATCTTCAATATAAGAGTCAGGTAAGATTGCATATTTAGTAATTATTAAATCAGGTATATTTTCATTTTGGACTTCTAAATTTACTAAGTATTCAAACGATACTTCAACATTACTAGCATCTATCTTAATATCGAAATACCCTTTAGATGTTGGGGCGATTTTATTAGGCGCAATGTACTCGCTTTCTTCAATAATTGGTTCAAACATCAATGAAGATTCTGAGTTATTTGTAATATCTTCATTATTAACGAGTATTTGCCATTTAGCAAAAGTAGCCTCAATATTCCCAGTTGCATCAGCAACATATCGTGAATATGTGGTACTCATAAGACAAAGACAAATGGATAAAGATAACATCCCAATTAAAAATTTTATTTTTCTAAACATACTAACCTCCTTTGCTCTTAATTATAATTATAAATCATCGAACAAAGATTGACAAGAACATTTACATAAAAAACACAGACAAAGAGTAAACTTTACACTTCGTACGACACACTTTACGCAAAGGTGAGATGATTTGGAATTGTAATGAAGGAGAGTTGTAAACGAAAAGTCATATTACCCGGGAGCTTTACAGTTTAATTTGGTGGTAAAAAGATAAATGGGTACTTGAATTTAATTAGCACAGCGTTAAAACATGTTATCAATTGACAAAAATGCCATTAATGTGCTATATTACTAGCACATACAAGGTGAAAGGTGATAAGTATGAAAAGCATAAAAATTAATTATAATATTTTCAACCATAAATATAAAGTTTATCCTTTAACTCCAGTTCATAGATCAGAAAACAATAAAAAAGAAAAAAATGAAGAAAAATTTGCTGAAAAACTTAGTAAAAAAAAGATTAAAACAAAAAATAAAACAGGAGGTTTAAAGTGAAATTATTTGACGAATTAAAATGGAGAGGGCTTATAGATAACATAACTAGCCCGGAGCTTGAACAAAAATTAAATGAAGGATGTTTAACTTTTTATATAGGTACGGATCCAACTGGTGATAGTCTCCACATTGGACACTTATCATCTTTATTAGTAGCACAAAGGCTATTTAACGCTGGACATAAACCTATAATTTTAGTTGGTGGTGCAACAGGTTTAATCGGTGATCCTAAGCCAAGTTCAGAAAGGCCTATGATTACAAAAGAAAAATTAGACTATAATTATAAAATGTTATCTAAGCAAATTCAAGACTTATTTGAATTTAAAATGGTTAATAATTATGATTGGTCTAAAAATATTAATTTTATTGATTATTTAAGGGATTACGGAAAATATTTTAGTGTCAATTACATGTTAGCTAAAGATACTGTAAAAAAACGGCTTGAAATAGGAATTACATATACAGAATTTTCTTATATGATTTTGCAGGCACTAGATTTTTTATATTTATATGAAAATGAAAATTGTGTTATGCAAATTGGTGGTCAAGATCAATGGGGAAATATAACATCTGGAATAGAACTAATAAGAAAAAAAGTTGGTGGTCAAGCATATGGTTTTACAATGCCTTTAATAACTAAGGCTGATGGCGATAAATTTGGTAAAAGTGAAGGTGGTACAATTTGGCTGGATAAAACAAAAACATCACCATATGAAATGTATCAATTTTTAATAAATACCGAAGATTCAAAAGTAATTGAGTATTTAAAAAAATTAACATTTCTAAGTTTTGACGAAATAAATAAATTAGAAAAAAGTTTAAAAGAAGAACCACACTTGAGATTAGCACAGCAGAGGCTAGCCGAAGAAATTATCACCTTTTTACACGGAAGTAATGAATATAAAACAGCATTAAAAATAAGCGAATCGCTATTTAGTGGTGCAGTTAAAAATTTAAGTGCGGAAGAAATAACTGTTGCATTTAAAGGTTTGCCTAACTTTAAAATTACAGAAAAAATTAATATAGTAGATTTTTTAGTGAAATTCGATATATGTTCTAGTAAAAGGGAAGCAAGAGAATTTTTAAAAAGCGGGTCCATAACAATAAATGATAATAAAGTATTATCACTTGAAACTAATGTAGACAAAAACATGGCAATTTACAACAACTTTATAGTTGTAAGGAGAGGGAAAAAGAAATATTTTTTAGGATATTTTGAAAGGTAACAAAATGAAAAAAATAAAATTTTTAGCTTATAGCATAGCTAACATTAATTTAATTAATATGTTTAAAACTGTAAAACAAATTAGTAACAAAATAAATAAACCATATATAATTGTACTAATAGATGTAATTTGGTGTGGATTTAAATATCAAGCGGGTTATCATGATTATTTAGAGTTTGAGTTTTATAATTTAAATAATGAAGAAAGAAAAACTTATATAACAAGAGGAATTAATAACGAAATAATAAAAAGATTTAACGATAAAAGTAAATGGCATTATTTTAGTAATAAAGCTTTATTTCATGAAAACTTTTATGATTTTACAAAGCGTGAATTTCTTTGCTTGCACAATAATATAAAAGAATTTGAAATGTTTTTGCGCAAACACCAACAAGTAATTGCTAAACCAATTGAAGGTGAAGGTGGTGAAGGTGTTGAGATGATAATTTATAAATCAATTTCTGATATAAACAAAATATATAATAAACTAGTTGAAAATAACCAGTTACTTATAGAGGAGTATATAAAGCAACATAAAGGAATGAATGAGTTATACTCTACATCAGTTAATTCATTAAGAATGTTTACTTTTATAAAAGATAATAATCCACACTTTTTACAGGCAGCATTAAAAATTGGGAATGGAAGTATTATTGATAATTTTGCTGGTGGCGGGATGTATACAATTTTAAACGATGAAGGAAAAGTAATTTACAGTGCAATTGATAAAAATGATAACATTTATAATGTGCATCCAGTTACAAATAAACAAATAATTGGATTTCAAGTACCGTTATTTGACGAAGCTGTCGAGCTAGTTTGCGAAGCAGCTAAAATAATACCTGAGGTCGGTTATATAGGATGGGATGTAGCAATCAGTGAAAATGGCCCAGTTATTATAGAGGGTAATTGTTATCCAGGTGTTTTCCAAACAAAACCAAGTTTAAAAGAAGACAAAACAGGATCGTTGTTAAAATACAATGAAGTGATGAAATTGCATTAAAAAAAATCCATTATTAAATGGATTTTTATTTTATTTGTTATAAAACTCTACAATTAAAGCCTCATCAATTTCTTGATTTAACTCACTACGTTCAGGATATCTTAAATAAGTTCCTTCTTTTTTGTTTTCATCAAAACTGATAAAATCAACACGACGTCCTAAAGACTCAAGTGAAGATAAAACAGCTGGATGATTTTGTGATTTCTCTCTTAATGAAATTACATCGCCTGGTTTAGCTTGGTATGATGGAATGTTTATTTTTTTACCATTTACCAAAATATGACCATGGTTAACTAGTTGACGTGCTGCTCTTCTAGTGTTTGCAAAACCAATTCGATAAACAATATTATCTAAACGGCTTTCTAATAATTTTAAGAAATCTTCACCTAAAACACCTTTTAGTTTTTTAGCATTTTCAAAAGTTCTTCTAAACTGTTTCTCATTTAATCCATACATGAATTTAACTTTTTGTTTTTCATGTAATTGTTGACCGTAGTTAGAAAGTTTTTTCCCACGCTTCTGGCCATGTTGGCCTGGAACATAAGGCTTCTTAGCAAGTTCTTCTCCAGTTTCTAAAATAGAAAATCCAAATCTTCGTGATTTTCTATAAACTGGTCCGGTATATCTAGACATATTTCCCCTCCTTCGATATTTATGCTTAAACATCGAGGTTATTCGCCAAGTTTTAGGGTGTTTATTTTAATATCTTCACTTTGCAGCAAAAGTTACAAATAACCCTTAGGTAATAAACACATTAAATCTTTCGAATAACGCTGCATTGATGAATAGCAGTTATAATTATATTATGTTTTACATTATAAGTCAATACAAAAAAGGGGTTATTTATATTAAAAGTTAAAAAAAGTCTAAATAAAATCATAATAAAAAATAAGTTAAATAATATATAATTAAATACGTAACAATCAAAAGCAAAAAATCAGTATTATTTTAATGCAAAAAAGATCGAAATATGATAAAATTATATTAGGTGATTACTATGGAAGACTTAACTTTGGTAATTATAACTTTATTTATAATAGCGGTTACTTTAATTGTAACTGTTTTGAATGTTATACAAAATTATAAAAACAAAAAAATAAGAAAAAGAATAGAGCGTTTAGAATATGAAAAAAACATTATAGAAAGCGCTCCAATAAGCCCAGAACTATCAAAGATAGAATCATTTTTAAAAAATGAAAAGTTAGAGCAAATGTATAATGACTGGAAAAAACGTTTAGAAAATATAAAAAGTAGTTATATACCTAAAATTACAGATATGATTATCGAAGCAGAATATTCTTTGTCTCGTATGGATTATAAATCAACAACTTATAAATTAGCAAAATTAGAAATGGAAATATATAAAGTAAGAACAACAGCCGAAATTTTACTAGAAGAAATAAAAGAAATAACAACAAGTGAAGAAAGAAACCGAGCGATTATAACTACACTTAAAACTAAATATAGGAAATTATTTCATGCATTTACAGAAGCGAAACTTGAATTTGGTGAAATAGAAAAACCAATATCTTTGCAATTTGAAAATATAGCACATCGTTTTGAAAAATTCGAAGAGGCAATGGATCAAAACGAATATACAGAAGTTACGAAAATTATAAAAGCAATAGATGAAATGATTAAACATATGGAAATAGTTATTGAAGAAACGCCAATTATTGTTATGACAGCAATTAATATTTTACCGAAGAAAATAAAGGAAGTTCAACAAACATACGAAACTATGACGAATGGTGGATATCCTTTAAGTTATTTGAATGTTGAGTATAATATAGAAGAAGCAAATAAAAAAATCGAAGATATAACTGCTCGTTTAAAAGTTTTAAATTTAGAAGATAGTTTATTTGAATTAAAAGTTTTGCTAGATTATTTTGATTCATTATTTAATGATTTTGAAAAAGAAAAGTTAAACCGTAACATATACGAGGAAGCTAAAACTTTATTTAAAACAAAACTTGATAAAACAAATCAATTAGTTAACGATATCTTTTCACAATTAGAAGATATCAAAAAAACATATAATTTATCAAATGATGATATAAAATTATTGAAAAAAATTCGTAAAGAATTAAAAATTTTAAATGAGGATTATAATTTATTAATATCACATACTACTAATAATACATTTGCATTTTCAAAATTAGTAAAGGAAATTGAAGGGCTTACATTAAAGTTGGCAAAAGTTGAAGAAAAATTAGAAAATTCTTTAGATGCAATAGGGAGTATGAAAGAAGACGAGGCGCGTGCACGACAACAACTTGATGAAATAAAGTCAATTTTAAAAGAATCAAAAAGTAAGTTACGAGAATATAACTTACCAATTGTTCCCAAAAGTTATTATGTTCAATTAAACGAAGCTAGTGCTGCCATTAGGGAAATAGTTGTCGAATTAGAAAAAACTCCTATTACAATAAGTATTTTAAACACAAGAGTCGATACAGCAAGAGATTTAGTTTTAAAATTATTCAGTACAACAAAAGAAATGCTTAAAACTGCTATGTTTGCAGAAATGGCTATTGTGTATGGTAATAGATATAGAAGTAACATTCAAGAATTAGATAAAAGTTTAATTTATTCAGAATTATTGTTTTTTAAAGGTGAGTACCATAAGTCATTGGAATTGACAATTAATGCTTTAAATAAAATTGAACCAGGTATATACGATAAGCTTATAAATTTATACGGTAGCAATTAAAAACAGCCATCATTAATTTGATGGCTTATAATTTTTAGGAGGTGTATTTATGGAAAAAATTATATTAATCAGATATGGAGAATTAAGTACTAAAAAAGGTAATAGAAATTTTTTTGTTAATTTATTAGAAAAAAACATTAAAAATTTATTAAAAGACTTTAATATAAAAATAATAAAAGATCGTGTAAGAATGTATATATATGTTGATAATATACAAATTGAAGATGTAGCTTTTAAATTAAAAAATGTTTTTGGAATACAAAGTATAGTAATTTGTTATAAAGTTAATAATAATATTGACGATATACAAGAAAAAATATTAAATACAATCAATAATGAAATAGATGAAACTAAAAACACATTTAAAGTTATTACTAAACGAGCATATAAACAATTCCCGGTTAATAGTATGGAATTTAACAATTTAATTGGTAGTCTAGTTTTACAAAACACATCACTTAAAGTTGACGTTCATAATCCTCATATAAAAGTAAATATAGAAATTAGACAAGAAGGCACATTTATATATTATAATGAAATAAAAGGTGCTGGTGGATATCCAGTAGGTGTTCAAGGAAAAGGAATGCTATTATTAAGTGGAGGAATCGATAGTCCAGTTGCTGGATATTTATCGTTAAAAAGGGGAGTTGATTTAGAATGTATCTATTTTGAATCACCACCACATACTAGTATAAGTGCAAAAAATAAAGTAATTCAATTAGCTAATATAATTAATAATTATTCTGGGAATATAAAATTGCATGTTGTGCCTTTTACAAAGATTCAAGAAGAAATTTATAAAAAGGTTAATAGTAGTTATAGTATTACCATAATGAGAAGAATGATGTATAGAATTGCAGAGAAAATAGCACTGGAAAGAAATTGTAAAATAATAATTAATGGTGAAAGCATCGGTCAAGTTGCAAGTCAAACACTAGATAGTATGGTTGTAATTGATAATGTTGTAAATATGCCTGTTATTCGTCCGGTTGCTTGCTTAGATAAGTTGGAAATTATTAAATTGGCAAAAGATATAAATACATACGAAACAAGTATATTGCCATATGAAGATTGTTGCACTATTTTTTTGCCAAAACATCCAGTAATTCATCCACTTTTATCAAAATGTTTAATATATGAAGAATTGTTAGAATACGAACAACTTATTAATGATTGTGTTAAAAACATAGAAACAATAACAAATTTCACAACAAATGATTTTCAAGATTTATTATAAGACCATTAATTACCACCTTTAAAAATGTATTAAATTTTATCTTGTACACAAATTAATAGTGTACAGGAGGTGAAACTATGAATAACGCAAGTGGTCAAAATACTCGTTCAACAAATAAACTGGTAGTTCCAGGTGCAAAGCAAGCAATTGATCAAATGAAATTTGAAATAGCAAATGAATTTGGTGTTAATCTTGGCCCTGATACTAGTTCTAGAATGAACGGTTCAGTTGGAGGCGAAATTACTAAAAGGTTAGTTCAAATGGGTGAACAAAATATTGGTAATCAATCAAATTTTCAATCAAAATAAATACCATAAACTAACATCCTAATATATACATTGTTTGTATGTAATTGAACAACCTATTAATAAAGGTGGTGAGATTTATGAATCATGCAAGTAATCAAAATACTAGTTCAACAAATAAACTAGTAGTACCTGGTGCTAAACAAGCATTAGATCAGATGAAATTTGAAATTGCACGTGAATTTGGAGTTACATTAGGTCCAGATACAGCATCTCGTTTAAATGGTTCGGTTGGTGGCGAAATTACTAAGAGATTAGTGCAATTAGGACAACAACAAATCGCTGGACAATCGAATATGCAAAATATGAAATAAATAAAAAACCGATTTCCTTGTCACAATGAGAAATCGGTTTTAATATAAAAAAATTTACTTTAATTATAGTTTATGTTATAATTTTTTTAGGAGGGAAAGAATGAAAGATAAACTAAAAAAATTAAAACAGAAATTAAATGAATTAAATAATGAAATATCCGAAAAACAAAACCAGCTTTATGAAATATCCAAAGACCCACTTGTTGATCACTACAATTATATTTTAATGCAACTTCAAGCATATCATAATGAAAAACAAAAAACGTTATTAGAGTATACTATATTAAACCAAAATTTATGTGAGCACCCGCTTTGGTATTTATTAAAAGAAGAAATAGACGGTTATGAAATGCGCGTATATTGGAAGTGTAAATGCGTTCAATGTGAAAAAGTTGTGGAGCAAAGATCGAATGAATTTCAAAATGTAGTTTATAATAGTAATTTTTTCAATAAAACAAATAAAGCTCTCACATATAATGATATTAAAAAAATTTATAATAACATGATTAAAGTTATTAATAATGGAAAACTTGAAAAAAATCTTATTACTGAACACGATGTAGCAAAAATATTAGTAAAGAATTATAGTCAAAAATAGATTGTTATTTATCAATCTATTTTATTTTGTTAACATTCCAATATTTCATCTACTAAGCCATAATCAAGTGCTTCATTAGCAGTCATAAAATTATCTCTTTCAGTATCCATTTCAATTTTTTTCAAATTTTGTCCTGTATTGTTTGCAATCATAATATTTAATTTATCTTTAAGTTTTAATATTCTTTCAGCGGCGATCTTTATTTCTGTTGCTTGTCCTTGAACACCACCAAGGGGTTGATGAATCATTACCTCTGAATTAGGTAAACAATAGCGCTTTCCTTTTTTTCCACTTGATAAAAGCAAAGCCGCCATACTAGCAGCCATCCCAACACATATGGTTGCAACATCACTTTTAACAAAGTTCATTGTATCATATATAGCTAAGCCTCCCGTTACACTACCACCAGGTGAATTAATATATAAACTAATTTCCTCATTATTAATAGAATCTAAATATAATAGTTGCGCGACAATGGTATTAGAATTGAGATCATCTATTTCACCACACAAAATAATAATTCTATCCCTTAAAAGTCTTGAATAAATATCATATGCTCGTTCACCGTTAGAAGTTTTCTCAATTACAGTTGGTATTAGTCCCATAATATCATCTCCTTATATTATGATAAGTGTAAACTAAAAATATATTCATGAAAAAATGTGACAAAAACATCTTTTTTTGATAAAATATAATTACAGTAAAGAATAGAGGGATAAGTGTGGAAAAAATGATAAAAGTCGTTTATCGGAATAAAAAAACTAAAACATTTCCGATTGGTACATCATTTTATGAAATAAGCAAAGAATTTCAAAAATATTATAATTATCCAATTTTGGTAGGCAAGGTAGACAATAAAGTAATTGATTTAAGTGAAGAATTATATCAAAGTTGTGCGATAGATTTTTTTGATAGAAGTAGTGTCGTGGGTAATGGAGTTTATTCACGTAGTTTATATTTTATGTTAGTATTAGCAGTAAAAAGGGTTTTAGGACAAGATGTGAATGTTATTATTGAACATTCTATTGACAAAGGGGTTTATTGTGAAATTATAAATGCTGATATTGATAAACCATTAATTGATAAAATAGAAAACGAAATGAAAAGCATGAATAAAGAAGAACTGCTATACACTAAAATAAACGCATCAAGATATGATGCAATTAGATATTTTAAAGAAAATAATAGAGAAGATAAAGTAAAAGCATTAAAGTATATAAGCAATAGTTATGTAAATTTATATAAGTTAGATAATATATATGATTATTTTTATAGTGAGATGGCTTATAGTACTAAAGATATTGATGACTTTAAATTAACTTTTGTCAAGGATAATGGTTTTGTTTTGAGTTATCCAGATATATATAACCCTGAATGTACATTAGATTACATACATCATAAAAAAATGTATGATGCCTTTTTAGACTATACTAAATGGGGACGAATAATAGGTATTAGTACAGCAGCAGATTTAAATGAATTAGTATCTACTGGTGGTTACGACAATCTAATTAGACTCTCAGAGGCTTATTATAATGGTCAATTATCAAGAATTGCTGATGATATAGCACAGCACAATGATGACATTAAAATTGTACTAATTGCAGGACCTTCATCAAGTGGTAAAACAACTACTTCAAAAAAATTAGAAGTATATTTACAAAGTCATGGATTAAACACGCATCAAATTTCATTGGATGATTATTTTTTAAATCGTGAAGATACGCCAAAAGATGAAGAAGGTAATTATGATTTTGAATCAATTCGTGCGATAGACATTGAATTATTTAATCAACACCTGCACAAACTATTAAATAAAGAAAGAGTGCTTTTGCCTGAATTTAACTTCATAAATGGTACAAGAGAATATAAAGACAAGTGGTTACAACTTGGAGACAATGATATCATTATTATTGAAGGTCTTCACGGTTTAAATGAAGAACTTACAATGTCAATAGAAAAAAAACACAAATATAAAATTTATATTAGCCCATTAACTCAATTAAATATAGATATTCATAACCGTATTCACACAAGTGATACTAGAAAATTAAGAAGAATTATTAGGGATAATAAATACAGAGGTTACAGTGCGGTTGATACATTGAAGATGTGGCCTAGTATTAGAAAAGGTGAGGAAAAGTATATTTTTCAATACCAAGATGAAGCTGATGTAATAATTAACTCAGCGTTTGTATACGAATTAGGTGTTTTAAAAACTTATGCAGAACCTTTATTATTTTCAGTTTGTGAAAATGACGAAGAGTATCCAGAAGCATTAAGGTTAATTAATTTTCTGAGAAACTTTTTACCTATACCTAGTGATAATGTGCCAAATGATTCTATTTTACGTGAGTTTATTGGTGGGAGCTGTTTTAAAGATTAAGAAAGAGGGATAAAATGAAAAAAGTAGCTATTAATGGATTTGGAAGAATTGGGAGATTAATTTATCGAATATTAGAAGATGATAATGAATTTGAAGTTGTGGCAATTAACGATCTAACAGATGCCGAGCAATTAGCTTATTTATTAAAATATGATAGTAGTCACCGTACTTATTTGAGTGATCAAATAACTTACGATGATGAACATATAATTGTTAAAAACAAAAAAATTCGCGTCTTTGCTGAACAAGATCCTATCAATCTTCCATGGGATGATTTGGAAATCGATATTGTATTTGAATGTACTGGATTTTTTACAAGTAAAGATAGTTCAATGGCCCACATTAACGCGGGTGCAAAACAAGTTATAATTTCAGCACCTGCAAAAGGGGATTTGAAAACTGTTGTATATGGAGTTAATGAAAACATACTAGATGGTAGTGAAAAAATTGTTAGTGCAGCAAGCTGTACAACAAATTGTTTAGCACCAGTAGTAAATTTGTTAGATAAACACTTTGGGCTTAACAAAGGATATATGACTACAATTCATGCTTATACAAACGACCAAACAGTGCTAGATGTTCCACATCGTAAAGGTGCAAATTCAAGACGTGGTCGTGCAGCAGCAGCAAATATAATACCATCATCGACTGGAGCTGCTAGTGCAATCGGTGTAGTTTTACCACAATTAAAAGGAAAATTAGATGGAACGGCACTTAGAGTTCCAACAACTACTGGTTCAATCATAGATTTAACTTTACAATTGAATAAAAACGTATCAGTCGAAGAAATTAATAATATGTTTGAAGAAAACCAAAATGATACTATTGCAATAACTTATGATCCTATTGTTTCTAGTGATATTATTAGTTCACATTTAGGAGCACTTGTTGATGCTCAAATTACCGATGTTTTAGATGTCGACGGTGAGCAATTAGTGAAAGTTATGGCATGGTATGATAATGAAATGGGCTATAGTGCACAAATGATTCGAATAGCTAAATATTTATCAAAATTAAAATAATTCAAAAGATTGGAATTAAACTCCAATCTTTTTTATTAAAAAAATAATTATCAAATTATAATTACGTAATGATTAAAACAATAACATACAAACTTTATCTTTTAAATATAACTTGAATATTGTAAGGAAACAGTATAAAATATTAATAGAAGATAGGTGATAAAATGAATAATAATAACAAAGCTTTTACTATGGTTGAGTTATTAGGTATTTTAGTTTTGTTAAGTGTTATAGCATTAGTTGTATTTCCTAACATAGTTACAACGATTAAATTAGCAACAGATAAAGAATATGATAGATTTACAAAAGAACTATCAATAATAACTGAAAATTACATAGATAAAAATAATGATAAATTAGAATTATCAGAACCTGGAGACGTAATATTTATCGAACTTGGCGATTTGGTAGAATCAGGTTATTTAAATAGAAAAACTATAAACCCTAAAACGAAAAACAAAATAGATTTAAACACAACAATATTAGTAACTGTTTTAAATGATTATACAAAGCATTTTGAATACACTGGAACAAAAGCTGCTATACATAATTATGAGATAGATAATTTGAAAATAATGTATGATGGTTACAAAAAAATAGAACAAGATGGTAATTTATTTATATGGAAAGATATTATGGGAAACAATGATGGTAGAGTTATTAATGGAAGTGGTGTTGAAGATTGGAGTAATTATAAAATAATATTAGGCCGTGATAATAATTATATTAGTGCACACGGTTCATCATCTTTAATACCTGTTGATTCAGAAATAACGGTAGAGATTGTTTATGAAGGTATTGATCAAAAAAACAAATTATATTTAAACAATCGTGGCTTAGGTTTTTATTATTTCAATTTATATGATGATGGAATGATTAGATCTATGGTACGTAATTCGGCAGATACCGCAAATTATTGGCCACAATCAACTGATATATCATTAGTGCAACCCAACAAAGTTCATACATTATCTGTAACAGTAAAGAAAAATGGAAATAACTTTGATTTTAATTATTTTGGTAACGGTAAAACATTAGTAACCTTGAATAAGACAGGCCAAAAACATTCTAGTTTAGATTTTACTATTGGAAAGGATTATACAACCGATTCATCTCCTGTATATATACATGGTTTTAGATTATATGATAAAGCTTTAAATGCAGAACAAATAAAAAACAATCATAAAATAGATATGAACAGATATAATTGGAGGGGCAAATGAAAACAACAATAAAAGAATTAGATTTAAATAATAAAAAAGTAATAATAAGGTGTGATTTTAATGTGCCGATAAAAGATGGGAAAATCACTGATGATAATAGGATCATCGAAAGTTTACAAACAATAAATCATGCAATAGAACATGGTGCAAAATTAATATTGATGTCCCATCTAGGGCGAATAAAAAGTGAAGAAGATAAGCAGAATAATTCTCTTAGACCAGTAGCGCAAAGATTAAGTACACTATTAAATAAAGATGTAATGTTTATTCCAAATACAAGAGGCCAAATGCTTGAAGAAGCCATTTCAAAAATGGGAAAAGGTGATGTATTATTAATTGAAAATACTAGATTTGAAGATTATCCAAATAAATTAGAAAGTAGTAATGATTCAGAACTTGCAAAATACTGGGCAAGCTTGGGTGATATATATATAAATGATGCTTTTGGAACTAGTCATCGTGTACACGCCTCTAATGTTGGTATCGCAACTTTATTGCCAAATGCTGTTGGATTTTTGATCGAAAAGGAATTAAATGCAATTGGCGAAATTATTGTAAATCCTAAAAGACCTTTTACCGTTATTTTAGGAGGTGCCAAAGTTAGTGATAAAATTGGTGTAATTAAAAATCTTGTTAACGTTGCTGATCATATATTAGTCGGCGGTGGAATGGCGTATACATTTTTAAAAGCATTAGGTCATGATGTCGGAAAATCAATTATTGATTTAGATAGTTTAAAATTTTGTGAAGAAATCATGAGGGAAAATAATGAAAAAATTATATTGCCAATTGATATTGTTAGTAGTAACAAAATAAGTAATATGAGTGATGCGAAAATAAAACATATAAATGATATCGGAAAAGATGATATAGGTTTGGATATAGGGCCTGAAACAATAGGTCTATTTAATAATTATATAATAAATAGTAAGGCTGTTGTTTGGAATGGTCCACTAGGAGTTTTTGAAATTGAGCAATTTTCAAATGGTACAAAAAAAATTGCTGCAACATTATCACAAAGTGATAAAATTACTATTATTGGCGGTGGTGATACAGCTGCTGCTGTAATCAACTTTGGTTATAAAGATAAATTTACTCATATATCAACTGGTGGAGGTGCATCACTTGCAATGTTAGAAGGAAAAATTTTGCCGGGAATTGATATAATTAAAAATAGATAAGAGGTGAATTATGCGAATAGGGATATTTACGGATACGTATCCCCCTTTTATAAATGGGGTATCAACTAGTATTTTAGTACTACAAAAGGCATTAGAAAAAAAAGGTCATGAAGTATTTATAATTACCGTTAATAATGAAAAGCTAAGCTATAATTTCGCAGAAAAAAATATAATTAGAATTCCAGGAATACCTGTTGGCATATATGATTACCGTTTAACAGGTATATATCCACTTAGAATAATTAATAAAATTAAGAAATTAAATTTAGATATAATTCACTCCCAAACTGAATTCGGAATTGGAACATTTGCAAGAATAATATCAAAACAATTTGATATACCTCTAGTACATACTTATCATACAATGTATGAAGATTATGTAGCGTCTGTAACAAAGGGGAAATTTCAATGGCCTAGTCAAAAAATAATTGAAGAGTTAACAAAATTTTACTGTGATAAAACAGCATCTGAGTTAATTGTTCCAACTAAAAAAACTTATGACTTATTTAAAGAAAAATATAAAATTGATAGAAATGTTCATATAATCCCAAGTGGTATAGAAATAGAAAAATATTTTCATGAAAATTATAAAATTGAAGATATTTTCAAAATCAAAAAAAACTTAGGATTAAAAGCTGATGATTTTATTGTTTTGTTTGTAGGTAGATTAGGACCAGAAAAAAACATTGAATTTTTAATAGACGCACACATTCAACTAGCTAGAAGAAATAAAAAATGTAAACTTGTTATAATTGGTGATGGCCCACTCAAAAATACGTTTCAAAAAAGAATAAATGACTTAAAATTAACAGATAATATAATATTGGGAGGGAAAGTACCTTACGAAGAGATTGGAAAATATTATCAAATAGCATCAATTTTTGCAACAGCATCTTTTGCTGAAACTCAAGGGTTGACAGTTATTGAAGCTTTAGCGTCATCTTTGCCTATATTAGTTATTGATGATGAAAGTTATGATGATGCTGTTAAAGTGGGGATTAATGGCTTTAAATTTAAAAATAAAAGGGAATATAGAAGACATATTAATTATTTAATAAAAAACCCAACAAAACTTAAAGAAATGAAAGTATCAGCAAGAAATAGTTCGTTAAAACATTCTGCTAATTATTTTGCAGATAAAGTTTTAGACGTATATAAGATAGCAATAGGAAATGAAATAACTAAAAATAAAAAAACATTTATAAGTCGTTTTAAAAAGGTGGTGAAAAACGCTTGGAAACCCAAAAAATAATAGTTGGAAACTTAAAAAGTTATATGGATATTAATGATGTAAGTAATTACTTAAAAATTATTAATGAAGAGGTTGTCGATAAACGTGTAATAATTTGTCCTTCTAATATATATATCCCATATTTTTTAAAACAAAGGTACGAAGTAGGACTACAAAATATTTTTATTAATGAAGAAGGGCCGTATACTGGAGAAATCACACCGAGCCAAGCAAGTAGTATAGGTATTAATTATGTTATTATTGGTCATAGTGAAAGAAGATTACATTTAAACGAAACTAATAATTTAATAAGTAAAAAAGTTTTGTCAGCATTAAAAAACAATATGAAAGTTATTTTGTGCGTTGGTGAAACTATTGAAGAAAAGCAACTATTGAAAACAGATCAAGTTATAAGGAAGCAATTAGTTGTGGCTTTAAACAGTTTAACAAAAGATATGCTTGATAATGTTATAATTGCATATGAGCCAGTTTGGGCGATAGGTTCTAATAAAGTAGCTGATTATAATGATATAAAACAAACATCAAAATATATTAAAATGGTTGTAGAACAAATAACAAATTATTCTAATATAAAAGTTTTATACGGCGGTAGTGTTAATGAAACTAATATAAAAGAATTAAATAAAATCGAAAATATATATGGCTTCTTAATAGGTGGTGCGTCCACAAAGGCAGATGTATTTTTAAAAATAATAAACGAAGTTATTGCAAAACAATAACTTTTTTTGATATTAAATGCTAAAATTTGACAAATAAAGCTAAAAATAACCCTAGTTAAACAAGTTTATTTTATGTTATAATTAAACTAGTGACGCAGTACTTTGAAGGGAGAATAAAATGGAAAATATTAGTGTACTAATGGTTGATGATAATGTGAACCTAGTAGAAATGATTAAGGAGTATTTTAGTAGTCACAAGTTTATAAGTGTTGATTTTTGTGCATATGATGGTTTGGAAGGAATGGAACTAATAATTAATGAACAAGATCAATACGATGTTATAATTTTAGATTTGATTATGCCTAATAAAGATGGTATGTATGTTTTGGAAGAAATGCAAAAAAGAAGAATAGACAAGAAAGTTATAGTAGCCACCAGTTATAATTCAAGTGATGTTATAAGAAGAGTATCAGATTTTGGTGTAAGTTATTTCATTTTAAAACCATTTGAACTATCAGATTTGGAAAAGCGAATTATTGAGTGCAAAAATAGGGTTAGAGAAAAAAAGAATATCGATTTTCATCATAATAATTTACAAATATCAATTAGTAAAATATTACATGAACTTGGAATACCATCACATATAAAAGGATATCAATATATTAGAGAGGGAATAAGTATTATATACGAATCACCTGAAATCATAGGTGGAATAACTAAAGAGTTATATCCTGAGTTAGCACTTAAATTTGACACAACTGTTTCAAGGGTTGAGCGGGCAATAAGGCACGCAATTGAAGTTAGTTGGAATCGCGGTAATTGGGATTTGATGGAAGATATATTCGGGCATAGTGTAGATATTGACAAAGCAAAGCCGACCAACTCAGAATTCATAGTAACAATTGCAGATAAATTGAGGTTAGAATTTCATAAAGTAGGATAACTACTTTTTTTAATTTGACAGCAATTAAAAAAAATGTATAATATATCCAGGTGATTTTATGAAAAGAATCTTTATCGTTAATCCAATAGCAGGTAATGGTAATGCGTTAAAAATAAGTAAAGATATTAAACATATTTGTGCTGAAGAAAAATTCAATTATGAAATAATATTTACGACTGGCCCAGGGCATGCAAAAGCAATAGCCCAAAAGTATAGAACTAAATTAGGTGAAAATATTGTTTATAGCGTTGGTGGTGATGGAACTTTAAATGAAATTGTAAATGGTATTGCAAATAGTAATACAATACTAGGAGTTATACCAGGTGGTACTGGCAATGATTTTTATCGTTCGATTGGTTATTCATGTCGTCCAATTAATAAAATTGATATAGGTAAAGTAAATGACCGCTATTTTATTAACATTGCATCACTAGGTTTAGATGCTAATATAGCACAAAGTGCTAATGAATTAAAAACTAAAAATATACCTAATTCTTTAGTTTATTACATAAGCATTATCAAAGAATTAATAAAAATAACAAATATTAATTTACTCGTTGATAACCGCCAACAAAGTGAAGACTTTACAATGTTATCCGTATGTAATGGTGCATATTACGGAGGTGGAATAAAACTAGCACCACACGCATTAATAAATGATGGAGTGTTTGATATATATGAAGTATCAAAGGCAACAAGAATAGAAATATTAAAAGTATTAAAAAAACTAATAAAAATGGAACACGATAAATCAAAGTTTGTAAACTATTGGAAAACAGATTACTTAGTAGTAGAATCTTTAATACCTTTAATATGTAATGTAGATGGTGAAATAATAAAAAGCAATAAATTTGTATTTGAAAATATTGAGGAAGGTTTACATCTGTTATACGAAGATCATCCTAAGATAATGAAATTGTATAAAAAATAACTAAATTATTATAAGAAAATCATTTTTATGGTAAAATATAATTGGAGTGATAATATGAGACCAGTTATATTATGCATACTTGATGGCGTAGGAATTAGAGAAACAAAAAAAGGCAATGCTTTTGAGCATGCTGTTAAACCAAATTTTGATTATTTGTGGTTAAACTATCCACACACACTCTTAGAAGCGAGTGGTGAACAAGTAGGACTCCCAAAAGGTCAAATGGGGAATAGTGAAGTAGGACACATGAATATAGGAGCAGGTAGGATAGTTTATCAACCATTACCATATATTAATCAAAAAATTGCTGATAAAACATTTTTTCAAAATGAAAATCTTCAAGAAGTAATTAACCACACTAAAAAACACCAATCAAAATTGCACTTGCTTGGACTAATTAGTGATGGCGGTATCCATTCGCATATAGACCATTTATTAGCTTTAATAGAAATGGCCAAAATTAATAACATCGATAAGTTATATTTACACTTATTTTTAGATGGAAGGGACACATTACCAGACGTAGCCCCTATTTTCTTAAAAAAAGTAACTGATAAATTAAAACAAGAACAAATTGGCTCAATAGCAACAATATCAGGACGATATTATGCTATGGATAGAGATAATCGTTGGGATCGAATTCAATTAGCTTATGATGCAATAATTAATGGTAAAGGCGAAAAGTTTAATGATTATTCTAGTTTAATAAATAGTAATTTGAAAAGAGGACTAACGGATGAATTTGTTATACCGGCTGTGTTAGATTCTAATGGAATTGTTGAAGAAGATGATGGTTTAATTGTTTTTAATTTTAGACCAGATCGATTAAGACAATTATGCAAATCTATAACAAATTCAAAATTTGATAAATTTGATAGAAAACCCATCGTTAATACAAAGTTAGTTACAATGATGCCAGTTAGTGAACAAATAACATCTAAAAGTGCATATCAACAAGAAAAATTAATCAATACATTAGGTGAGTATATTTCTAAACGCGGAATGAAACAACTTAGAATAGCTGAAACTGAAAAATATGCACACGTAACTTATTTTTTTGATGGAGGGGAAGAAAAACAAATTCCAAACTGTCAAAAAATTTTAATACCTTCACCCAAAGTAGCAACATATGATTTACAACCTGAAATGAGTGCTTATAAAATAACAGAATCGGTATTAAACGAATTAGATAATGGTTATGATTTGATTATCTTGAACTATGCTAATGGTGATATGGTAGGTCATACTGGTAATTTCAAAGCTGCTGTGTCTGCGATCGAAGCTGTAGATAACTGTTTAGGAAAATTATATGCAAAAGTTAATGAAGTAGGAGGCACATTATTAGTTACATCTGACCATGGTAATTGTGAATATATGATCGATAACAATGGGAATATAATAACATCTCATACAACTAATAAAGTACCATTAATAATTACAAATAATCAATACAAATTAAAAGAAGGTAGTTTAGCAAACTTAGCGCCAACTATTTTGGAAATTTTAAATTTAGAAAAACCAAAAGAAATGGTAGAAACTAGTTTAATTAAAAAATAAAGTTATTATCTAATAACTTTTTTCTTAAAATGTAAAGTTGTCAAAATCATATATATATAATATAATAAAAAAAGGTGATTTCATGTGGAAAATTGGAGATATTACAATCAAAAACAAATTAGTTTTAGCACCAATGGCTGGTATTTCTAACAGTGCATATAGAAAAATCGTAAAAGAAATGGGTTGTGGTTTAATTTATGCTGAAATGGTAAGTGACAAAGCAATTAGTTATGGAAATAAAAAAACAATTGACATGCTTTATATGACTGAATATGAACGGCCTCTCGCTCAGCAAATATTTGGAAGCGATGTTCAATCATTTGTAAAAGCAGCACAATATATATATAAAAATATGCGACCAGATATAATAGATATAAACATGGGATGTCCTGTCCCAAAAGTCGCAATACGTGCTCAAGCGGGAAGTGCACTATTAAAAGATCCAAAAAAAGTTTATGAAATAGTATCAAAGGTAGTCAAGAGTGTGCCGATTCCAATTACAGTGAAAATAAGAAGTGGCTGGGATAGTAATAATATTAATGCAGTTGAAATTGCTAAAATGTGTGAAAAGGCGGGTGCAAAAGCAATAACGATACACGGACGCACTCGCAGTCAAGGTTACAGCGGTAATGTTGATTTAAACATAATTAAAAATGTAAAAGAAAACGTCAGTATACCTGTAATTGGTAATGGAGATATCAAATCATGTTATGATGCTAAAAAAATGTTAGATTATACCAAGTGTGACGCGGTTATGATTGGAAGAGCATCACTAGGTAATCCTTGGATTTTCAAAGAGTGCATTGAATATTTAGAAAAAGGAATCGAGCCAAGAGCAATAACAATTCAAGAAAGAATAGAAATGATAAAAAAGCATATTACATATTTAAAAAAACAAAAATGCGAAAAAACGGTGGTGTTAGAAATGAGAAGCCATGTAGCATGGTATTTAAAAGGGGTTGCCGGAAGTGCAGAAGTGAAGCGGAAACTAAGCACTGCTTCGACAGTGTTAGAAATAATTGATATTTTAAACAGTTTATAAAGGAGATAATATATGACAATTACAAAAAAACGTTTTGTTGCTTATATAATTGATATATTATTATTAGGTTTTATTGTTTTATTAATAAATAATTTTATATTTAAAAACAATACCGGATTATTATATCAAAACATAAACGATATAAGTGAACAACTATTGTTAAAAAACATAAATTTGAAACAATGGTTTAATCAATATGCGGTAATTATTAGGCAAATAGATTTAGAAAATTCATTAATTAATTTAATAAAATTAATATTAACACTTATTTATTTTGTATTTATCCCATATATAAACAGTGGTCAAACATATGGACAAAAAATAATGAAATTATATATAAAACCAATTCAAGATGAAAAATTAACTTTACAAAGTTTAATGATTAGAAATATTATTATAAACGGGATAGCTTATTTGATAATTTGTTTATCACTAATATATATATTTAGAGGCGTGGCTTACTTTGTATTAATATCAACTTTAGGATTAATACAACTAATGCTAGTAATTATAAGCATAATTATGATATTATATAGAAGAGATAAACGTGGTTTGCAAGATATTATTAGTAAAACAAAAATTGTAGAATTAAATGGAGAGTGAAATAATGAGAGAGTTTAGTGAACAGGAATTAGTTCGTCGTGGTAAAGTAGAAAAATTAAGGGAATTAGGAATTGATCCTTTCGGTCAAAAATATGATGTGACAACAAATAGTAAAGAGATAAAAGATAATTATGGAAAATTAACAAAAGAAGAGTTAGAAAAACTTAATTTAAAAGTTACGATTGCTGGACGTATTATGACAAAACGGGGAAAAGGCAAAGCGGGATTTATGCATATTCAAGATAAGTATGGGCAAATTCAAATTTATATTAGACAGGACAATGTTGGAGAATTTGAATATAAATTATATGAAGATGCGGATATTGGGGATATTATAGGTATTGAAGGAACAGTGTTTAGAACAAATATGGGTGAACTTACAGTTCAAGCTAATAAATACACCCATTTAGTAAAAGCATTGAAGCCATTGCCAGAAAAATATCACGGATTAACTGACGTAGAAGAAAGATTTAGAAGAAGATATGTTGATTTAATTATGAACGAAGAGGCTAGAAAAATTGCTTTTATAAGACCTAAGATTATTCGTTCCATTCAAAAATATTTAGATGATTTAGGATATGTTGAAGTGGAAACACCTATATTGGGTACTATTATAGGTGGAGCGGCAGCTCGCCCTTTTATAACACATCACAATACATTAGATTTAGAAATGTATTTAAGAATAGCGACTGAATTGCCATTAAAAAGATTGTTAGTTGGTGGAATGGACGCAGTTTATGAAATTGGGCGTATTTTTAGAAATGAAGGTATGGATAGAAGTCATAATCCGGAATTTACAACTATTGAACTATACAAAGCATATAGTGATATGGAGGGCATGATGGATATTACTGAAGGTATTATTAATCACGTTGCAATGGAAACAATTAATACATACGATGTTAAGTGGAAAGGGTATGATATCCATTTAGGACCTGGTTTTAAAAGAATTCACATGGTTGATTCCATTAAAGAGGCCACAGGAATTGATTTTTTTGAAAATATGACGTTTGAAGATGCAACAAAATTAGCAAAGGAACACAACATTGAGGTAGAACCGCATTTTGAATACGGACATATAATTAATGCTTTTTTTGAAGAGTATGTAGAAGAAAAAATAGTACAGCCAACATTTATATATGGACATCCAGTTGAAATAAGCCCATTAGCTAAAAAATCAGTTAATGACCCACGCTTTACTGATCGTTTTGAACTATTTATTTGTGGTGATGAATATGCTAACTCATTTACTGAATTAAATGATCCAATCGATCAATATGAAAGATTTGAAAACCAATTAAAAGAAAGAGAACTAGGTAATGAAGAGGCAAATGATATGGACTTAGATTTTGTTGAGGCATTAGAATACGGTATGCCACCTGCTGGTGGAATGGGAATGGGGATCGATCGTTTAGTTATGCTTATTACTAACAAAGAAACAATAAGAGAAGTTATATTGTTCCCACATATGAAACCAAGGAATTAGAAAGAAGGATTATTGTGAAAATATTAGCTATTAACGCTGGAAGTTCCTCTTTAAAATTTCAGCTATATAATATGCCAGAGGAAGAAGTATTAGTATCAGGTCTTTTTGAAAGAATCGGAATAGATAATAGTGCTTATACAATTAAAATTAATGGAGAAAAAATTAAAAATAAAGTTGTTTTAAATAATCATGAGGATGCAGTGAAATTTTTAATAGAAGAGTTAATGAATAATAACGTCGTTAATTCCCTAGACGAAATTGATGCTTTAGGACATCGTATTGTTCACGGTGGTGATAAGTATTCTGATTCGGTAATAATTACAGATGAAGTATTAAAGGATATTGAAAGTTTTTATTCTTTAGCACCGCTTCATAACCCTGCAAATGTTTTGGGAGTAAAGGCATTTAAAAAATATATACCAAATGCAATTGCAGTAGGCGTTTTTGATACAGCATTTCATCAAACGATGGAAGAAAAAGATTTTTTATACGGTGTGCCATATGAGTGGTACAGTAAGTACAAAGTAAGAAAGTATGGTTTTCATGGGACAAGCCATAAATTTTTATCGAATAGGATGAGTGAAATATTAAACAAAAAGGATTTGAAAATTATTACATGTCATTTAGGTAATGGTGGAAGTTTATGTGCAATACAAAACGGTAAATGTATTGATACATCAATGGGTTTCACTCCTAATGCTGGTATTATAATGGGAACAAGATCAGGGGATATTGATGTAACTATAATACCTTATATGATTGAACAAACCGGTAAAACACTTGATGAAATAATAGAAATACTAAATAAAGAAAGTGGATTTTTAGGAATTTGCGGTATAAGTAGTGACTCTAGGGACGTGGAAGAAGGTATGTTAGATAATAACTACCGCTGTATACTAACACATCAAATGTTTATAAAAAGTGTCGTTGATTATATTGCCAGCTATTATGTTTTATTAGGGGGCGTTGATGCAATTTGTTTTTCAGCAGGAATTGGCGAAAACTCATCCCTTGTTAGAAAAGATATTTTAAATTCCTTAAGAGTTTTAGGAATAAATATTGATGAAACACAAAACAAAATACGAGGTAAAGAAGCAATAATTACTTCCTCAGATTCAAAAATACCTTGTTATGTTATACCAACAGACGAGGAATTAATGATTGTTAGAGATACTTATAAATTAATACAATAGAAAGTGTGATAAAATGAGTCGTAAAATGATCAGACAGATATATAGAAAAATAAAGCAATATGATAAAATTGTTATCGCACGTCATATTGGGCCCGATCCAGATGCTTTATCAAGTCAATTAGGTTTAAGAGATGCAATTTTAAAAACATTTCCTAATAAGGAAGTTTATGCGGTAGGAACACCAGCATCTAAGTTTAAATATTTAGGAACATTAGACCGATTTAAAGAAGAGATGTATAATAATTCACTTTTGATATTAGTTGACGTACCTGATAAGGCACGTGTGGATGGGGTGGATGTTGATAAATTTGATTATAAAATCAAAATAGATCATCACCCTCCAGTGGAGGAATTTTGTGATATAGAATGGGTAGATGATACCGCGAGCAGCGCAGCTCAAATGGTAATTGAACTAATATTAACAACAAAACTAAAAATGACTAGGGATATAGCAGAAAAATTATTTATTGGTGTTGTTGCAGATACAAATCGTTTTTTATTTTATTATACAACACCTAAAACGTTTGACTTAATATCAAAATTAATAAAAAAGACTAAATTAGACTTTACCAATTTATATGATAATTTATATTTAAGACCTATTAAAGAATTGAAATTTCAAAGCTATATAATTGATCATATAACAATAACAGAAAATGGTTTAGGGTATATAAAGATAGAAGATCAAACATTAAAAGATTACGATATAGATGTTGCAACTGCTAGTAATATGGTAAATGATTTAAATTACATTGACGAAATGTTAGCATGGATTATTTTAACGGAAGATATTAATAATAAAAATATAAGAGGTTCGATTCGTTCAAGAGGTCCAATAATAAATGATGTAGCATCTAACTTCAATGGTGGAGGCCATATATACGCAAGTGGTGTAAGGCTTAAAACTATAGAAGAAGCCGATATTCTTATAGATGAATTAGATAAAGAGTGTTTAAAGTACAAAGAAAAACAGTAAAACTGTTTTTTTTATGGCATTAAAAATGTTTCTTCTTCTATTGTTTCACTCGGTAAAAATGTTGGTAGTAAAGCAATAACAATAGCTGATACAAATTGTAACTCATTAATAATTAAATTAATAAAAGAAGATTTTAAAGCGTTAATATCGTTTGATTCTTTTCTTAAACTATATTCATTATAGCTGTTATAAACATATAAAAGGGAAACAATAACTAACAAAAAGCTAATTATATTACTCATTTTATTAGCTTCTTCTTTAGTAAAAATTGGTTTTTTCTTTTCTAATATAAGCAGTTCGTTATAAGAAAGAAGGATTAAAATTATTATTAGAAAAATGAAAATAATAGATGTTATTATATTCATCTTTCTTAAATTTATTTTTTTATTCATCATAACAGTACCTTTATAAATTATATAATAAATAAAATAAATAATGACAATGTATAATACTTTTAGAAAAAAACATAATAAAAGTAAGGAGGATATTAATGAAAAAAACATTTTATGTATTTATATTATTAACTTTATTTACCGCTGCTTGTTCTGTAAAAGAAATGGCTAATACCCCAATAAAACAAACGGAAATATTTCTTAACAAATACCAAACATTAGATCAAAATGTTCTTGATGATTTAAATCGTGTTGTCGCTAAAGAAACTCAATTTAATACTGAACAAAGAGAAAGGTATAAAGATATTATGAAAAACCATTATCGGAATCTAGTTTACACAATAAAAGATGAAGAAATAAATGGAGACAGAGCAGTCGTTACAGTAGAAATAGAAGTGATTGATTATTCCACGCATTTGCGCGAATCGGAAATATACTTAGCTGAAAATCCAGATGAATTTCAAAATGAGTTTGGAGAATATGATATTATAAAATATTCAGATTACAGATTAAAAAGATTAAAAGAAGCAAAAGATAAGGTAAAATATACGTTAGATATTAATTTAACTAAAGATGATGATAACTGGAATGTTGAACAAATTAGTACAATTGATGAAGAGAAGATTCATGGCATATACGTTTATTAATTAAAACATTAAGACAAACAAACTTAATGTTTTTTTATATTCTAAAATTAAGTTGTCCTCATATTATTAAATAGGTGATTGTGTGAAAAAAATAATATTTGTATTATTAATATTTTTAATGTTACCGTGTAAAACAATGGCCTTTAGTACAAGTGCTGAATGTGCTATATTAATGGATCAAAATAGTAAAAGAGTACTTTATGAAAAAAACATTCATAAAGTAAAGAGTGTGGCAAGTATTAGTAAAATAATGACAGCAATTTTGGCCATTGAAAGTGGTAAAACAAATGATATTGTATTAGTAGATGAGGAAGTTCTAAAAGCATACGGCTCTGCAATTTACATAAAACCAGGAGAAAATATTTTATTGTTGGATTTAGTTTATGGTTTAATGTTAAGGAGTGGAAATGACGCTGCTTTAACAATCGCTAAATATGTATCTGGTAATGTTGAGAAGTTTATTACCTTAATGAATGAAAAAGCTAAAGAGATTGGAATGAAAAATACAACATTTAATAACCCAAGTGGATTAGATAATGAAACGGGTAATTATTCAACTGTATATGATATGGCCATTTTAACAAGTTATGCAATGCAAAATGATATTTATAAAAGAGTAACATCAACAAAAAAACATATTGTTAAAACTAATATGAATGTATATGAGTGGTTTAATAAAAACAAATTATTAAATTTATATAAATATACAACAGGGGGAAAAACAGGTTTTACTGAAAAAGCAAAAAGAACATTAGTTACTACCGCAACTAAAAACAACTTAAACTTGGTAGTTGTTACATTAAATGATGGGAATGATTTTTACGATCATCAAAAATTATATGAAAACGCATTTAATGAATACAAAAATTACGAAATACTTAAAGGTAGTCGTATAGATATAATAAACGAAAATTATTACAACACAACATTTTACTTAAAAAATAATTTCCATTACCCGATGTTCAAAAATGAAATAAACAATATATATTTAAAAATACAACTAGAAAAAAAACGCAAATATAATAATGGTGAAAAAGTAGGTGTCGTGAAAGTTGTATTAGGAGATACCGAAATTTATAAAGATGATATTTTTGTAAGTAAAATAAAAATTAAAAAAACTTTTTGGGGATGGTTGAAGAACTTATGGTAAATAAAATTTGGAGTTTTTTTATAATTACGGGATTAGTATATGCTTTATTAACTGGACAAATTGAATTAATAAACAAAATAATATTAGAAAGTACAAGTTCAAGTTTTGAGCTTGCATTACAAATTTTTCCGGTAATTGCGCTTTGGTTAGGGATTATGAATATTGCATCAGTAGCAGGTTTATTAAAAAGAATATCAGAAATTATTTCTCCCTATTTAGGCAAATTATTCCCTGGAATACCAAAGGGTCATGAGGCACTTAGTTTAATAGCTTCAAATATAGTTATAAACATGTTTGGTTTAGGTAACGCAGCAACGCCTTTCGGTTTAAAGGCAATGCAATCATTACAAGAATTAAATGATAATAAAGAAGTAGCCAGTGATAGTATGGTTACCTTTTTAATAATCAATACAGGAGGAGTTACGCTAATACCTACTACTGTTATATCAATGCGCATGATGTATGATAGTAAAAGCCCAACTGAAATTGTCATGGCTTGTATTATTGCTACATTAATATCTTTAGTATCTGGAATAATTATCGATTACATTATTAGAAAGAGGAAGAAAAATGCTTAATTTTATATCTGAATTAATGATTCCTTTGTTGGTATTGTTTATTGTTGTATATGGGATACTAAAAAAAATAAATATATATGATGCTTTTGTTGATGGATCAACCGAAAGCTTTCAAATGATATTAACAATTTTTCCGTGTATTCTCGCAATGATTTTTGGAATAAACATCTTTATCCAAAGTGGGTTATTAACCGGTATCCTAAATTTAATTAGACCAATATTACTAAAAATAAAAGTTCCTGTTGAAATAATACCAATGGCTTTAATTAGACCAGTTTCTGGTAATGCTACATTAGCGATTTTAAATAATTTACTAAAAGAATATGGCCCAGATAGTTTAATAGGGAGAATAGGATCAGTTTTACAAGGTTCAACCGAAACAACATTTTATGTTTTAACTTTATATTTTGGCAGTGTTGGAATAAAAAAAATCAAACATGCAATGTGGACAGGATTAATAGTCGACTTAATAGGAATAATATCTAGTATCACTATTGTCCTATTGTTTTTTGGTCACTAAATATGTATAATATAAATTGGGTGATTTGGTGGAAAGAATACAAAAAGTAATAGCTAATTATGGTTATTGCTCAAGAAGAAAAGCAGAAGAGTTATTACTTGCGGGAAAAGTTAAGGTTAATGGGCGAGTAGTTACCAAATTAGGGCTTAAAGTAAGTGCTAAAGATAAAATAGAAGTAAATGGAATTCCTATTAAAAAACAGGAAAAAGAATATATAATATTAAATAAGCCAAGGGGTGTTATAACCTCAACTAATGATAATAAAAACAGAACAACAGTTACAGACATAGTTAATAGTGATAAAAGAATTTATCCAGTAGGGCGTTTAGATTACGAAACTACTGGTTTGTTAATTTTAACAAACGATGGTGAATTGGCGAATTTATTAATGCATCCTAAAAATGAAGTGCCAAAAACTTATATTGCAAAAATTGAAGGTATATTATCAAAAGAAGGTATAAAAAAGCTTGAAAAAGGGATAATAATTGATAAGTTTAAAACTTCACCTTCAAAAATAAAAGTTCGCAAAATAAACAGGAGAAAAAATACATCTATTGTTGAAATAACTATTCACGAAGGAAGAAATCATCAAGTTAAGAAAATGTTTTTATCAGTTGGTCATAAAGTTTTAAAATTAAAACGTGAAAGAATTTCTTTTTTAACTTTACAAGGATTAAATTCAGGTGAATATAGGCATTTATCAAATAAAGAAGTGAGATTGTTATATAATGAAATTACTAAAAAGTGAGTGATGCAATGGGAGAATATATCGATAAATTGACCGGATTATATAATTTGTTTTACTTAAAGGATAATTATAACAATTATTTAATAAACGATTCAGTAGCGTATTTAATCTCTATTGATTTTACAAAATTAAAATATATAAATGATAACTACGGTCATAGTTTAGGAGATTTAATTATCAAATTATTCGCCAATATAACTACGGATATATTTAAAGAATCATTAGTTGTAAGACGTAGTGGGGATGAATTTGTAATTTTCAGTCCACTAACCAAACAACAAATAATTATTAATCTTGAACAAATAATTAAAGAAATAAAAAAAGCATATGATAAAAAAATTATACCAATTGAGTTTAGTTTCAATTCAGGAATAAAAATGTGTGAAAGTGATTTTGATGAGACTTTGTTTAAGTCTGATATTACTATGTATGAAGCAAAAAGAAACAACAAATTATACGAAATTTATACATGCGAGATTTTATATAATTTAGAAAAACAAATTAATTTTATTGAAAATATTGATAAAGCGGTTAAAGAAGATATGTTACAACATAGTTATCAAAAAATTTATGATATAAATGGAAAAAGTAGTAAAATTACACAAATATATACAAGAGATAATCATGGTAATTCGATTTTCACAAATAAAAAAATGAACACTTTAAAAACAAATTATAGATTAGGATTAATTGATTTATATAATGTTCAAAAGGCATTTGATGAATTACCAACAAATTCAAGTAGTGATTATTATATGATTAATATATTTTACTCTTCCTTATTTTCAACTGAATGTAATATTATAAACTATTTACAAAAATTAAAAGATACAGATTCGTATAATTTAAAAAACATAATAATAAGCATTAACGTTAATGGGAATAACAGACCAATTAATAAATTAGTTAATAAAATCGAAGAATTAAAAAACATTGGAGTAAAAATTTGTATTGACAATTTAAATTTTTCTAAATGTGATTCAGTTATTCCTTTAATTTCTACTACGGATATTAATTATGTTAATATTGATAAAAAGTTTTTAGTTAAAGCAATGAATGAAAAAAAATATAAAATTGTGTTAGAAACATTAACATCATTGTTTATAAAATTAAATATCACACCTATATTTATCAATATTGATAACGAAAGTGAACTGAAATTTATAAAAAACATTAATAATAAAAGTTTAATTAGAGGGTATATATATTCAAGTGAACAATTAAAAAACAGTGCTTAAAAAGCTCTGTTTTATTCAACCCATTCAATTGCATCTGTTGGGCATGTATCAATCGCTTCTTGAACAAGTTCAACTTGATCATTATCCACATTATCTACAATTACTTTAGCAATATCTTCAACAACAAACACATCACTAATAATTGCTTCACAGACCCCACATGCAATACAATTTTCATCAATAATTTTAACTTTTTTCATAAATCCTCCTAAAAACATTATAGTTAAAAAACAACTAAAATGCAATATCATGTTCAAAAAACTCATAAATTATGATATTATAGTAATAGGTTGAGGTGTTATTATGAGTAGCAGAATGGAAAGGTATTACAAAACTAACAATCGGGTGAAAAGTCGTGCTATTAAAAATGCCGATTTATATAAAACAATTTACGATGTTGGTGAATATACTAATATTGAAGGCATTGCCAGTATAGAAAAAACAAATCAAATTGATTTAGAACAAATAAGGCAATTATTAAAAAGTGTAGAGCCGAAAGAAAACACACAAACACGTGAAACACCAACTTATTCAAAGGAATCTGCTAAGAAATTTACGACCTCTATTATTGATAATGAAGAAAAAAGTTATGATATTAGAGATGTTTTAAACAAAGCTAAAACAGAACGCGGTGAAACTAATAATGATTATCGCCAGTTAGATAATACTCAACATAACATTTTAAAGAAAATTAAAATAGATGAGCCAATTGAAGAACAAGAATTAAAAGAATTGATACATACTATTACAAATACAAGTATGTTAAATAAAATGGAAGATCGTGAATTAAGTTTAAACTTACTTTCTTCATTACAATCTAGTGAACACACAATGGCTAATGAATCTAAAATGATTGAAGAAAATAAAAACAAATATGCAACAAGTAAGTGCGATACATTAATAGATGAAATAGATAAATCATTTTTTACATCAAGCATGAACTTTAGTGAAGAAGATTTTGAAGATTTAGAAGATATTAAGAAAAATTTAAAACAAAACAACATATTAATAAAAATTCTTACATTTATATTAATTGCAGTTGTGGTTTCGGTTATACTTTACATAGCCTATAATTTTTATCAGCCAAATTAGAACGAAATATGTTCTTTTTTTGTACATTTTAAAGCATTATATTAATTGAAAAAAGATTATAAATAAGTTATAATAGTTTTCGAGGTTGTAATGATGAGTGTAATTGTTGATGTCAAAGATAAAATGAATTTAGGCGTTGCTAATGGAGTTTTTCCTGGAGCAACATACGCAATAATATATAAAAATAATATTATAATGGATGCTGTAGGTAATAAATCGTTGTACCCAGTAAAAGAAATAAATTGTATTAATACAGTTTATGATACTGCGTCACTAACTAAGGTAATTGTTACCAATTTTTTAATTGGTAAATTAATTGAAGAAAACCAAATTAATTTAAAAGATGCTGTGCAAAAATACTTGCCTGAAATAAAACATAACGATATTACAATAGAAGACTTATTATTACACGCTTCTGGACTACCTGCTAATGTTAGTTGGTGGCATATTAATAAAAAAGAAGAATATTTAAATTTAATATTAAACATAAATAAACAAACGAAAAGAAAAACAAAGGCAATTTATTCGGATATAGGGTTTATAATGTTGGGTGTAATTATAGAAAAAATTACAAATAAACAATTGGACCAGCTAGCTCAAGAAATGATCTTCGATGTTTTAAACATGAAAAATACATCTTTTAACCCCAAAAACACAGAGAGTTGTGCCCCAACAGAATTAGAAAACAATACTTATATAAAAGGAATAGTTCATGATAAAAAAGCAAGATTATTTAACGGGGTGTCAGGACATGCTGGGATGTTTAGTACTATTAGTGATATAACTAATTTTGCACAAATGATTTTAAACGATGGCTTTTATAATAATAAAAAAATAATTTCAAAAGATATTTTAGAAACGTGGTATAAACCAAGAATAAAGGATGATAAAGATAGATATAGAACAATAGGATGGATAGAAGGGAAAAATAGTGGACTTTGTGATAGTATTTCATCAAAATCCATTTATCACCAAGGCTTCACGGGTAGTCGTTTCTTGATTGATAAAAAAAGTGATTTGGCAATTATTGTACTATCTAATCGTATTCATCCTACTAGAGATAACGATAAATTTGGTCCATTTTGGGCCGAGTTTGTACAATTAGTATATAATAATATTAAAAACAGTGGTAAGGAGAAATATGAAAAATTTAATTGAATTATTAAAAAATATAAAAACGTATAAGAAGTGGGCTTTAATCGCCCCTCTTTTAGTCATTATAGAAGTGATAGTAGATTTGTTACTACCTACAATAATGGCTAATATTGTTAATATTGGTATTGGGACTAATAATCCAAAATACATAATTGCTAATGTTCTGCTAATGGTATTTTTATCAATTGTTGGAATTATATGCGGTGTAGGTGGGATTTACTATGCAACATTAGTTAGTGAATCAACGGTTGCTGATATACGTGAAAAATTATTTGAAAAAATAAATAATTTGTCATTATTTAATTTCACCAAATTAAAAACCGGAAAAATAATAACGATTTTAACAAATGATACATCTGTTGTAGGCAATGTTATAATGATGTCATTGCGTTTTATTTTTAGGGTTCCTATAATTATGATAGGAAGTATTGTTATGGCAATTTTAATAAGTCCTAAACTATCGTTAATATTACTCTTTTTTATTCCTATTATAGCGCTAACAATTGTAATAATAATAAAAAGAGCATTTCCATATTTTACGATAACCCAAGAAAGTGTTGATAATGTTAATTCAGTAGTAAGAGAAAATTTATCTGGCATTAGAGTAGTTAAGTCTTATGTAATGGAAGAATATGAGATTGAAAAATTTGACAAAGTGAATAAAGAAATGAAGGATGTTTTAATAATAGCTCTAAGGTTTTTAGTGTTAACAATGCCTTTGATGATGCTTTTTATAAATTTAGCAACGGTATTTGTTTTATGGTATGGTGGTAAAATGGTAATTGCAGGCTCTATGCAAATTGGTAGCATAATGGCCTTTATCCAATATTTAACAAATATATTAACAACAATTTTAATGGCATCAATGGCTATTGCAGTTACTACAAGAAGTATAGTAAGTGCCAATAGAATTGCTGAAATTTTAAACTTAGAAGAGGATGTAAAAGAAATAAAAAGCCCGATTTTTAAAGAAAGAATGTTAGGAAATATAACGTTTGAAAATGTCAGTTTTTCATACGAAAGTGGTAGTGGTGACTATGTAATAAAAGATATTAGTTTTAATGTTGAAAAAGGATGTAAAGTTGCCATTTTAGGACCAACAGGAAGCGGTAAAACAACTATAGCATCTTTAATAGCAAGATTTTACGATCCGCTCGAAGGTAGAATATTAATTGATGGAGTTGATATAAAAAAATATTCACTATCGACGTTAAGAAATAATATTAGTGTAGTTTTTCAGCAAGCAAAACTTTTTTCAGATACTGTTGAAAACAATATAAAATATGGGTGTCCAGAAGCATCTATTAATGATGTAATAAAGGCGTCTAAAACAGCACATGCACACAAATTTATAAATAATTTCCCGGAAAAATATAATTATATTGTAGAACAAAATGCAACAAATTTAAGTGGTGGCCAAAAACAAAGAATATCTCTAGCCCGCGCTATTATTATGAGATCACCAATTTTAATATTAGATGACACAACTAGTGCGATCGATATGAAAACAGAAAAATTAATAAGGCAATCGTTAAAAAAGGATTTAAAGGATCAAACAGTTTTAATGATTACTCAAAGAATTGCCACTGCATTAGATGCAGATAAAATAATTGTGCTAGATGATGGTAAAATAACAGGAATTGGAACTCATAATTCATTAATCAAAACTAATGATATGTATAAAAGTATTTATGACTCTCAGTTATCTAAAGGGGTGATAAAATGAGAAAAGGATTTGAACAAATCAAACCTAATGACCCCAAATCAACAATAAAAAGATTGTGGGAATATTTAAAGCAATATCAACTAAGATTAATATTTGTTGTTATGATGGTAATTTTATCATCTATTACAACAATAGTAAGTCCTGTATTAATTTTGCTCGCAATAGATAAATTTATTGCAAGTGGTAATTTACAATTATTATTTTATTTATTAATAGGGTTAGGTATATTGTATACTTTATCTTCTTTTTTTAATTACATGTCAGGTTTTAATATGGTATATATTTCAGAAAATTCATTGTATGAAATTAGAAAAGATTTATTTGCACATTTAGAAAAATTATCATTAAACTTTTTCGATCAAAACAAAACTGGAGATTTAATGAGCCGATTTATAAATGATATTTCAGTGATTAGCGATACTTTAAGTGATGCTATTATACAATTTATAAGTAGTATATTATTATTGTTTGGAATAACAATAATAATGTTTATAATAAATCCTATCTTAACAATTACAACAATTTTAACTGTACCACTTTTCGTTGTTTTTGTTACTAAAATCGGACGCAAAATCGGTGAATATTATAAAAAACGCCAAAAATCTTTAGGTGAATTAAATGCTTACGCCGAAGAAAGAATAAGTGGCATAGAAGTAGTAAAAAGTTACGGTAAAGAACAAGAGGCTTTAGATGGGTTTAAAAAATATAATAATGAGTTTAAAAAAAGTTCTATTAAAGCGCAAGTGTTTTCAAGTTTAGTAATGCCTATAAATATGGCTATAACTAATATTGGTAATATATTAATAATAGCTATAGGTTCAATACTAACAATAAATAATATGGCGACTGTAGGTAGCATTTTAACATTCATTACTTATTCAAAAATGTTTAGAAGACCAATTAACCAATTGGCATCTATATATTCTTCAATACAATCATCATTAGCAGGTGCAGAACGAATTTTTGAAATTATGGATCATCCTATAGAAGTTAAAGACGCAAACAACCCGATTCCATTAAATGAAATAAAAGGAGAAGTTGAATTTGAAAATGTCAGTTTTGGTTATAGTGAAAAAGAAATGATATTAAAAGATATAAACTTAAAAGCAAAGCCAGGTCAAAACATTGCAATAGTTGGGCCAACAGGAGCGGGTAAGACAACAATAATAAACTTGTTATCACGATTTTATGACTTAAATAAAGGGAAAATAACAATAGATGGCAACGATATTAGTAAAGTAAGAAAAAGTGATTTACGTAGTAAAATAGGAATCGTATTACAAGATACCTACTTGTTTAAAGGAACGGTATTAGAAAATGTTAAGTATGGAAATGTTAATGCAACTATAGAAGAAGTTATAGAAGCTTGTAAGAAATCTCAAGCACATTCATTTATTAGAAGATTACCTAACGGTTATGACTCTTTTGTTGAAGAGGAAGGTTCAAATTTTTCACAAGGCCAAAGGCAGTTGATTGCAATTGCCCGTGCCCTTTTATCTAATCATGATATATTAATATTAGATGAAGCAACTAGTAATGTTGACACAAGGACAGAAGTTGCAATTCAAAAAGGGATGAAAGAGTTAATGAAAGGGAAAACAAGTTTTGTTATTGCACACAGATTATCAACAATAGAAAATGCTGATAAAATAATAGTAATTAATAACGGAACGATTATCGAGAAAGGGAAACACGAATATTTAATTAGCAAAAAGGGTTTTTACTACCATTTATATAGTAGCCAGTTTGAAAATTAAAGTACTATCTTTTTAAGTATATTTTTGATATAATTTATATACAAAGGAGATGATGGTATGGAAAAAAAAGATTTTAATGATATTGAAATTATAGACGATTTGGAACTCCAAAATAATGTTAAAAATGAAACGATCAATAGTGATTGGCTTTCAGATTTTCAAAATGTTGAAAAAAACAAAAATAATATAGAAAATTTAAATGATGAAATAATAGAAATTGAAGATCTTGATATATCTCAAAATAATAAAGTCGGTGAAAGTCTTCAAGTGCCATCTCCTAATAATAAGTTATCAACATCTAGTGTAAAAGAAATGTTGGAAAGTGTCGAGCCAACTGATATTTCTGAAAACATAAATTATAAACCCAACTTAGATAAAAAAGAAATTAATGAAGAGGTTGAAGCTGAGTTAGACAGTAATCGTAGCTTAATGTTTATAATAATTTTATTTTCGATATTAATTTTATTCATCATATTTTTACCGACAATTACAAAAATTATAAAATAATAATTTTAAAATCTCATACACTAAAGGAAATATTTAATGTTTCCTTTTTATATTTATATATAATTAGGTTGTTTAAATTTATAAAAAATGGTAAATAATATAGTGAATAATATCAAAAATAAATTTGGCAGTCATATATTGACATTGCTAAAATATAATAGTATAATGAGATGGCATTCAAGTTTATGGAGTGCTAATGTGGTGGTGATATTATGTTGACTAAACGACAAGAACATTTGTTAAAGTTAATAATTGAAGAGCATATTAAAACGGCAAAAGCTATTAGTTCTAATTCACTTTGCAATAAATTAGATTGTTCTAGTGCAACCATAAGAAATGAAATGGTTATATTAGAAGACTATGGCTTACTTGAGAAAACACATATATCTTCAGGTAGGCTTCCGAGTGAAAAAGGCTATCGCTATTATGTAGATAATATAATGGAGCCCAAGCAATTAACCGGTGAAGATGTATTAAAACTTCAAACTATATTCCATAATAAGTCATTAATGTTAAATGATGTAATATTAAAAAGCATGGAAATAATATCTGAATTAACAAGTTACACATCAATCGTACTTGGTGGTTCTTCTAAAGATAATCGTTTAAATAAAGTGGAAGCAATTCCAATTAATGAAAATAGGGTTATTGCAATAGTTATCACTGATAAAGGACATGTAGAACATAGAAATGTATTTATTGAACCAACTGTAAGTATAGAAGAAGTGCAAAAAACAATTGATTTAATAAATAAACTTATAGTAGGGACTCCAATCAGTGAAATTAGTAGTAAATTGGAGTTTGAGATTAAACCAATAATTTCAAAATATGTAACTCAATATGAAACACTATATAATGCATTTTATACAGCATTTAGTGATTTTTCAAATGAATCAAAAATTAAAGTTACAGGTGCTAGTAATATATTAAAACAACCAGAATTTAATGACGCTGATAAAATAGCAGCTATACTCAATAAATTTGATGATAAAAATTTAATAAGAAGTGTAATGGAAGAAGATAAAGGAATTAATATATATGTTGGCAGTGAAAATGAATTTGATAAAGATGTTGGATTAATTAAAACTACATTTGAAGTAAATGGCGAAGAAGGAACAATTGCTATTATAGGACCTAAAAGAATGGAATATGGCCGTGTTCTAGCTCTTTTAGAATATATAAAGAAAAATATAGGAGGGTAAAAATGTCTAATAGTAAAACAAAATTAAAAGAAGAAAATATTCAACAAGAAAAAAACAAAAACAAAAAAAATGAGGTTAAACAAGAAATAAAAAAACCAACTTCCAAAAACAAAAAAAATGAAGAAGTAAATAAATTAAAGAAAAAAATAAACGAATTAGAAGAAAAGAATTTACGAGTACAGGCAGAATTAATTAATTATCGCAAAAGAAAAGACGAAGAGTTAGCGAGAATGTTAAAATTTGCCAATGAGGATTTGGTAAAAAGTATATTACCTCTTTTAGACAATTTCGAACGTGCTATAAAAATGGATGATGAAAATTTAGAAGACGAAGTATCAAAATTTTTATCAGGATTTAAAATGATATATGCTGATTTCATTAATACTATGGAAAAATTTGAAGTTATACCGATTGATGGGAGGCATAAACCGTTTGATCCGACTTACCACCAAGCAGTTATAACTAAAAAGGTTGAAGGAACAGAACCTGGAATGGTTTTAGAGGTCCTTCAAAAAGGATATTTATTGAAAGATAGAGTAATAAGACCCGCAATGGTTAGGGTTAGTGAATAAGGAAAGGTGATAAAATGAGTAAAATGATAGGAATTGATTTAGGAACAACAAATAGTTGTGTAAGTATTTATGAAAGTGGAGAGACAAAAATTATTGCTAATCCAGAAGGTGGACGTACAACACCATCTGTTGTAGCATTTAAAAATGATGAAATTATTGTGGGAGAAGCAGCAAAAAGGCAAATTGTTACAAACCCTCATACCGTATCTTCGGTTAAAAGGTTAATAGGTAGTAAAGAAAAAGTAAAAGTGAATGGTAAAGAGTATACACCTGAGGAAATAAGTGCAATGATTTTATCTGATTTAAAGAAAACAGCAGAAGAATATTTAGGGACAACTGTGACAAAAGCAGTTATAACAGTTCCAGCATACTTTAATGATGCACAAAGACAAGCAACTAAAAATGCAGGTAGAATAGCTGGTTTAGAAGTAGAAAGAATAATTAACGAACCAACAGCAGCGGCATTATCGTATGGACTAGATAAAGAAGATAAAACAGAGCAAATATTAGTTTATGACCTAGGTGGAGGAACTTTTGATGTTTCTATACTAGAACTTGGAGATGGAGTTTTTGAGGTTAAATCAACAAGTGGTAACAACAAACTAGGTGGAGATGATTTTGATGATCGTATTATAGATTATTTAGTAAAAGAATTTAAAAAAGAAAATGGATTAGATTTATCAAAGGATAACATGGCAATGCAGCGACTAAAAGATGCAGCAGAGAAAGCGAAAAAAGAATTAAGTGGGATTACCACAACGCAAATATCACTGCCATTTATTTCACAATCTGATGAAGGGCCAGTTCATTTAGAAATGAATTTAACAAGAGCTAAATTTGAAGAATTAACTATTGACTTAATCGAATCAACATTAAAGCCAGTTAGAAACGCATTAAAAGATGCAAACTTAAAAGCTAATGATATTGATAAAGTGATTTTGGTCGGTGGTTCAACAAGAATTCCTAAAGTTCAGGAATTAATTACAAAAGAATTAGGTAAAGAACCAAGTAAAGGTGTAAATCCGGACGAAGTTGTAGCAATGGGTGCAGCTATTCAAGCTGGAGTACTTGCAGGTGATGTAGAAGACATAGTATTGTTAGATGTAACGCCATTAAGTTTAGGAATTGAAACATTAGGTGGTGTAATGACAACTTTAATTCCAAGAAATACTACAATACCAACAAGTAAAAGTCAGGTATTTTCAACAGCAGCTGATAATCAACCAGCAGTTGACATACATGTATTACAAGGTGAAAGATCTATGGCTACTGATAACAAAACACTTGGAAGATTTCAATTAACAAATATACCACCCGCACCACGTGGTGTTCCGCAAATCGAAGTAAGTTTTGATATTGATGCTAACGGAATAGTTAATGTTAAGGCAAAAGACTTAGGTACTAATAAAGAACAGTCAATTACAATTACCTCTTCTGGTACATTAAGTGAAGAAGAAATAGAAAAAATGATAAAGGAAGCTGAAGCAAATAAAGAAGCTGATGAAAAGAGAAAAGAAGAGGCAGATTTAAGAAATGAAAGTGAGCAATTAATTTTTGCTACTGAAAAAGCTATCAAAGATTTAGGGGATAAGGTTGATGAAGAAGATAAAACTAAGGCTGAAAAAGAAATAAAAGAATTAAAAGAAGCTTTAGAAAAAGACAATATAGATGATATTAAAGAAATCCAAGAAAAACTAAGTGAAACAGCAATGTCTTTGGCTACAAAAGTTTATGAAGAAGAAGCAAAAAAAGCTCAAGAGGAAGAAAGTGCTGAAGCATCTAATGAAGAAGATGACAACGTAATGGATGCAGAATTTGAAGAAAAATAAAATGTAGAAGTCAAATGACTTCTACATTCGTTATGCAAAGGAGAACAATATTGAAAACAGAAAAACTTAGAGAAGAAGTTAATATTAATTATAAGTGGGATTTAAGTTTGATGTATAATTCAATTGACGATTGGTTTATTGAATATAAAAAACTGGATAAAAAAGCTAATGATTTTTTAAATTACAAAGGGAAAAGCTTGCTTGACTCTAATAATTTACTTAATATTTTAGATGATTATATAGCGTTGCAAAGAGGATTATCAAAATTGTATGTTTTTGCCAATATGAAAAGTGATGAAAACACACTAGATGTTGAAAATCAAAAAATAAAAGGAAAAGCAGAAAATTTAAACACTAAGATATTAGAAGTGACTTCATTTTTAATACCAGAATTAATTAAAGTTGATTATAATGAGGTAGAAGAGTGCATGGCTCAAAATTCAAACTTAAAACAATACGAAAGAATGATTAAAGAAATATTTCGATATAAAAATCATATATTATCAGAAGATATGGAAAAAATATTGTCTTCTTTAAGCAAAATATTAAATATTCCAACTAATGTATCTAATTTAGTTACAAATGCTGATTTAAAATTCGAGAGTATTAAAGATGAAAATAATAATTTAGTTGCTATAACAAATAGCAATTATAATAAATATATAAAATCTGTTAATAGGGATATTAGAAAAAATGCGTTTTATTCTTTATATGGTGGATATAAAAGTGTTATTAATACATTAGCCGAAACATTAGCAAGTGAAGTAGAAAAAAACAATACAATTGCTAGTATAAGAGGATATAAAAATGCTTTGGAACATTCTCTTTTTGATAGTAATATTAGTAGTGGTGTATATTTAAATTTAATTAAAACAGTTAACGATAATTTAGATGAAATTCATAAATACTATAAATTAAAAAAAGACACATTGCAACTAACTGAATTAACATTATATGATGTGCATGTTCCTATTGTAAGACAACAAGTATCTAATTATAGCTTCAAAGAAGCACGTCAAATTATTACAGATGCTTTGAGTATTTTTGGAACTGATTATATAAAAGTTATAAACATGGCCTTTTCAGAAAAATGGATAGATATTTATCCAAACAAAGGGAAGAAAAGTGGGGCATACTCTTGGGGATGTTATGATAGTCCCCCATACATACTAATGAATTATCAAAATAAATTAGATGATGTTTCTACATTAATACATGAACTTGGCCACTCTATACATAGTTATTTTTCTAGTGAAAACAATAAATATCAAGATTCATCATATAAAATATTTGTAGCTGAAGTTGCATCCTTAGTTAATGAATTAATATTATATGATTATATGCTAGAAAATACTAATTGTAAAAAAACAAAAATTAATATTATAGAAAGTAAACTGGAATTATTTAAAAACACATTATTTAGACAAACAATGTTTGCTGAATTTGAAATAAGCATACATCAAAAAGCCCTTGACAATGAGATTTTAACTAATGAATTGTTCTCGCAAATTTATTATCAATTAAATGATAAATATTTTGGTAATGATGTTTTTGTAAACGATGAAATAAAATATGAATGGGCAAGAATACCGCATTTTTATCGAAGTTTTTACGTTTATCAGTATGCAACAGGATTAGCAGCAGCTTGCACTATAGTTAATAACATAAAAAAACAAAAAGATAATGCAATTGAAAATTATTTAAAATTTTTAAAATCTGGAAATAGTGATCATCCATTAGAATTGTTGAAAATAGTAGATGTAGATTTAACAAAAGCTTACGTAATTGAAAATGCAGTAAATGAATTTAGTGATACATTGGATCAATTTGAATATTTAATAAAAAATAGGAAGTAGGTGTCAAATGGAAAAAAGGGATTATTATGATATTTTAGGGGTTAATAAAGATGCTTCTATGGATGAAATAAAAAGTGCTTTTCGAAAGTTGGCAAAAAAATATCACCCCGATGTATCTAAAGAACCAAATGCCGAAGAAAAATTTAAAGAAGCGCAAGAAGCATATGCTATTTTAAGTGATGAACAAAAGAGAAGACAATATGATCAATTTGGACACGGGGCCTTTTCAGGTGGTGGTTTTCAAGATTTTGACTTTGACTTTTCGGATATATTTGGAGATATATTTGGAGGAGGTTTTGGTGACTTTTTCACGGGTGGTCGTTCAAATCGAAACGCACCTAGAAAAGGTCGTGATACACTGGTAGAAATGAAACTTACTTTTGAAGAAGCAGTTTTTGGTACTAAAAAGAATTTAAAGTTAAATGTTGATGAAAACTGTACAGAATGTAAAGGTAAAGGTGGATATGGTGAGTCAAACTGTTCTGTGTGTCACGGAAGTGGTGAAGTGACTACAGAGCAGAGGACAATGTTTGGAACGTTTATGACAAGAACTACTTGTAATAATTGTTTAGGTAAAGGCACCTCATATGAAAAATCGTGTTCTAGTTGTCGAGGCAGTGGAAAACAAACACAATTAAAAAATATTGAAGTAACAATACCGGCTGGTGTTGATACTGGTAATCAATTAAGAATACGAGAAAAGGGAGAAGCTGGTACTAATGGTGGTCCAAATGGAGATGTATATTTAGAGTTTGTTGTAGATTTACATCCCTTATTTGAACGTCATGGTAATGATATTTATTTAGAATTGCCAATAACAATAACAGATGCCGTTTTAGGTGCTAAAATAGATATTCCTACATTAACGGGCAAAGTAACTATGTCCATTCCAGCCGGTAGTATGACAAATGATAAGCACCGATTACGCGGTAAAGGTATTGAAGATGTCAATTCACGTCGTAAAGGGGATATGTATGTAGTCTTAAAAATAGATGTGCCTAAAAAAATAAATAGGGCTCAACGAAAATTATTTGAAGAACTTAAAAAAACGAATTTAGAAACAGACCCACAGTTTAAAAACATAAGAAAATACTTAAAATCTTGATTATAATAAATTAATATACTATAATTATAGTATGAAAGGATGAAGTTATGGAAAATATTTTATTAGATGCAGAAGGAAAGATGGATGAAGCGATTGAGACTATGGAATCTCGATTTGCTAACATAAGAGCAGGGAGAGCTAATCCAGCCATTTTAGATGGTGTTACTGTTTCTTACTATGGTGTTGATACACCATTAAAACAATTAGCAACAATTTCAATTCCAGAAGCACGACAATTAAATATCAAACCATTTGATCCTGCAACATTAGGTGCAATAGAAAAAGCGATTTTTGAATCAAATATTGGACTAACACCTAACAATAGTGGTGAGACTATTATTTTAAATATTCCAGTTTTAACTGAGGAAACTAGAAAAGATTATGTAAGGCAAGTAAAGGCTATGTCTGAAGATTGCAAAGTCGCACTACGTAAAGTTAGACAGGAAGCAAATGATCGAGTAAAAAAACTTGATATTTCAGAAGATGAAATAAAAAATGGTATGGATAATGTTCAAGATTTAATTGATAAATATAATAAAATAGTAGATGAAAAACTAAATACAAAAGAAGAAGAATTGATGACTATTTAAAAGTGTGGGAATAAAACCCCATATTTTTTAATTAAATAAATTATTATATTTTTTATAAGAATAGTATTTTATATTATATTTTGATATAATGTTATATATGTAAGAGGTGATTATATGAAGAAGATTGGATATTTTATTTTAATGGTGATATTTTTGATGCCACTTTTTATGACTTCTTATACTGTAGATGCTAGTTCTAAGACATTAAGAGATTTATATAACGAATTATTAGCAATAGAAGATGAGTTAAGAAAAATTAATAATGACAAAAATAGAACAGAAGGCAAAATAAATGAAATAAAAAATAATGTAGTCCAAATTGATAATGAAGTTGTAACTATTGAAAAAACAATTTTAAATATAAATAACGATATCTTGCGATTAAATGAAGAGATTATAGGGAAAGATGACGAAATAAAAGAACTTATGAGTTTTTTTCAATTATCAACAGGCGAAAACATTTATTTAGAATATGCTTTTAGTGCCAATAGTATGACAGATTTTATTTATAGATTGGCAATAGTAGAACAACTAACTAATCATAATAATCGCTTAATTAATGAGATGAATGAAATGATAATTTCACAAGAACAAAAATCAATTGAACTTTCTAAACATCAGAAAGATATTTTAGAAAAGAAAAAACAATTACTAAATGAACAAGTTAAACTAGGAGATCAAGTTAATTTGTTATATAAAAATTCACAATCATTATCTGATGAAATAGCGGATGCAAAAAAAACAATAAAAAATTATGAAAGATTAGGTTGTAAACCATCCGACATATTAAGTGAATGTATAAAAATTAATAGGGATGTTTCATTTGCACGTCCAACATTGAGAGGTAGAATTACTTGTGGCTGGCTTTGCTATTCTGGACATCGTGCTGTTGATATCGGCGGAATTGCCGGTGAAAATATATATCCTACAGCCAATGGAAGAGTAGTGGATATTACTTGGGGATCATCTTGTGGTGGCAACTATGTAACTATTCAACATAATATTAATGGTGTACCGTATGCATCACGTTACATGCATATGCAAAATATATATGTGAGGTTTAATGATGTAGTAAGTCGAGACACCGTAATAGGAACTGTTGGTGGATGGGCAGGCGGAGTTGACAAGTGTACTACTGGGCCTCATTTACACTTTGCAATTGCAAGAGGTACTTATGCACAAGATTTCTGGAGTTTTGGTAATTATGCTATAAATCCATACTCCGTAATAAAATTACCACCAGAAGGTGGATGGTTTTCAACACGATACGGTAATTAATGTAAAGGAGAATTTTATGGAAATAAAAAATAAAAAACCTAAAATATATATATTAGCAGGCAAAGCAAGAACAGGAAAAGATACGGTAGCTCAAATAATAGGCGAAATTTGTAGTGAACAAAAATTAAAACACATTAATTTGCAATACAGTTCATATCTTAAAGAAATGGCACAAAACATAAGTAATTGGGATGGGAGCGAAGAAACAAAACCGCGTTCATTACTTCAATTTTTAGGAACAGATTTAATCAGAAAAGAAATTGATGAATTGTTTTTCATTAAAAAGATGTGTTCTGATATAAAGGTTTATTCAAAATTTTTTGATGTAATTACAATAAGTGATGCTAGATATAAAATTGAAATAGATATAATAAAAGAAAAATTTGATAATGTTTATTCCGTTTCAATGGTTCGGCCAAACATCAAAACTACATTATCTAAAACAGAGCAACAGCATATATCAGAAATTGATTTAGATGATTATGATAAATATGATTATATTATTAACAACGATGGTACTTTAAAAGATTTAGAAAAAAAAGTACAAGAAATTTTTAATAAAGACAATAAAAAAAACATTAAAATAACGCATAATGAAATGCGCCAGATGTGGTTTGAATTTTGGAAAACAAAAAACCACGACATTATTCCAAGTGCATCATTAATCCCAATTAATGATCCGACTTTATTATGGATTAATGCAGGGGTTACACCATTAAAAAAGTTTTTTGATGGTTCTGTTGTACCAAATAATAAAAGAATGGCTAGTAGTCAAAAGTGTATTAGAACAAACGATATAGAAAATGTTGGAAAAACAGCCCGACACGCAACATTTTTTGAAATGCTTGGAAATTTTTCTATTGGTGATTATTTTAAGGATGAGGCAATAAAATGGTCTTGGGAATTTTTAACAAGTAATAAATGGTTAGGATTTGATCCAAAAAGATTATATATAACGATTTATCCTACTGATGAAGAAGCCTTTAATGCATGGGTAAAAGTTGGGGTTGATTCAAATAGAATTATTAAAATGAAAGATAATTTTTGGGAAATAGGGCCGGGACCAAGTGGGCCGTGTAGTGAGATTTTTTATGATTTAGGACCAAATTATGATCCTGATAATCTTGGTATTAAAATGTTAAAAGAAGATATTGAAAATGATCGATATATTGAAATATGGAACAATGTATTTAGCATGTATAACGCTAAGGATGGGATAAAGCGACAAGATTACGAAGAGTTACCAAGTAAAAATATAGATACTGGAATGGGGCTTGAAAGAATATTAACTATTTTACAAAATGTTGATAATATATATGAGACAGATTTATTTTACCCTGTAATAGAACAAGTAGAAAAACTTTGTAATAAAAAGTATGACGGTAGTGTTGCATTTAAAGTAATTGCTGATCATATTAGAACAATTACTTTTGCTCTTTCTGATGGCGCAAATTTTGGTAATACTGGACGTGACTATGTTTTAAGAAGATTATTAAGAAGAGCAATTAGACATGGCAAAAACTTAAATATTACGGAACCATTTTTATATAAATTAGTACCGACTGTCGTACAAATTATGGAAGAACCTTTCCCTTATTTAAAAGACCATGTAAAAAAAGTTTCAAATAAAGTCAAAAAAGAAGAACAATTATTTTTAAAAACTTTAATAGAAGGTGAAAAAAAATTAAATGAATTAATGGATTCTAGTCAAAGTAAACAAATAAGCGGTGAAGAAGCTTTTAAATTATATGATACATATGGTTTCCCATTTGAACTAACACAAGAAATAGCCCTAGAAAAAGGTTATGAAGTATGTAAAAAAGAATTTGATTTAAGTATGGAAAAACAACAAGAAAGAGCACGACAAGCGCGCTTACAAATTAGTAGTATGAGTGTCCAAAATGAAGATTTAATTAATTTTCATGAAAAAAGTGAGTTTGTTGGTTTTGACAAAAGTTCAATTTCGACAAAAATTATCGGTTTATTCGATGGAAATAATTTAGTACCAATTTTGGATAAAGAAGGTTATATAGCACTGGAAAAAACACCTTTTTATGCAGAATCAGGAGGGCAAATTTCTGATAGTGGAATAATTAAAATAAACGACCAACAATTAGAAGTTTTAGAAGTGTTTAAAGCTCCTAATGGACAACATTTTCACTTTGTTCAATTTGAAGGTGAGTTAAAAACAGAAAAAATAGTAGAAGCTAGTATCGATCAAATAACAAGGGAAAATATAAAGAAAAACCATAGTGCTACTCACTTGCTACAATATGCATTGAAAAAAGTTTTCGGACAAGATGTTATGCAGGCTGGTTCAAAAGTAGATGATAAGACGTTAAGATTTGATTTTACATATGACAATAAAATAAACGATGATGAAGTAATAAAAGTAGAAAAAGTTGTTAATGATATAATTAACAAGAAGGTACCAACAAAAATTGAAACCCTACCAATTGAAGTAGCCTTAGAAAAAGGTGCCGTTGCATTATTTGAAAATAAATATGAAGATAAAGTACGTGTAATAACTATTGCTGATTCTATTGAACTTTGTGGTGGTACACATGTTGAAAACACAGCTGATATTAACCAATTCGCAATAAAAAGCATTGAAAGCAAAGGAAATAATATTTATAGGATTGAAGCAACAACTGATAAAAACATTGAAAGTCAACTATTTGATGCAATAAAAGCATATAATGACGGAATGATTAAATTACTTCAGAAATCTAAAAATACAATTGCTAAAGCAAAAGAGGAAGGAATCGAATTACAATTTAACATTCAAATTAATCATGATAAACCTCTAAATTATAAGGACGTTATATTCAATAAAAACGAGTTAGAATATGTTAAAAAAGAGGTGCAATCATTAGAGAAAAGATATGAGGAATCTAAACTACGTAAAGCAATTTCCGAATTAAACACGTTTGAAAAAAACATTAAAAAATACAATGATATCAATACAATTATTATGAGTGTAAAAAATTATGATCACAACATTTTAAAAGAAGTTATAAACGTTTTATCGAATCGTATTTCAAATAGTTTTATATTTATTGCTAACATAAGAAATAATAATGTAAATTACATTGCCAAAGCAGACAAACAATTATCAGGCATTATTAACTGTGGTGAAATTGTTAAAAATGCATCTATTGAGTCTAATGGTAGTGGTGGTGGAAGTAAAACATATGCCCAAGGCGGTGGCTCATCAATAATAAATGTTCAAAAGATAATTGAAGAAGTTAAAACTATTGTCAAAGATATTAAATAATGATAAAATAAAAGTGTATTAATAGGGAGTGAAATAAATGAAAACAAAAATTTATGAAAGTGATACATTTCAAGAAGCTTTAATAGGCGAAACAATTAGGGAGGTAATTGAAATTTTAGAAGAGCGAGGTTACAATCCTATTGATCAAATTGTTGGATATTTAATTAGTGGAGATCCAGGTTATATTTCTAGTCATAAAGAAGCAAGAAATAAAATCACTAAATTTGATAGAACTAAAATATTGGAATGTTTAGTAAAAAATTATAAATAAAATGCGAATTTTAGGAATTGATTTAGGAACGAAAACATTAGGACTTTCAATTTCAGATTTGACAAACACAATAGCAACGCCTTTAACAACTATTAAGTTTAAAGAAAATGACTATTGTTCTATAATACCACAACTAAAACAAATTATTACAGACAATAATATTGGGAAAATTGTTTTAGGTCTCCCCAAAAATATGAATAATACATTAGGTGCTCGTGCTCAGGAAACAATTGAGTTTTCAAAAAAATTAGAGAAAAACCTCAACGTTGAAATTATTTTGCAAGATGAAAGACGTTCAACAATTGAAGCGACAAATTACATGTTAGAAGCTGATTTATCTCGAAATAAAAGAAAACAAAAAGTTGATGGACTAGCTGCTGCAATTATATTGCAAACATACCTAAATAAAATGAAAGGAAGATAATATGGAAGAAAGAATGACTTTTACGATTGTTGATGATGAAGGCCAACAAATAGAATGCGAGGCTTTATTTACTTTTGAATCAGAGGAAACAGGGAAAAATTACATTGTTTATACTGATAATACTATAGATGACGAAGGAAATACAAAAGTTTATGCAGCAATTTATAACCCAGAGGAAGAAGAAGGATTACTACAACCTATTGAAAGCGATAAAGAATGGAAAATAATTGAAACTATATTCAACGAAATCCAAGAAGAAGCAAAAGTACAAAGTGAGGAAAATGAGCAATAAGCTCATTTTTACTAGATGTATAATAAAAAAAATATTGTCTTAGGGTTTGTAGTTTCAATAATATTAATTACTATTGGAGTTTATTTTTATTTAATTAGTCCTGTTAGCAAAGATGCAGGAATGAAGGAAATAGAAATTGGTGAAGGTTCATCATATTTAAGTATTGACAAAATATTAAAAGATAATAATTTAATAAGATCTCAAATTGCATATAAATTATATATAAAAATTAATAAACCAACAAGTGTAGAGGCTTGCAAATATTATTTAAGTGAAAACATGGGAGTTAAAGAGATAGTTGAAAAACTAAGCGATAACTGTACGACGAGCACTGAATCAATTAATATAACAATACCTGAAGGTTATTATTTGGAAGAAATAGCTGAAGTTGCATCTAATGTAACAAATAATACAAAAAAAGAAATTATGAATACTTGGAATAGTGAAAAATTTATTGAAGATATAATCAATAAATATGAAATGATATCAAAAGATATCCTAAAAAAAGGAATACGTTATCCCTTAGAAGGATACTTATTTCCATCTACTTACGAATTAATTAATAAAGAAGTAACACCTGAGTATATAGCTTATAAAATGTTAGATCAATTAGAAATTATATATAATAAATATAAAAAAGATATTGAAAAGAGTCAATATACTTTTCATGAAATTTTAACTTTGGCCAGCATTGTTGAACATGAAGCTGTCTTAGATGAAGATAGACCGATTATAGCAAGTGTTTTTTATAATAGGTTGAGTCCTAATAATTACGAAACAAATGGATTATTACAAAGCTGTGCAACAACTAAATATGTAATAAATGAACATAAAATGATTTACACTGATGAGGATAATGCAGTGGATTCACCATATAATACATATTTATATCCAGGATTACCAATAGGACCTGGAAATTCACCAGGGGAAAAAAGCATATATGCAACTATTTATCCAGCTAATACAAAATATTATTATTTTTTAGCAAACGTATGCGATCCAAACAATAAAAAAACCCAATTTTCAAAAACCCATCGGGAACATTTAGAAAAAAGTAAAATATTAGCAGCATGCAATTAAATGAAATAAAAAAATACGCTGAAAATAATAATATACCGATTATGCAAGATGAAAGTTTGAAATATTTGCTAAAATTTATTAAAGATAACAATATAAAAAGCATACTAGAAATTGGTACTGCTATCGGTTATTCTGCTATAAATATGGCTTTAGTTGATGAAAACATTACTGTAACTTCTATTGAAAAGGATAAAAGTAGATATCAATTATCAATCGAATATATCAAAAACATGAACTTAGAAAATAGAGTTAATGTATTATTGGCGGATGCTTTACAAATAAATATAAAAGATAAATTTGATTTGATATTTATTGATGCCGCTAAAAGTAAAAATATTGAGTTTTTTATGAAATTTAAAAACAATTTAAAAGACAAAGGAATAATTATTACAGATAATATTAATTTCCATGGTTTAACTAATAATGTTGATAATATTAAAAATAAAAGATTAAAATCATTAGTTATAAAGATTAATAGTTATAAAAGTTTTTTAACTAATAACAAAGAATTTTCTACCGTCTTCATTAATATTGGAGATGGTATAAGTATAAGTGAAAAAAATAAGTAGAAATTAACTACTTATTTCTAATTTAAGGAGTGTTTTATATGTCTAAAATAATGACTGTTCCTAAAAACAAGGATATGATAAAAAAATTAATAAAAACAAGCGATGCCTTTTTAATTGGAATTAAAGATTTAAGCATAAACTTTCCTAATTATTTTACATTAGATGAAATTTATGATATAGCAAAATTTTTAGAGCAACATAACAAGGAGTTATTTATTTCGCTAAATAAAAATTATAAAAATAAAGATATAAAAAAAATAGAAGAAGTAATGTGTAAAATTAATAAACTTAAAGTAGAAGGAGTGTTTTATTATGATGTAGCAATCCTTAATATTTGGAAACGACATCGATTCAAGTATAATTTAGTATGGGCACAAGAACATTTTGTTACTAATTATACTACTGCAAACTATTATAACAGTATTGGAGTAAAGTATGGATTGCTATCTTCGGAAATAACATATAAAGAAATACAAGAAATGTTAAAAAATAGTAAGATGAAGTTTATATTACCTTTATTTGGTTACACTCCCATGTTTGCATCACATAGGCATTTGGTTGACAATTACTTAAATCATTTTAATGTTGATAAAAAAACTAATAACTATTTTATGAAAAATAAAGAAAATAAATTTCAAATAATAGACGATAATAATGGTACTGTTATTTACTCATCCAATATAATAAATGGATTGCCTGAGTATTTAAAGTTAAAAAAAGAAGGTTTACAATATGTATTATTAAATAGTTTTTCAATTGATGATAAAAAATATATTAATATTGTTAATTATTTTAACAATGTAAATTATTCTAATGTTAAAAATTATGAGGAAAAAATAAATGAAATGTATAAAAACATTGATAAAGGATTTTTATATAAAGAAACAATATATAAGGTGAAGTGTAATGATTAAAAAACCAGAGTTATTAGCACCAGCTGGTGATTTTGAAAGATTAAAATGGGCATTTTTATATGGTGCAGATGCAGTTTATATTGGTGGCCCTTTATTTGGGCTACGTGCTAATGCAGCAAATTTTACGATTGAAGAAATAAAGAAATCGACAGAGTATGCTCACAAATTGAATAAATTAGTATATGTAACAGTTAATATTGTTTTACATAATGAAGAAGCAGCACAACTATCAAACTATTTAAAAGAATTAGAAAAAGCTAATGTTGATGCGATTATCGCTAGTGACCCTGGAGTTATTAAAACTGCACTTGAAGAAACTAATTTGGAAGTTCATTTATCAACACAACAATCAGCACTAAATTATGAGGCTGTAAAATTTTGGAAAGATCAAGGAATATCGAGGGTAGTAATGGCCCGCGAAACTAGTCAAAAAGAATTATCTGAAATTATGGATAAAGTTGATATAGAATTAGAGACATTCATTCATGGCGCAATGTGTGCATCGATTAGTGGTCGTTGTGTATTATCAAACTATTTAACTAATAGGGATGCAAATCGCGGTGGTTGTAGCCAAATATGTAGGTGGAATTTTAATTTAATAGATGAAAACAATAAGGTACTTAGCGAAGAAAAAAACTTTACATTGTGTACTAAAGATTTAATAATGTTAAAACACATTCCAAAAATGATTGATATGGGCATTGCTTCTTTTAAAATTGAGGGTAGAATGCGTTCAATTTATTATATCGCTACAGTAGTGGGAACATACAGAAAAGTAATTGATGAGTACTGCACTAATCCAACTAATTACAAATACAACAAAGAATATGAAAAAATATTAAGCAGATGTGCTAACAGGGAATCAATCGATCAATTTTTTATAACTACATGCAATAAAGATTATCAATATTACATTAATAGAACCGAGAAATCTAATCAAGATTTTTTAGCAGTTGTATTAGACTACGATGAAAAGAGTAATTTAGCAACTGTTGAACAAAGAAATTATTTTTCAGAAGGGGATATTGTCTCTGTTTTTGGTCCTAATACGGAACCAAATGATTGTATTATAAAAAAAATATATGATGAAGACGGTAAAAATATAAAAGTAGCTAGACATCCTTTACAAATTGTTAAAATAAAAATAAATAAAAAAATAAAACCAAATTATTTAATTAGGAAAAAAATAACATGAATATTTTCAATAAAGTTGAGTAAAATAATTTAAGTCTTAAATACTATTTGACAAAAATAATAATATATAGTATTATGTGTTAAGCTTAATTTGAGAGGTGATTAAAACTATGAATAAAAAAGAAATATATTTAACAGAAGTTGGCTATGAAGAGCTAAAAAAAGAGCTAGAGTATTTAAAATTAGAAAAAAGGCCCGAAGTTATTGAAGCTTTGAAAGAAGCACGTGCTTTAGGCGATTTAAGCGAAAACGCAGAATATGACTCTGCTCGTAATGAACAAGCAATGGTAGAGGGTAAAATTCGCGAATTAGAAGCTACACTTGAACAAGCGATAATAGTTAAAAATGTTAAAACAGATAAAGTAGCTATAGGTAATAAAGTTAAATTAGAATATTTAGAAGATGGCGACATTGATGTGTATTCTATTGTAGGAAATAAAGAAGCAGATCCATTTCAAAATAAAATTTCTAATGAATCACCAATAGCGCAAGCTATTACTGGGTTAACAGTTGGCGAAATTGCTACTGTTGATAGCCAAAATGGTAAATATCAAGTTAAAGTTATTGAAATATTTTAAGAAAGTTTATGCTTTCTTTTTTTTAAAAAAACAAAAATTTTATTGACAAAAAGCAACAAACTGATATAATTTATTTATAGGTGGTTACATGAAGCGATTATATAAATTTAAAATTATTAAAAATAGAGAAATTAATTAATGGGCTCTATTTTTTTTATAATGAAGGAGTGATTTTTTGAAAAACAAATATAATTTAACTTTAATAATGTATATTAAATTATTAAAAAGCCAAAAATTAATTAAAACTTGGGATGAAGGAGCAAAAATTTATTTCGAACTAGAAGAAAAAGAAATAACACCAGCTAATTTAAGCAAGCAATCTAAAAACTTATTAATGAGTGCGGTCAATATACAACATTTATTTGAATATTGTGAGAAAACTGATCAATTAATAAAAAGCAATAAAAAAGAAATAAAATTAAATAAAGAAGTTGAGAACTTTAAGTTAACTACCGATACTATTATTAGGACACTTTCAATACCAAATGAGGATTATGAACCAGTTTTTGGTATTGATTTAGAAAATGATTCAAAAGAATTAATAAGAAAAAAAATAATAAATAAATTGAGTGATGATGTTTTTATTTTGACTTATTTAGGCTTTAACCCTGGTCGGTATGAAGTTAGAAATATAACTAGTGGTGCTTGGACAACACCAGTTAAAATTGAAAACGCAGATGGTGATAAAAGTGTTGAAGTAATATTAAATGAAAAATTTAGTATTACTATTGGTAAAAGAAAAAATGCTTTTTTATACTATACTAAAGAAGAATGTGATGAGTGGCTAGACAATTATTTAAAAACGAGAAAAATCACTCCATTTGATTTTTTCGAAAATAATCAAAAACTAAAACCTACAAAAAAGAATTTACAATTGAATGATAATTTAATAATGGTTTGTCCAGGTTTAGAACTACATTTAGGAAAGTTAGGTTCTATTGTTGATTTTGAAGATTACTCTACTAAACAAGCGATGTGGCGTTTAAAGAAAACATCATTTGAAATTTTAGAATATCAAGAAAAACATAAAGCTAGCTCTTTAATATTAGGAATAGGAAATGATTATTACAATAGTGATACTGTTGATGATAAAACAACAGCTGGAACCCCGCAGTATAATGATACTAGATTTAAAGAAGTTTATTTGTGGGGTAAAATCGGATATTTAAGAATGATTGAAACATTCAAAGAAAAATTTAATAAAATAATCATAAAAGGGAATCCGGGTAATCATGATGAAAAATCTAGTTTCAGTTTATTTACAAATATATATGACATATACAATATAACACAAGACCCTAAAATCGATGTATCATTTTCGTATCAAGATTTAAGATATACAACGTGTTATGAATATGGAAATAATTTAATAGTTTTTTCTCACGGTAAAAGCCCAGAAGGTAAAAAACTTAAAGACAAGGCATTGGCGGAAGCAATAAAGTATCAATTTCCAGAAGAATACTACCGTGCAAAAAATGTTTATGTCTTTGCCGGTCATATTCATCAAGATTCAGAAAATAAATTTGATAATGTTACTATAATTAGAACCGCATCTTTAACAGGAGTAGAAAATTGGCATTACTCGAATTTATATATAGGTCAGCGCCAAGGGCACAGTGTTTATTTAATCGATAAAGAAAAAGGATATATAGGGAAACATAATATTACATTAAGCGAAAAATGTAAAACGAAAAAAATAAGAGGAGCTAGTCGTGATGAAAAGGAAAATGTTATGAAGGCGATGAATAAATCATTAGATTTAAGTTTAGAAAGTTATCAAAATGAAAACTTTAAACAAGAATTATCAAAAATAAAAAGGCAAATTACTAACGTAAATAGAAAACATAAAAATATTGTAAAAGCTATAGCTGAAGTATTAGATTTAGATTTGACATTATACTCAGATGAAGAAATCATGAAATTAATGAATATATTAGGATATAGTAAAGAAGTTAAACCATTAGAAAACAAAAAACAACTAATATTAAAATACAAAAAATAATAACTTGTAATGTTTTATAAAATATTATATACTAATTAAGTATGGGAGGAAAAAATGGAAAATAAAAATATTAAAAAAGTAACAATTAAAATTGAAGATAAAGCTTGGGAAGAAGCTTTAGATCATGCATTTGAAAAAGCTAATAAAAATGCTAAAATTGATGGATTTAGACAAGGTAAAGCACCAAGAGATGTATTCTTAAAAAAATATGGTGTTGAATCACTATATATGGAAGCAGCTGATTATTCATTAAATGAAGCATACGTGAAACTTCTAGAAGAAAATAAAGATTTAGAAATAGTAGCACAACCAGATGTAGATTTAAAAAATGTTAATGAAAATGGTGTTGAATTTGAATTTACATTAACATTAAAGCCAAGTGTTAAGTTAGGTAAATACAAAAACTTAAACATAAAAAAAGATAAGGTTGAAGTTACAGAAAAGGAAGTAGACGAAGCATTAAATCAAACAATTGAAAATTATGCTGAATTATCGATAAAAGAAGGTGCGATTGAATTAGGTGATACTGCAATTATAAATTTTGAAGGTTTTAAAGATGGCGTAGCTTTTGAAGGTGGCAAAGGTGAAGACTATTCATTAGAAATAGGTAGTAATACATTCATACCAGGATTTGAAGAGCAGTTAATCGGTCTTAAAAAAGGTGATAAGAAAGATGTTGAATTATCATTCCCGGAAGATTATCACGCCGAAGAATTAAAAGGTCAGCCTGTTGTTTTTAAAGTTACAATAAATGATGTAAAACAAAGAGTGTTACCTGACTTAAATAAAGATTTTTTTAAAGATTTAGGCCTAGAAGGTATAGATAGTGAAGAATCGTTAAAAAATCAATTAAAAGAAAATATATTAGCAAGCAAAGAAGTAGAATCTGAAAACAAATACATAGATGAATTATTAGAAGAGTGTGCGAAAGATGTTGAAGTTGACATACCTGAAATAATGATTGAAGAAGAACTATCAAGAATGTTAAGTCAATATGAAGAAAACTTAAGCATGCAAGGATTAAATTTAGAACAATTTTATCAGTTTACAAATTCAGATGAAGAGGCATTAAAGGAACAAATGAAACCAGAAGCAAATAATCGCATTAAATATCGTTTAATGTTAGAAGAAATTGCTAAACAAGAAAACATTGAAATTACAGATGAGGAAGCACAAAAAGAGGTGAAAAATTTAGCTGAAAAATACCAAATGGAAGAAGAAGAATTTTTAAAATTGTTTGGTGGTTTAGAAATGGTTAAATATGATTTGCAAATGCGTGCAGCAATTGAGATTTTAAAATAAAAAAATAAAGAACAAATTTAATTTTGTTCTTTTTTTATTTGTTCATCTATTTCCAACATGTTATAATTAAATAACAGGTGATAACATGGTTGCAGAAGTATTAGTAGAATTAAAAGCAAAACAAGTTGACCAGACATTTACTTATAACGTACCTAATCAATTGAAAAAAGATGTAAAAATTGGTAAAAGAGTTTTAGTCCCTTTTGGAAAACTTAAATTAGAAGGTTTTATTTTGGAAATAAATGGTAAAACTAAAAAATATGATTACAAATTAAAAGATATAATAAAAGTAATTGATAAAGAACCAGTACTTAATAAAGAACTAATTAAATTGGGGAAATATATTAGCCAAAAAACTTTATCAACTCTTATTTCATCATATCAAATCATGTTACCGGAAGCTTTAAAAGCTAAAAAAGGCTTTAACGTGAGTAAAAAATATGTGATTTATTTACTATTAAGTTCTCAGTTTAATGAAAATAAAATTAGTAGTAAGCAACAAGAAGTTATTATTAATTTAATAAAACAACAAAAAAAGGTTTTAAAAAGTGAATGTAATAAAATTTCAATATCAGCAGTAAATACATTATTGAAAAACAATTTAATAATAGAGGAGAAAAAAGAAATTTATAGATTACACGAAGACGTTGTACCGATACAAAACAATATAATTTTGACAAAAGAACAAAAAAAGGTAGTAGGAGAAATTGAAGAAAATCTCAATACTTTTACACCATTCCTATTGCATGGAATTACTGGAAGTGGTAAAACAGAAGTATATATGAATGTAATAAAATCAGTATTAAAATTAAATAAAGAAGCAATAGTATTAGTACCAGAAATAAGTTTAACTCCACAAATGGTTAATAATTTTAAAAATAGATTTGGAAATAATATTGCTATCATACATAGTAGGTTAAGTATCGGGGAAAAATATGATGAGTGGCGTAAAATTGAAAGAAAGGAAGTTTCAATTGCAATAGGAGCCAGAAGTGCCATCTTCGCACCATTTACAAATTTAGGAATTATTATTGTAGATGAAGAACATTCAACTACATATAAACAAGAAAGCACTCCAAAATATAGTGCGATTGATATAGCGATAAGGCGTGCTAAAACGCATCAATGTCCACTTGTGCTGGGAAGTGCCACACCATCAATAGAAAGTTATACAAGAGCACAACTAAACATATACAAATTATTGCAATTACAAAAAAGAATAAATAATAAAATTCCTAATATTAAATTAATCGATATGCGTAAACAAATAAAAAAGGGTTATAATATTTTATCCAAAGATTTAATTGATAAAATTAATGAAACATTAAATAGAAATGAGCAAATAATAATTTTTTTAAACAGAAGAGGATATAGTACTGTAATAACATGTCATGATTGTGGTAATTCAATTAAATGTCCTAATTGCGATATACCACTAACATATCATAAGGCTGTAAATGACATGAAATGCCATTATTGTAATTATACTATTAAAAAACCTCATAAGTGTATACTTTGTGGGAGTAAAAATATTAGTCAATATGGTTTAGGTACACAGCAACTAGAAGAAGAGATTGTAAGAATGTTTCCAAGCTCTAAAGTAATTAGAATGGATGTGGATACTACAATTAGAAAAGGAAGCCACGAGCAAATAATAAATGATTTTAAAAAAGAAAAATATAACATATTAGTAGGGACACAAATGATATCAAAAGGTCTTGATTTTGAAAAAGTAACATTAGTGGGAGTGTTAAACGGTGATGCTTCATTAAATATTCCGGATTTTAGGAGTGCTGAAAGGACATTTCAACTACTTAATCAAGTATCAGGAAGAGCGGGGCGGAGCAAATATCCAGGTACAGTTATTATTCAAGCATTTAATCAAGATCATTATAGTATTAAAACAGCAATTAACAATGACTATTTAGGTTTTTATAACAAAGAAATGAGTATTAGAAAACAATTGGGATATCCACCTTTTTATAACTTAACGTTAATAAAAATTTCAGGAAAAGATTATTCAAATGTATCAGAAACTGCTACTAAAATATTCAATTACTTAAAAATTAAAAGCAATAAGCAAATAACTATTTTGGGGCCAAGCCCGTCTAATATGCCAAAAATCAACAATGTTTATTACTGGCAAATAGTTGTAAAATATAAAGATACAAATAAACTAAAACCTATTTTAATTGATATATTGCAATTTTATAAAAGTAATAACAAAGTATATGTTGATATAGATATTAATCCTGTTAAAATATAGTTATTTTAACAAAATTGTGATAAAATAAAGTTAGGGTGATAAGTGATGGATTATAGTAATATTGTAGTAAACCGTAAGCTTAAAATAATTTTTATGGGTACTCCTGAATTTAGTGTACCAATATTAGAAGGATTAATTGAACACTATGATATTCGTGCAGTTGTAACACAACCAGATAGAAAAGGAAAAAAAGATCAAATGATTGTGCCACCTGTTAAAAAAGTTGCACAAAAAAATATAATATTAGTTTTACAACCTGAAGATATTTCACTTGATAAAAATATGATTTTGTCTTTAGAACCCGATTTAATAATTACATGTGCCTATGGCCAAAAATTACCAGAAGAAATATTAAAATATCCAAGATTGGGGTGTATTAATGTTCATGCATCACTACTTCCAAAACTTCGCGGAGGTGCACCAATCCACCGGGCAATTATAAATGGTCATAAAAAAACAGGAGTTACAATTATGCACATGGATAATGAGTTGGATCAAGGTGATATTATTAGTCAAGAAGAAATTGAAATTGATTTTAAAGATACAGCATCGACCTTGCATGATAAATTAAGTGTTTTAGGCAGAGACTTGTTATTAAAGACTTTACCAAATATACTTAATGGTACTGCTCCCAAAATACCACAAAACAAACATGAGGCTACTTATGCCTTTAATTTAAAAAGGAAAGATGAAAAAATAAATTTTAGTAATACTAAAAGACAAGTATATAACCAAATAAGAGGATTAAATTCGTGGCCTGGAGCGTATTGTTATTTTAGTGGTAAAATATTAAAAGTGTGGGAATCATATCCAACAGATCGTTATTTTTCAAATAAATTTGATGGACAAATAACCGGGATATACGAAGATGGATTTGGAGTAAAAGTAGGTAACGGAGAAGTTGTTTTCACAGTTGTGCAGCCAGAAGGAAAAACGAAAATGAGTGCAATTGATTTTATTAATGGCTTTCAAAATCGTGAAAACATAATAGGTAAAATATTAGATTAGGTGTAAAGTATGAAAAAATTTAACATTATAAATTTTATAAAAACAACAAAAAACAACAAAAAAAACAAAGCAATATTAACTTTATCCATATATTTTTTATTCATGATTAGTGTTATATTAATATATTCCCCCAAAAAAATAAATGAACCTAATAAAACTCCATTAACTCCAACTATAAATGTATTGGAAAAATATAAACAACTTGAAAACTATGAATTTAAATATGAAATTTATTATATTAAAGATGAACAAACAGTCCAAATGGATTTTATAGGTTATACACTTGAAAACATTAGTAGTTTCCACAATAAAGAAAAAGAATATCTTTTTGAAAATGGAAATTTATATACTATAGTCAATGGAGAAAAGTCAAATGTTTCTAATAAAAATATTAAGAATGTGTTTTCTTTTACTCCATCGTACGTGTTTGATTTGTTAAGCGCTTCTAATCTAAAAACAAAAGAGGAGAATTACGAAAATAAAACAATAATAAAACAATACATTCATAATATTGAAAAAGATTCAGAAAATATAATCGAAATAACAACAACAGAAAACAAACAAAATATTGTAGAAGTTGAAATAAATTTTAGTGATATTAATGATGTTGAATTATATAAAAATTTAGAAAAAATCAAAATCAAATATTTTAACAACTAATAAGTAGGAGGAAATATGGAGTTAATAATAATTTTTATCGTACTAATAGCAATTACATTTCTTTTTAAAAACTTCCATAGTTTTATTTATTCACTTGGTGCATTAGATATATTTTTTAGAATAATGCATTACTTAAAAAACAATATTAATTCACCAGAATTATATAAATTTGTAAATGCGAATATTCCCCAATCAATTCCTAGTTTAATAGAAAAATATACAACAGGTATATTTAATGAATTATTAATGTGGGTATATATTATTAATTTTATTATATTAGAAATATACATTATTAAAACAATCATTGATAAATAAAATTTATATGTGTAAATAAATTGCCAAAACATTTATTTACGCTTTTTGTTTTAGTTATAAAATTTATGATATAATTATAGAGGTGATAATAATGTATGAATATATAGTTGGTAAAGTATCAAATATCGAAAGTAGTTATGTAGTTTTAGAAAATAATAATTTAGGATATATAATAAACACACCAAATCCATATGGTTTTACAATAGGAGAACAATACAAAATTTATATTTATCAACAAGTGAGAGAAGATGAGTTAAGTTTATACGGATTTAAAACGAAGGAAGAAAAAGAAATGTTTTTAAAAATGATCAGTGTAAAAGGAATTGGTCCTAAAGTTGCACTACCTATGTTTGCAACAGGAACTCCTGAAGGATTGATCGACGCTATTGAAAGGGAAAATATATTATATTTAAAAAAATTCCCTAAAATAGGTGATAAAATAGCAAGACAAATTATATTAGACTTAAAAGGGAAATTAGTCAGTAAAGAATCTGGAACGAATATAAGTAACGAGGAGTTAATTGAAACATTAAAATCTCTTGGTTATAAAAATGCAAGCATAAAAAAGGTTGTCCCAAAGATTGATACGAATAAACCATTAGAAGAACAAGTGAGAGAATCATTAAAATTATTAATTAAGTAAGGTGGTGTATAAATGATAGAAAGAGTAATGAGTGCTGATAAATTAAATGAAGACAACAATGAGTTATCAATAAGACCGGAAACACTTCAAGAATATATTGGTCAAACAGAATTAAAAGAAAACTTAAATATTTTTATGAAAGCAGCTAAAATGAGAAATGAACCGTTAGATCATGTTCTTTTATATGGACCACCAGGCCTCGGTAAAACAACACTAGCATATATAATAGCTAATGAAATGGGTGGTAATATAAAAACTGCAAGTGGACCATCAATAGAAAAAAGTGGTGATTTAGCAGCTCTATTATCAACACTAGAACCAGGAGATATTTTATTTATTGATGAAATACATCGAATTCCTAGATTTATAGAAGAGATTTTATATCCAGCTATGGAAGATTTTATGCTAGATATAATTGTTGGAAGCGATTCCTCAACTCGAAACTTACGAATTGATTTACCACCATTTACTTTAGTAGGTGCTACGACTAGAGCTGGTGATTTAACCGGTCCACTACGAGATAGATTTGGAATAGTATCGAGATTAAACTATTATAATGTCGAAGAATTAACAAACATTGTCAAAAGGACTAGTAAAGTTTTAAATTGTGGTGTTGATGATGATGCAGCATTAGAAATAGCGACAAGAAGTAGGGGAACTCCAAGGATAGCCAACCGATTATTAAAAAGGGTTCGTGATTATGCACTAGTAATAGAAGATGGTTATATTGATTTAGATATAACTAAAATGGCCTTAAATCGTTTACGAGTAGATCAATTGGGACTTGATGATACAGACTATAATTTATTAAAATCTATTATAGAAAGATTTAGTGGTGGTCCTGTTGGAATTGAAAGTATAGCAGCAAGCATCGGAGAAGAAATAACTACAATTGAGGATGTATATGAACCATATTTATTGCAAATTGGCCTTTTAAAAAGAACACCTCGCGGGCGAGTAGTGACAGACTTAGCCTATAAACATTTAAATATTAAAAAGGTAGAGTGATATATGAAAACTTCTGATTTCGATTTTGAACTTCCCGAAAATTTAATAGCTCAAAAACCAATACTTAAAAGGGATTCATCAAAATTATTAGTTTTAGATAAAATTACAGGTCAACTAGAACACAAACAATTTGTTGATATAATAAATTATTTAAATAAAGATGATGTATTAGTAATAAATGATACAAAAGTGATACCAGCTAGAATTACTGGTATTAAAGAAGAAACAAAAGCAGTAATTGAATTACTACTTCTAAAAAACAAAAAAAATAATGTATGGGAATGTTTAGTGAAACCATTTAAAAGGGTAAAAACAAATACAGTAATAGATTTTGGTAACGGATTATTAAAAGCAAAATGTGTTGAAAAGAAAAAAGAAGGGCTTGCAACTTTTTCATTAATGTATGAAGGTGTTTTATACGAAATATTAGATGAGTTAGGCGAAATGCCATTACCACCTTATATTCGAACAAAATTAGAAGATAAAAATAGATATCAAACTGTGTATGCTAAAAATATCGGTAGTGCTGCAGCTCCAACAGCAGGACTTCATTTTTCGGAACAATTAATGGAAACTATAAAAAACAAAGGTGTAAACATCGTGCCAATAACTTTACATGTAGGACTTGGAACATTTAGGCCAGTTCAAGTTGATAAAATAAACGAACATAAAATGCATTCGGAATTTTATAGTTTGAGTAAAGAAGCAGCAAACAAGTTAAACGATGCCAAAAAAAACAACAAAAAAATCATTGGCGTTGGAACGACAACAGCTAGGGTTTTAGAAACAGTATTAATAAATAACAATAGATTTAAAGAGTGCAAAGGATTTACTGAAATATTTATTTATCCAGGTTTTGAGTTTAAAGCAATAGACATGTTAATAACAAATTTTCATCTTCCTAAATCAACATTAGTAATGTTAGTTAGTGCATTAGCTGGCAAAGAACAATTGCTTAATGCTTATAAAGAAGCTATAAATAGCAATTATATGTTTTTTTCATTTGGGGATAGTATGTTAATAAAGTAGGTGGAATTATGGGAAAAATAATTGTTATAGTTGGTCCAACAGGAGTAGGAAAAACTAAACTATCAATTGAATTAGCTAAAAAACTAAATGGGGAAATTATAAATGCAGATAGTACGCAAGTATATAAAGAACTTAATATAGCAACCGCCAAAGTAACAAAAGAAGAAACTGAAAACATAAAACATCATTTAATAAATATAAAAAACATTACCGAAGAATATACAGTTTATCACTATCAACAAGAATGTAGAAAGGCTATTGCTAAAATTATTAACGATAAAAAAACCCCCATTTTAGTTGGAGGTACTGGTTTATATATAAAAGCGGCATTATATGATTATAAGTTTATAGATAATATTAAGAGAAATGATTATAATCAATATAATAATGAAGAACTTTATCAAATGCTTTTGCAAAAAGATCCGAATACTAATTTGCACAAAAACAATAGGAGGCGCATTGAAAGACGACTAGATTATTTGAAAAGTGGTTCTACCATCCCAAACAATAGTGGCAATAAATTGCTTTATGATGCGATTTTTATAGGTTTAACAACAAACAGGGAAATATTATATAATAAGATTAATAATCGTGTTGATGAAATGATTAGTATTGGTTTATTAGATGAAGCAAAACAAATTTACAATTCCCAAATTCGCACTAAAGCGGTGATGACCCCTATTGGATATAAAGAGTTATTTGAATATTTTTCAAACAAAAAATCTTTGGAAGAAAGTGTTGAATTAATAAAACAAAGAAGTAGAAACTATGCCAAAAGGCAGTATACATGGTTTAATAACCAAATGCCTGTAACTTGGTTTGATGTTAATTATAACAATTTTAATGAAACAATAAAAGAAGTAATTAATTTCATAAAAAAACAAGAACAATAAATGGTCTTGTTTTATTTTACCTCATCATTAATTTGAGTTTTAATTGTTTTATTTGTTTTATTAAAAGTCCTTAATTCTCTTGCACTCATCATTACTGTTTGCCCATCTTCTAATTTAACTTTTTGTAAATTAGGTCTTTGCATTTTTCTAGTAGCATTTAACGCATGAGAACGTTTATTTCCAAACAAAGGTTTTTTACTTGTAATCTTTTTTGCCATAATAAAACTCCCTTCTAGATCATTTCTTGCTCTATAACTTTACCACAATATATTAATCAAGTCAATAATTATAACTGTTTTGTTATTCTTTTAAATAAAAAGATGTTATAATTATATTAGTATATATAAGTTAGTGGGGTGTAACATGAATTATATACCATTTAATATTAAAACACATTATACATTATTATCAAGCATGATCACAATCGAAAACTTAATAACATATGCCAAAAATAATAATGTAAAAGTATTAGCAATATCGGACAGTAATATGTATGGAGTAATTGAATTTTATAACGCTTGTAAAAAAAGTGGAATAAAACCAATAATTGGGTTGGAAGTAAACATTGAAAATAATCCGATATTATTATATGCTAAAAATTATAATGGGTATAAAAATTTAATAAAAATAAACACACCAAATAGTGCTAATAAATTAACAATTAAAATCTTGCAGCGCTATTTTGATGATTTAATTTGTATTGTACCTTTCCAATCATTAAGTTTATACTATGAATTAGAACATATATTTCGTTTTATTTTTAAAGGTTATAAAAACGAAAATGAACGAAACCAATTAACAGGCACTAACTTGATTTATATAAATGAAATACTTTATTTAGAAAAAGGGGATATTAAATATTTTGAATATTTACTTTCTATCAAAAAAGGCATAATAAAAGAAGAAATTAAAAGTAAAACAAATAATAATTATTTGAAATCCTATGAAAACATTAAAGAAAAATATAAAAATGATTTTAAAAATAATGAATTAATAAACGAATTATGCAATGTTGAATTGAAATTTCAACAATCATTGGTCCCGAAGTATAATTGTCCTAATAATTATGATAGTTACTCTTATTTAAAAAAATTATGTATAAAAGGCTTAAAAGACCGATTTGGAAATGAAATTCCAAGAATATATATTGATAGAATAAATAAGGAGTTAAACGTAATAAAGCAAAAAGGATTTTGTGATTATTTCTTAATCGTTCAAGATTACGTTAACTTTGCAAAAACAAAAGGCATATTAGTAGGTCCAGGACGTGGAAGTGCAGCCGGCTCTCTTATATCTTATTTATTAAAAATAACAGATGTTGATCCAATAAAATATAACTTGTATTTTGAAAGATTTTTAAACGTTGATCGCATTAGTATGCCGGACATTGATGTTGATTTTGAGTATGATCGAAGGGAAGAGGTAATCAACTACTGCATTAATAAATATGGGAATATGAAAGTAGCCCAAATAATAACATTTGGAACAATGGGAGCTAAACAAGTAATTAGAGATGTGGGCCGTACTATGAATATTGAGTTAAGTGTTATTGATCATATAAGCAGAATGATTAATCCAAAATTTACCTTATGGGAAAATTATAAAAAGAATAAGCAATTGCAATCTTATTTAAAAGGTAAACCTAAATTAATAGAATTATATAATGTATCAGTTAAGCTAGAAGGATTGAAAAGGCATACATCAGTACATGCTGCTGGTATTGTAATGTCCAATATAAAATTAGATGAAATAATACCAATAGATAATAAACATGAGGAATTTTATACAACAGCATATACTATGGATTACTTAGAACAAATTGGCTTACTAAAAATGGATTTTTTAGGACTTAAAAATTTAACACTAATAAATAATATAATTACAGATATACAAAACAACTTAAAAATTGATATAACATTTGATAATATTCCTCTAGATGATGAAAAAGCATTAAATATATTTAAAGAAGTTAATACAACGGGTATTTTCCAATTTGAATCAGAAGATATGAAACACTTTTTAAAAAAATTAAAACCTAATAATTTTGAGGAAATCGTAGCAGCTAATGCACTTTTCAGACCCGGACCAATGAAAAATATAAATACATATTTGAGAAGAAAAAATGGAAAAGAAACAATAAATATAATTCATCCAAAATTAAAAAAAGTATTGCAACCAACATATGGTATAATTGTATATCAGGAACAAATAATGGAAATATCCAATATAATTGCTAATTATACACTAGGAGAGGGAGATCTATTAAGAAGGAGTATTAGCCGTAAACAAGAAGATGAAATGAAAACAGAAAAACATAATTTTATAAAAAGAAGTTTAGAAAACGGCTATTCATTAAACATTGCTAATGATGTTTATAATTTGATTAGTAAGTATGCAGAGTATGGTTTTAATCGGTCTCATTCTGTTTCATATTCAATAATTGCATATAAAATGGCTTATTTGAAAGCACATTTTCCGATTGTTTTCATGAAAGTTTTATTAAACAATGTAATCGGAAGTGAAATAAAAACAAAAGAATATATTTATGAATGTAGAAAAAGTAACATTCATATTATAGAACCAAATATAAATGTTAGCTCAAATGAATATGAGATAACCTCTAACAGTATATTAATGCCACTAACGACTATAAAAAACATTGGAATAAATGCGACTGAAATAATTATAAAAGAACGTGAAAAAAGACCATTTGTAGATATATATGATTTTGTAAAAAGGCTATACGGCAAAATAATTAATAAGGAAATATTAGTTAACCTTATTAATTCAGGATGCTTTAATAATTTTGGAATAAATCGAAACACTTTAATAACAAATTTAGATATTATTATTAATTATGGAGAATTAATTAAAGACGTAGATCCAAAATTTGCTTTAAAACCAGAAATTATATCAGTAGGTGAGTATAATAAAAAAGAAATAATGAATTTAGAAAAAGAAATATTTGGTTTTTTTGTCAGTAATCATCCTATTACTGATTTAAGAATTAAATACTGTGATTGTGTTGAAATAAATAATTTAGAAAATTATTTTGATAAATATATTAAAATTATTGTTTATGTTGAAAAGAAAAAAACAATAAAAACAAAAAAGGGTGATGAAATGAGCTTTCTAGTAGGAAGTGATGAAATGTCATCTATCGATATTGTCTTATTCCCAAAAACTCACAATAAAAACAAACATATTCAAGAAGGAGATGTCATAAAAATTGATGGAAAAGTAGAAAAAAGGTTTGCAAAATTACAAATTATTGCAAATAATATAACAAAATTAATTTAAGGAGGAATTATGGAAAAATTAATTATAGGATCACATGTATCCTTTAAAAAAGAAGAACAATTATTAGGAAGTGTAAAAGAAGCTTTAAGTTACGGTGCAAATGCTTTTATGATTTATACAGGAGCACCTCAAAATACAATGAGATCCCCTATTTCAAAAGAATTGACTAATGAGGCTAAAAAATTAATGAACATTAACAAAATTAATGTAAGTAATATAGTAGTTCATGCACCTTATATAGTAAATTTAGCAAGTAGTGGGTCAAAATACGATTTTGCAATAAAATTTTTAAAAGAAGAAATAAAGCGAGTAGAACAATTAGGATTAAACAAATTAGTCCTGCACCCCGGAAGTCATGTTAAATTACCAAGAGAAGAGGGAATAGAAAATATAATTAACGCGCTTAATATTATTATGGATGATAAAAGTACAGTTGATATATTATTAGAGACAATGGCAGGAAAAGGTACCGAAATTGGTGTTAGTTTTGAAGAAATCAAACAAATAATTGATGGAGTTAAAAATAATGAAAGAATAAAAGTTTGTTTAGATACTTGTCATATAAACGATGCCGGATATTTAGTTGAAGATTTCGATAATGTATTAAAACAATTTGACAAAATAATTGGACTTGAAAAATTAGCGTGCATCCATGTAAATGATAGTTATAATACAGTTGGTGCTAAAAAGGATAGACACGCTAACTTAGGACTTGGAACTTTAGGTTTTAGCAATTTAATAAAAGTTATTTATCATCCATTATTAAAAGGTGTTCCTAAAATATTAGAAACACCTTATGTAACACTAGATGATAATAGCAAAAAAAGAGTTTATCCACCATATAAATTTGAAATTGAAATGATTAAGAATAAAGAATTTAATGACAACTTAATTGAAGATATTAGAAAGTATTATAAATAATTTTGAAATTTATTTTTAAAAGATATATATAATTCTTCTATTTTATTATAAGTATGCTCCTCAATTTGTTCTCTTAAGTCATTTAAAATCCCCCTAGGATTACCATATACAATTGTACGCCAATGTTGTTTAATGCTATTATAAATGATGTCTAGTTCTGATTGTTTTAAAGTAATGCCATTTGTATTAGCAAAATTACTTATTTCACCTTTTGTTAGATTCGACACATACTGTTCTATTAAATAATCGTTCATTAATAACACCTCAAAATAACATATGTAATTTCATTAATAATATGAGTGTAAATAACCAGTTAAAAGAAAGGATGCGAAAATATGTTTAATATTTCTAATAAGCACTATAGTTATAAACAAAGTGACAAATATACATTTTTAGGGAGTTGTGTGTAAATGTGGAAATATAAAAAGAACAGAAGAAGAAAACATAACGATTTAAGATATAGTTATTACAAGAAATATAGAAATATTAAAGAAGTAATCGAAAAAAGATATAGCATATTAATTGGTATTATCATTATTTTAAATATAATAATGGTTAGTAAGTTGTTTTTTGTTCAAGTAATAAAAAATGATCATTATCAAAATAGAGTACAGTTGTTGAACCAAAACATTGTTATGGGTCCCACCGCACCACGTGGGCGAATTTATGATAGACATCATAGATTAATAGTTGATAATAAACCGATAAAAGTAATTTACTATAAAAAAATGAATGATGTCACAAGAAAAGAAGAGCTAGAAATCGCGTATAAAGTTGCGAAAATTATAAATATTGATTACAGTGATTTAACGACTAGAAATTTAAAAGAATACTGGCTTCATAAAAATCCTGAAAAAGCGACATCTAAAATAAAAGATGAAGAATGGCAAAAACTTGATGAACGTAAATTAACATTAGATGATATAGAAGAGTTAAAATTAGAGCGCATTACAAAAGAAGAATTGGATGAGTTTACAACAATAGATGAAAAAACAGCATACATATATTATTTAATGAATAAAGGTTATTATTATTCTGAAAAAATAATAAAAAAAGGAAATGTTAGTGATGAGGAATATGCTATGATATCCGAAAATATCGACAAATTAAAAGGTTTTAATACTAGATTGGATTGGGAAAGAGTATATCCTTATGGAAGTACATTTAAGTCAATATTAGGCAGTGTTTCTAGTAGTGAAGCGGGATTGCCATATGAATTAAAGGAGCACTATTTATCAAAAGGATATAGTTTGAATGATCGTGTCGGAATTAGTTATTTGGAATTACAATATGAGGACTATTTAAAAGGTGAAAAAAATGTATATGAGTTATTAAGTGATGGTAGTATGAAATTATTAAAAGAAGGAACAAGAGGAAAAGATATTGTACTTACTATTGATATAGAATTACAACGTGAAATAGATAAAATTATTGAATCAGAATTAATTGCTACAAAAAAAGAGCCAAATACTGAATATTATAATCGCTCATTTGTAGTAGTCACAGAACCTAATACTGGTGAAATACTTGCAATGTCTGCCAAACAAATTGTCAAAAAAGGAAAAGATTATGATATATACGATTATACACCTGGTATAATTAGTTCTTCAGTTGTTATGGGTTCTGTAGTAAAAGGCGCTTCTAATATTGTTGGATTTAATGAAAATGTAATTAAACCAGGTGAAATAAGGGATGACTTTTGTATTAAAATAGCAGCAACTCCCCAAAAGTGTTCTTGGCGTTATTTAGGTAAAATAGATGATGTCGCTGCTTTAAAATATTCATCAAATTCATATCAATTTCAAACAGCAATAAAAGTTGGTAAAGGTAAATATGAATATAATAAACCATTATCAGTAGATGAAGCTGCATTTGATATTTATAGGAAAACATTTGCAGAGTTTGGGCTTGGAGTTAAAACTAGGGTTGATTTACCGAATGAAGGACTAGGGTATAAAGGAAACAGCTTATTATCTGGTCATTTATTAGATTTTTCAATTGGGCAATACGACACTTATACCCCTATTCAATTAGCACAATATATCGCTACAATAGCCAATGGGGGATATAGAATAGCACCACATTTGTTAAAAAGTGTTTACGAACCAACGAAAGATGGTCTAACAAATATAATTTATAATAAGCAACCTGAAGTTTTAAATAAAGTAAGTTCTACTAATGAAAGTTTAAAAAGAGTACAGCAGGGATTTGAGCACGTAATGAAAAGTGATGGAACAGGAGCTGGTTATATGCCACTTAATATAAAACCAGCAGGTAAAACCGGTACAAGTGAAAGTTTTATAGATACAAATATGGATGGCGTTGTCGATACTGCAACATATAGTAATACCTTTGGAGGTTATGCCCCTTTTGATAAACCAATAATGTCTTTAGTAGTGATATCGCCAGATGTATCACCAATTTATTCCAAAAGTGGTTATAGATCTGCTGTTAACAAAAGATTGACTTATAAAGTAACAAAAAAATTCTTTGAAATTTATAAATAATTTGCTATAATATTAACGTATGATTAAAGGAGGGAAAACAATGTCTAAAAAAAGCGAAGCACGCGAAAGAATCACACTTCAATGTACATTATGTAAAGAGGAAAACTATCGTACAGAAAAAAACAAAATTAACACACCTGAACGATTAGAATTAAAAAAGTTTTGCCCTAAATGTAAAACACAAACATTACATAGGGAAAAAAGATAAAAGGTGTTAAAAGGAGAATAATATGGTAAATGTTAACGATTTAAAAAATGGCATGACTATTAAACTTAATAATAATATTTATCAAGTAATAGAATTTTTGCACGTTAAACCAGGTAAGGGTCCTGCATTTGTTCGTAGCAAATTGAAAAACTTACGCACAGGTGCCATTACTGACCATACTTTTACAGCAGGTATTAAAATCGAAAGAGCAAGTATTGATAAAACTACTATGCAATTTCTATACGCCAGTGGCAATACATATAATTTCATGAATATGGATACATATGAACAAATCGAAATTGATAAACAACAAATAGAAGATGAGGTTCTTTATTTAAAAGAAGGTTTAAATGTTGAGTTGCTGTTTTATAACAATGAACTATTAGGACTTATTTTACCTGAAAAAATTGAGTATGTAGTAGCAAATACAGAACCAGCTGTCCGTGGTAACACAGTAAGTAATGCAACAAAAGATGCAGTACTAGAAACTGGTTTAACAATAAAAGTCCCTCTATTTATTAAAAATGGAGAAAAAATTATTGTTTCTACTAAAGAAGGAAAATATGATTCTAGAGCGTAATTCAATATTTTTTTAAAAAGTATTGACAAATAAAATAAATATGATATACTTAATACAGTCAAGAGAAATGGTTTAACTATTTGTCTTGACTACTGAGCCAAACACGGATTACTGTGTTTGGTTCATTTTTTTTATTTAATATATAACTTAAATAAGGATGAACATATCTTTTTATTCATATATTAATTTATCCATGTTATAATTATAGTGTGGTGATGTTATGAAAAAAACTTCTATAATAATATTAATGCTAATTAGTCTAACTGCTTGTAAACAAACAGAAGAAAATTTTAAAAAAATAGAAATGGAATTTGATAATGAATACTATCAAATAGCGTCTCCGTATAAAAAATCAATAGGAGGTAATTATGTAGTTAATAACAACCTAAATAATTACGACATTAATGATATTGAAACTTCTTTCATGATGTTATCTAACAATTACTTTAAAACTACAAATTCTTTATATCAAGAAGGACAGTATTTAAATAGAGAAGAATTAAAGCAGTTACTATCTCATGATAAATTAAATAACCACGAAACTATAAAAGTAGGGCCTAAAAAAATAAAACCATACTATTTGTCAAGTATTTATGAACAAAACTATTTGGCACCAAATAATAACTTAAAAGGAATTACTATTGGGTTAATTTTTAATCCATACCAATCATATGAAAATGAGTTTGGTAGTTATAATTATGAAGAAGTTGATGAAAAAACCTTAGAACCACTTATCAAAACAAGTGCGAATGAAATAATAAAATATTTAAGAAAAAAAGATGAATTAAAAGATCTAAAAATTGTTATAGGGGCATACGTATTGAGTTCACCCAATTCAATGTTACCAGGTAATATTAAATATGCAGGCATTACTACTATTGATAGTGTTGAATTAAACAAAATTAACTATGAGTACCATTATTTAAATTCTAATCATGTTTTAGATAGTGATATCAATGTTTATAATGCATTTTTAAAACTTGAAAAAGACATAAAGAAAGTAAAAGATACTATTAGTATTGTGGCAAAAGGATTGTATTATGAAAACAAAATACAAAATATTGAGATAACTTTATATAGTGGGACTTTTAATAATAGTGAATTGCTATATTTAAGTGAATTAATTAATAAAGCAATGGGCAATTTTGAAAACAGGTTAAATATAAGAGTCATAATAAAAACTAATGATAAAATAGCAGCCTTTATTCATAAAGAAAGTAATAGTTTAAAAAGTAATATATATATATTAGGAGGATAAAATGTTACAAAAAAAAATAAAAGAATTATTAAAATCATCTATGTTAAGAAGTACTGATGAAGATGTTAAAGAATATGTTGAAGATTTAAATTCATTAATAAAAGAAATGAATGTAATAAAAGAAATGGAATTAGTAAATCAAGAAAAAGTGATATATACTAGTAATAACAATAACATTTTTAATGAATTTAAAGAAGTAAACTCAATTGATAAAAATGAAGTGTTTAAAAATAATCAAAATAAACTAGAAGGATTTATAACAGTGCCGAAGGTGATAGAATGAATAATTATTTAAACTTACCAATCGAAGAAATTAATAAACTTTTAAAGCAGAAAAAAATCAAGCCGATTGACTTAGTTAATGAATTTTATGATAAAATTAACGAATTAAATTTAAGTTCGTATATATATGAAACAAAAGATTATGCAATAAAGCAGGCATTAAAATTAGAAAATAATGAGGTAGACAACCTTTTGTTTGGACTACCAATAGTTATTAATGATAACATAGTAACAAAAGATTTGAAAACAACTGCATCATCAAAAACACTTGATACGTTTATACCAGTTTACGATGCAACAGTGATAAATGCAGTGAAAAATAAAAATATGATTATAGTAGGAAAAACTAAAATCGATGAATTCGGACTACCTATTGGTAATAAAAATGGTGGTATAAAACTTGTGAGTAATGGAATCGTGCCTTTTTCTTTAGGGAGTCATATTGGTGCTAAAACTAGCAAGTTATTGTGCCTAAATAAGGCAATAATAATGAAGCCAACTTATGGCCGAGTCTCCCGTTACGGCTTAATTTCATTAGCAGGAAGTCTTGAACAAATCGGTCCAGTAACTCGAACTATTTCTGAAAATGCATTATTACTAAAAGAAATTTCAGGATTTGATCCAAATGATACTACTACATTTAAAAATAATTTATTATGTGAATTTAATGTAGAAAATAAAATTAAAAACAAAAAAATCGCTATACTAAATAATAACTTAAATAGTGAAAACAACCAATTTAATAAAATGATTAAAATGCTACAAGAACATAATTTTAATGTTGAATACATAGATATCCCCATATTAAAACATGTTGATATAGTTCATAAAATAATAATGTATGTTGAGGCTAGTAGTAATTTATCTAGATTTGATGGGATACGTTTTGGATATTCAAGTCCAAAATTTACTAACATCGATGAACTTTATATTAATACAAGGACAGAAGCTTTTGGACGAGATATAAAAAAAGCTATACTAAAAGGAACATACATATTGACAGGTAATAATATTAACGATTATTATTATAAGGCTATTATATTAAAAAATGAGATAACTAAAACAATGGGTAAATTGTTTAAAGAATTTGATTATTTTATTAATCCAATAAACTTGGATGATAAACAAGAAGAACTTTTAAATTTAGGAAACATTACTGGTAATCCAGCTTTATATATGCCCATTTTTAAAAACAAAGTTTTATCAGGTGGAATTCAAATTATTTCTGCTTATTATAATGAACAAGAAATTTATCAATTAGCCAATTATATTGAGTGCAATTTAAGGAGTGGTAAATAATGTTAGAACCAACAATAGGAATTGAAATTCATGTTGAATTAAAAAGCCATAAAAAAGCTTTTTCAAATAGTTTAAATACTTTTAGTGTTGAACCAAATGTAAATATTGATTTAATTGACTTGGCATATCCTGGGACGTTACCGATATTAAATAACGAAGTTGTTGAAATGGCATTAAAAGCAGCACTCGCTCTAAATTGTAAAATAAACAAAAGTATTCATTTTGATCGTAAAAACTATTTTTATCCTGATTTACCAAAGGGCTATCAAATCACTCAAAATGCAACCCCTATTGGTTATGATGGTTTTATAGAAATTGATGTTGAAGGAAAAAGAAAAATAATAGAAATTGAAAGAATTCATATAGAGGAAGATACTGCCAAAAGTATACATGATGATAACGAGACTCTTTTAGATTTTAATCGTGCCGGGGTGCCACTAATAGAAATAGTAACAAAACCGGTTATTAAAAATGCTAACGAAGCAATGGCATATTTAGAAAGCGTTAGAGAAATATTATTATATTTGGGTATTAGTGATGTGAAAATTGAAGAAGGAAGCATGAGATGTGATGCTAATATTTCTTTAGCACCTAAAGGAAGTAAACAACTAGGGATAAAAACAGAAATAAAAAACATTGGTTCAATTAGAAATGTTGGAACAAGTATTTTATATGAAATAGAGAGGCAAACTCAATTAATAAAAAACAAAAAACCTTTAAAAAACGAAACAAGAAGATTTGATGATAGTACAGGTAAAACAATATTAATGAGAACAAAAGATAGTAATGATGATTATAAATTTTTCCCTGATTCAAACTTGCCAGTAGTTACTATAAGTGACTCATTAATTAATGAGATTAAAAACAATCTGCCAGTGTTGCCAAATGAATTAAAGAACAAATACAAAAAATTGGGTCTTAATGAGAATAATATAAAAACAATAATTAATAATTACGAACTGTGTTGCTTTTTTGAAAACGTTATTAATTCAGTAGATCCGGTGATGTCTGCTAATATTTTAACAGGTGAAGTTTTAAGTTATTTAAATAAAAACAATCTAAATATAAATGATGTTAAATTAACGAAGAAAAATTTACAAGAAATAATTTTATTTTACGATAAGAAAATAATATCATCAAAACATATAAAAACAATAATTCCAATATTACTAAACAAAGGTGGTAGTGTTGAAAGTATAATTGATGAACTAGGCATTAAACAAATAAATGATGATGATGAAATAAAAGATATTATAAAAACAGTACTCAATAACAATCAAGAATCAGTAACTGATTATAAAAACGGACATGATCGTGCACTGAAATATTTAATGGGTCAAATAATGAAGGCAACAAAAGGACAAGTAAATCCAGCGTTAGCTTCTAAGTTATTAGTTCAACTACTAGATGAGTCTTAATTTGCACTTTTAAATAAATTATAGTATAATGTTTTGCGATTGGAGGGAAAAGGATGGAAATTATTAAAAAACATAAGTTTAAAATTATTTTTTTAATAACATTTGTAGTTTTAATTTTGCTATCTTACAGTGGAATAAAGCATTTACTATATCCAGATTTCCGCAAAAGTTTATATGGTAACCGATTAGAGGGGTTAGAAGAACACAAAATAGAACAATCTAGATTAAAAGAAATAAACGAATTATTGATTAATGAAAAGAACATTGAAAGTTTAAGTTATAATATAACAGGTAGAATAATAAATTTTAAAATTAAATTAGACGGTGATGTCGATTTAATAACTTCACAATCATATGCTGATAAAATACTGGAAAATTTTAAGGAAGAAGAAAAACAATTTTATGATTTTCAAGTTTACTTATATAACGATGTTGAAGATAGTCAAACATATCCGAAAATAGGATATAAACATAAAGCATCTATAACATTTAAGTGGACAAATTAGTTAGGTGGTAAAAATGAAAAACAAAAAAATCATATTTATAAGTTTAATATCCTTGTTTGTAATATTATTTGGTATGTACTTTATTTTTACAAAAGAAGATAAAAATACAACATTAAATTTACTAGAAAAACAATGGATTGAAAGTAATAAAAACAAAGTTGTTGATATTGGTGTAATAAATGAAATCCCAATATTTAATTATAATGGTTCAGGTTTAATTTTTAATTTTATAAAAGATTTAGAAGAGGTAACAGGATTAGATTTAAATAAGGTATCATATCAATATAATGAAAAGGCGGACTTTGAATATTCATTTTCAATTGTTGATAAAGCAAATAAAGATGATATTTTAATGTATCAAGATAATTATGTTCTAGTTACAAAAGAACCGAAAAAATTTATTGATTTAAACGAAGTTAAAGGATTAACAATTGGTGTTTTAAAAAAGGATTTAGAAAAAGTTTCAACATATTTAAAGGGAAGTATCAATAACGTTTATAAAACATATGAAAATATTAATGAAATGTTTCAAGATATACAATTAGAAACTTTGAATAATAAAGATGATAATAAAACAAATTCAATTAATGCTTTAATAGTGCCTAAAATTTTATACTTAGATAAAATTATTGATTCCGATAAAATGCATATAGCTTACATTATGACTGAAATGAATCAAGATTATGTTTTAAAGTTAGGAAAAGAAGAAAAATTAAATAATATTTTTAAAAAATACTATGGTAAATGGTCAGTTGAAAACTTTCAAGAAAATTATAATGATTATTTAAATAAAATATATTTTGAATCAAAAAATATTAATGAAAAAGACATTGCTAATTTTAAAAGTAAAAGATATACATATGGCTTTGTTGAAAATGCTCCGTATGATACTATTATTCAAAAAAAATTACTAGGTTATAATAGTGAGTTTTTAAAAAGTTTTTCATTGATTTCAGATGTTGAAATAACTTATAAAGAATATCAAAATAACAATTTATTATTTAATGCATTTAATAAAAATGAGATTGATTTAATGTTAGAGACAAACACAAATAACAAATATAATATTGATGTTTATAAAACAATCCCATTTTATAACAACACTTTAGTTATAATATCAAACCTTAGTAATAATTTTGTTGTTAACTCATTAAATTCATTGCAAGATTATGAAATAATGACTATAAATAATAGTGAAGTGTCAAATTATTTAATTAAAAATGAATTAAAAGTTAAAAGTTACAACAACATTGGTGAGTTATCAAAACATATTAAAAATAACTCTATTATAGCTCTTGATAAAGAAAGTTATTTATATTATGTTAATAATAATTTAAAAAATTATAAGATATTTTATGAAGAAGCTTTACCAAATGATTATGGATTAGTTATTCGCGATACAAGTGAAAACAGACTTTTTGCAAACTATTTAAATTTCTTTTTATCATTTACTTGTAACAAAAGTTTAATGAACAATAGTTATTACGATTTATTCAATATTGATAAAAAGCCACTAATATTAAAAACTGTGGTTATTAGTGGGTCAACACTTATTCTTGTAATAGCTACAATTTTTATTGTTAAAACATTAAAAAAAGACAATAATAAAAAGATATCAACATTAATATCTAAAGATAATAAAATGAAATATATTGATCAATTAACATCATTAAAAAATAGAAGTTATTTAAATGATAATATAGAATTGTGGGACAATAGTGAAGTTTATCCGCAAGCTATTATAGTTGTTGATTTAAACAATATATCTTATATAAATGATAATTATGGTCATGCTGAAGGGGATAAAGTAATAACCGAGGCTGCTAATATATTAATTTTAAATCAAGAAGAAAACAGTGATATCATAAGAACAAGCGGTAATGAATTTCTTGTATATATGGTAGGTCATGATGAAAAAGAAGTAATATCTTATGTGCGAAAATTAAATAGAGAATTTAAAAATTTAGTACATAATTTCGGAGCCGCAATAGGTTACAGTATAATAACAGATGCTATTAAAACAATTGATGATGCAATAAATGAGGCAACTTTAGATATGAGAGATAATAAGGAATTGCATGAAACAAAAAATAAGTAGTTGATAGGATGATAAAATTGCCAAAATTAAAACAAAAATTATTAAGCGGAATAAAAATAATTAAGAAGCCCGAAATGGAAATACTACCTGGTCATTTAGCCTTTTCATTAGTTATATCCATTGTGCCGATTTTAACTCTATTAGTATTGGCGGCTTCTTTTTTTTCAATATCAATCGAGCATTTTATAAATTTTATGATTAGAACGTTTCCAAAAGATGTTAGCAATATTTTAATACCACTTATTCAAAAAACGGGTTTGGATTTTAATGTTGGAATATCCTTATTAATCGCTATTTTAATAGCTTCAAACGGTTTATATTCGGTTATAACAACTTCTAATACGTTGTATGAAAAAGAAAACTCAACAACTATTAAAAGAAGAGTTAAGGCATTAGTTTTAACCTTATTATTATTATTTTTATTTGTATTTATATTAATTGTTCTAGCATTTGGCAATCTCATTGTAAAGTTATTATTGTCAATTTTAAAAAATGTTAAAATAACAAAATTAATATATAATGTTTTCGTTTTATTAAAATGGCCTATTAGTTTTATCGCCATCTTTTTTACAATTAATTTAATTTATGCATTAGCACCAGATGTTCCAGTACTTAGTAAATACACCCGAAAAGGAGCTTTATTTACTACCTTTTCATGGATGATAGTAACTGCTGTATACTCTTATTATGTAAGCAACATCGCACGATATAATGTGTTTTATGGTAATTTATCTAGTTTAATAGTAATGATGATATGGATTTACATTTTATCCTACATATTCACAATTGGTATCGCCTTGAACGCCCAAAACTTTATGGTAGAACAAGGGAAAACTGATGATAAATTGAATAAAAGTGATAAAAAAACAATTAATGACAATAATAATAATGATATACAATAATTACCTGTGTATATCATTTCAAGCTACATTTCAAGGTAATACTTTAAACAAGTTGGTCGACCTATAAAAGCGATTTTCTCGCTTTTTAATTTGAAATAAAAACAAAAAAATGTTATACTTGATTAGTATAATTAGAGGTGAAAAAATGCTTGATTTTTATAAGAAATTCAGACAAGATATTAAAATTTACTTTAATACAAATATTTTATTTATGACGTTTGTTCTCACTTCTGTATTAAACGCTTGGTTGTTAAGAGTGTATACAGTTGGGAATTATTTTGAATTGAAACCATTATTAGCTGATTTATCAGTTTGTTTAATAATTGGTGCTTTTGGTTATTTAATAAAACCTCAAAATCAATTTAAATATTTTTTTAGTTGGTCCGTTTTCTTTACAGCACTCTGTATAGTAAATTCGATTTATTACACCAACTATATCTCATTTGCGTCATTTTCATTGTTATCTACCACATTACAACTATTTGATGTGGCGGATGCAGTAGTTGAAAATATTTTAGAAATTAAAGACTTCTTTTATTTGTGGCAACCTGTAGCACTTATATTTATTAATATAAACTTAAAAAAGAATAATTATTTTGAAAAAGTTGCACAAATAGAAAAAGGTAAAATAAGAGCTTTAAATACATTAGTGGCTGCATTAATTTTTTTAGGTTTTTTTATATCAATGTTAACTGGATTAGACATTGGACGTTTTGGTAAACAATGGAATAGGGAATTTATTGTTATGAAGTTTGGCTTATATACTTATCAAGTAAATGATATTGTTAATAGTATAAAACCTCAAATTAACCCATTTTTTGGTTATGACGAAAATGCCAAAATATTTAGAGAATATTATGAAACTAAAGAAGACAAAACAACTGTTAATAAATATACTAATATTTTTAAAGGGAAAAATATATTAATGATTCATGCTGAAAGCATTCAACAAATAGCAATTGATTTAAAATTCAACGGTAGAGAATTGACACCAAATTTAAATAGACTATCTCGTGAAGGATTATATTTTTCAAATTTTTATGCACAAGAAGGTGTTGGAACAAGTAGTGATAGTGAATTCACTTTAAATACTTCATTAATGCCTACTAGTAATGGCACTGTATTTGTCAATTACTGGAATAGGGAATATGTAACCATCCCAAAATTATTAAAGGAAATGGGATACTATTCTTTTAGTATGCATGGTAACAACGGAACATATTGGAATCGAAATGTTGTACATAAAGAGTTTGGATACGACAAATTCTTCTATCATGAAAAAGACTTTGTAATTGATGAAGTGATTGGTCTAGGACTTAGTGATAAATCATTTTTCAGACAAGCTGTGCCTAAAATTAAAGATATTCATGAAGAAAAACAAAATTTTTACGGCACAATGATAATGTTAACAAACCACACCCCTTTTTCGGATATAATAAAAAAAGAAATAGTAGATTTTGATGTAGATTATAAATATGAAAAATATAATGAGACAACGAAACAAAATGAGATAGTGTCAGCACCATATTTAGAAAATACTAAAATCGGTAATTATTTTAAATCAGTTCATTATGCTGATGCTGCAATCGGACAATTTATTGATGACCTTGATGAAGCGGGTATTTTGGAAGATACAGTAATTGTTATTTATGGTGATCATGATGCGAAACTCAAAAGAAATCAATATGATATATTTTATAATTATGATCATGAAACAGATAGTATTAAATCACAAGAAGATCCTGATTATAAATTTATAGATGCTTATGATTTGGAAATAAATAAAAAAGTGCCTTTTATAATTTGGCATAAAAACACTAAATTATCAACCGAAATAAAAGAAGTAATGGGAATGTATGATGTAGGTCCAACCCTAGGAAATATGTTTGGATTTAAAAATAAATATGCATTAGGTAGTGACATGTTTAGCATTGAAAATAATCTTGTTATTTTTCCTGATGGTAATTGGATAACAAACAAAATGTATTATAATAACCAAAAAAAGGAAGGAAAGTTATTAAATCCACTCGAACCCGTTAGTTTAGAAGAAATAGCAACTTATACACAAATAGCTGAAGAAAAATTAACAGTATCCAATTCAATTATAGTTTATGACTTAATTAGAAAAACTAATGAAAAGACAATGATGATGGAGGGGAGTACCAAAAAATGAAAAAACGAAAATTAAATAAAAAAAGAATTATCTTATTTTTATTATTAATAATATTGGTATTCTTTTCGATTACATTAGCAAAAAACGCATTTAAACCTAAACCAGAAACAAAAGGCCCTAAAATTATCAACGAAATTAATGGTTATGAATTAAGAGAAGATGCAAACTCATATTATAAAAATGTATTTAACGAACTTAAAGAAGTGTTAAGTAAAAGTAAACTAAATGAAGAAGAATACGCTAAAATAATTAGTAAACTTTTTATAAGCGATGTTTTAACCTTAGAAAACAAAATCTCCCACACTGATGTTGGTGGCGTTCAATTTATTTATGAACCATTTCGCAATGATTTTATTTTAATAGCAAGCGAATCACTTTACAATCATATTGAAAACAATTTATATGGAAATCGTAAGCAAGAGTTACCAAATGTGAGTAATGTGGAAATTATATCATTGGAAAAGCAGAGTTTTGAGTATTTAGATAAAGTTGATGATAATGCTTATTTAATTACTGCTAAAATTGAATACATTAAAAACATGGATTATCCTGATGAAGTATCTATTATTTTAATTCATAATAATAATAAGTTAGAAGTTGCTGAAATGGAATAAAAGGTTGGTGTGATAAATGAAATTAGCTGTTTTAAGTGATATTCATGGTAATATAACAGCACTAAAGTGCTGTTTTGAATTTATAGAAAAGCAAAATGTTGATGGAATTATATTTTGTGGGGATTATATTAGTGATATACCTCAAAGTAAAAAGGTTTTAGATTATATTAGGGAAGTAAGTAACCGCTATAAAACATGGATTGTGCGAGGAAATAGGGAAGATTATTTAATTAGTTATCATTATTCCACTACAAAAAATTGGACAATTGAGTCTAATAATGCAGCACTTTTAGTTGCTTATAATTCTTTGACAGATGATGATATAAAATTTTTAGAAAGCATGAAAATACATGAGGTTGTTCATATTAATAACACAGCCCCTATATATGTTACTCATAGATATCGTGATATTAAATACGATAATAACTTCCGGTATAAAAACGTTATATTTGGACATGAACATAATCAATTGTTTTTTTCAAGAAAAGGAATAAGGTTTTTTAATCCAGGTTCCGCAGGTTTACCCGCTGATGGTTTTCCAGGAGCTAGTTTAATGATATTAGAATATATAGAGCAACAATGGTTACCAAAGTTTTATCATTTAAATTATGATGTATCAATACCAATTAAAACGATTAAAAATTACCCAATTAATCACGATAATATTAAATGGGGTGATATGATAAGTATCGCTCTTTTAACAGGCACTGACTTTACTGGTAATTATGTGAAAGAAGTTAAAAGATTAGCAGCTATGAACAAAATGTCTACTATTTTAGAGGAAATACCTTATGACATATGGAAACAAGCCCGCGAAAATATTGGGTACAATAATTTAAAAAAGGATTTGATGTAAATATCATCTCCTTTTTAAATGTCAATAATAAAAAAGGATTAATCTAATATTAGACTAATCCTTTTCATATTAAATGTCGATTTATTCGACTAATATTTCTCTGGAGCAAGTGACGAGAATCGAACTCGCGTCTTCGCCTTGGCAAGGCGACGTTCTACCATTGAACCACACCTGCATGATATAATTATAACTTAAAAATAATGATTTGTAAAGAGTTAATTGACATTATACTAACAATTGTTTAATATTAAGTAGGGGGCAGTATGAATATTGAAGTTAATAAAATATTAAACGAGATTAAATTACTAGAAAAAGGCTTATGTCGTGTAAAAGATCAAGAGGAAAAGATATGTATTTATTTAAGTTTGAACACCTTATATAAAGTGTATGAAAATTTAACAAATATAAAATATAATAAATTCCAAGTATTAAACTCATTTAGTTATGCACAAAACTATGTTAGTGGCCTAAATGAGGAGCATATTAAAGATAATGAATTAATGAAAGAATTTCACTACGAAGTTGCAAATCAAATAGTCAATATTTATAAAAATATATCATTTGTAAAGCACCCTTATTCTTTATTGAAGGAATATCCTAAGGAAGAAATGTTAAGTATTTTATTTGATTTTTTTTATAAAAGTGATAACAGTAATTATGAATTAGTAAAAAAAGTATTTAATAATAATTATATTGACATTCGTTATAATAAGATGTTAAATAAATTTATAAATGCAAATTGTTATCGGATTTTAAAATTGAATAAGTCATATATATTATGCACTGTAGAGCAAAATGATCTTTATACAATGTCGATGATTGTTCATGAATTAGGACACGTAATAGCAAATGAAAAAGCATACAATTTAAAACCAAAAAGGTTTAAAAAAACAAATTATACGGAAGTTTTATCTACTTTTTATGAAAAGTTGTTTTTAGAATATTGTTATGATAAAAGTGACAATCAATATGATTCGTTATATATATTAAATATGTTTTATTCAAAAATAATAAATAATTTTTCATATATAAAAAAACATCTAGAAAACAAACTAGAAATTGATAATGCATTATTACAAAAGATTACTTATGGATACGGAATGTTATTAGGAAATTATTATTATAATAAATATAAAGAAAAACCTGTTTTAACTTTGAGAATACTGGATGAATTTGCACAATCAATATGGTATATAAATAATAATGAAATATTAAAAAAATTTGATTTATCCAATTTAGAACAATTAAAACTTAAAGAATTTAAAAACCAGTTAGCTAAACATAGTGAAAAAATAAAAAAACTTACATAAGTAAGTTAAAATATAAATTTGGAGGGCCTAGTCGGATTTGAACCAACGATCAGGGAGTTGCAGTCCCATGCCTTACCACTTGGCTATAGACCCGGATAAATGAATTATATCAAATAAACATAATAAAATCAATAAATATTAATGTTTTTGTTATTAAAATTTAGATGTGGAGAGATAGAATGTATATAAAGTTAAGTACAATTAAAAAGGAAATACAATTTTTAGAAAGAAAACTAGAAAGGGTATCCTCAAAATCTAAAAAAATAAAAATAAATAATAGTTTGTTATCATTATATGATTTATATGAACTATTAGTTAATGAAAAGTGTAATTTTAAATATGACAATGATTACGAACAAAATATATATTATTATAAATTAATAAAAGAATATTATCAAAAAATTAATAATATGCGTGATTATCATAAAGCGATGTCTAAAAATATTTTGAAAATATATAAAGAAACATCTTTTGATGTATTTACACAAAACAAAAGGCATATATTAACTAAAAAAGATTTTATAAATATATTATATGACTTTTTTAATCAATACGATCCAAAATACTATAAACTTGTTAAAGAAATGATTGAAAATAATCAAGTGGAAATAACTCAATTAAATGTTCCATATCAAGGAATTTGTATAAAAATTTCCGAATTATCAAAATCATATGCTATTTGTGATATAGAGCACTTTGATATTTTTGGAATGATGGTTATGGTTCATGAATTTGGACATGCTATATACAATGATATGGTTCATAATAAAAACCCTCAGCAGTCATTTAATTATGCATATACTAATTATTTGGAAATACCATCAATTTATTTTGAAAAATTATTTTTAAACTACTGTTTAGAAAACAGAATTTGTTATCATGATACACTGTTTGGATTTAATGAATTGTATGAATCATTTTTTCAAAATACATTAGCTATTCGTTTTTTCACCAATCATATAATTAGTGATATTAAATTAGATGAAAATTTTTCAATAGAATATAAAATCATGTTAAAAATTATTAATGATATAGCCAAAGAATTAAGTCCAAATAAAGAGTTGTTGTTAAAATTTAACATAAGGGACGCATTTATATACTCTTATGGATTTTTAATTGCGACCTATTTTATAGAGCAATATAATGACAATCCTATATATGCAAAGAAAAACTTTAGAAATTTTTTATACAAATTAGGGCTTGTAGGGGATAAAGAATTATTAAACTCGTGTGGTTTAAATATTAATGAATTATCAAATCCTATAGTGTTAAAAAAGGAATTGAAAACCCATATGAATGCTATAAAAACAGAATTAAAAATAAATTATTAAAGTGTAAAATTATTTTTTTTGTTTTTAAAATGTTGTTAATTAGTAATAAAAGGTATATAATTGAATTGTTAGTTTGGAGGTACTATGAAAAGTAAAATACAAGAAATGATGAAAAATAAATATGTCTTTTATAGCACTGTTGCAATCACAATATTGTTGACTATTGTAAATATTAATTTTATATCCTCTATAATGTTATTGACGGGTATAGAAAATTTCATTAGAAAAGTAGTTATTGGATGTATAGTAATAATGTGGTTGCTTTTTATATATTTCGCTATTTCAAATATAAATAGCTACAAACGCTCAAAATTTATAGTTTATATTATATCTTCATTAATATACATTATAATTTCACTATTTATTTCCATTAATATAAATAATATATATAACAAATTAAAAAGGGTTAGTAAAACTTCACAACTGTATTCATCTAGTTTAATAACTAAAATAGATAATGAAGTGAATTCAATAGACGAAATAGGACAAGCTAAAATTGGCGTTTTTAATGATGAAAGTAGCATTGAAGGTTATCAAATCCCGAATGATATTATCAATAATAAAAAACTTAAAAACGAAATAATTTATTATGATAGTTATTCTTTGCTAATTGAAGCATTACACGAAAATGAAATTAAATATGTGTTTATGCCTACTAATTACCGAATTATGTTTCAATCTATTGATTCAATAAACGAAATACTTAAAGATACTAAAATTATTTATACAGAAGAAAAAGAGATAACTAAAAAAGTAATAACTAAAGGACAAATAATCGATAAACCATTTACAATGCTTTTAATGGGAGTAGACTCAGAAGAAGAAGACATATCTTCTGGAACATTTAATGGTGATGCATTGATGCTTCTTACATTTAATCCCAAAACTTTAAATACCACTATCGTAAGTATCCCAAGAGATAGTTATGTTCCAATAAGTTGTTTTAATAGACAGAGAAAAAATAAAATAACTCATGCAGCGTGGTATGGTGAAGATTGCATGATATCAACTATTGAAAACTTTTTAAAAGTAAACATTGATTATTATTTTAAAATAAACTTTAAAGGTGTAGTAAAATTAGTTGATGCTTTAGGCGGTGTTGAGGTTGATGTTCCATTTAGTTTTTGTGAACAAGATAGTAATCGCCGATGGGGCAAAAACACAGTATATGTTAAAGAAGGTTTTCAAAAGTTAAACGGAGAACAAGCTCTGGCACTTACGCGAAATCGTAAAAACAATTCTAAGCGTTGTGGTAGTGAATGGAATGGTTCGGCAGATAATGATTTTGTACGTGGCCAAAATCAACAACTAGTTATAAAAGGAATATTAAACAAAGCTAAAACAATTAAAAAAATAGATACCGTTTATGAATTATTAGACACAATTAGTAATAGTATGGAAACAAATATGCAAACGAGTGAAATTTTATCCTTTTATAATATAGGAAAAGATATATTAAGTAAATCAAAGGATATGAAAGTAGAAGATATTTTAGGCTTCCAGAGGTTATATATAAGTGGATATAGTAAAACAATCATGGATTATAGCTCGTATGATAATCAAGGAATGAGAAGTGAACTTTATAATTTTGTACCATATAAAGGAAGTATAAAAGATATAACAGAAGCTATGTTAATTAATTTAGATAAGCAAAATAAAAAGTTAATTAAAAAGTTTAGTTTTAGTATAAACAGGCCATACGAAGAAAATGTAATAGGTAGGGGTTATTATAACGAAGCTGAACTTCTCCTTTTGCCAAACTTTATTGGTAAACAAGAAAATGTCGCAGTTCAATTTGCAAATAGTTATAATTTGAAATTAAATATTAATTACATTGAATCTAATAACCCAAGTCACATTGTTGGACAAATAATTAAACAAACACCATATGCCAAAATGGATATTGATTATGTTAGGGATTTAACAATTGAAGTTGTTGAAAGTGTGAAAATAGAAGAAAAACCAGATCCAATACCAAATTGTTCTTTGGAAGAAAACAAAGATAATAGTTTATGTTTATTACTAAACTTTGTTGGGAAAAAGTATAATTATTTTCAAAATTGGTTTGAAAAACATAATTTAAGTATTCAAATAAATACAGAAAAAATTAAAATCAATAGTCCAGATTTTAAAAAGGAAAAATCAGGTGAAATATTTTATCAAAGCAAAGATGAAGGAACAAGTTTATTTGATTTGATTGGTGATAGTTTAACTATCAAATATTATGAAGAATTACCGGAGATTGAAAAACCTGGTAATAGTAATGAAGATGATTCGAGTGACGATGAAGAAAATCCTATCGATGCACCTGATATAAGTGATATTATCCCAATTGAATAAATGAGTGTTAACCACTCATTTTTATTTTAAAATCCTATTACTTTATGAAAAATGTTATCCATGGTATAATTAAGAAGGTGAATAATATGAAGAAAATAATAATGGTAGATGGTAACAATTTAATATTTAGAAGTTATTATGCAACAGCGTATAGCGGTAATTTTATGCAAAACAGTAAAGGTTTTCCCACTAATGCATTATATGGTTTTGTAAACATGATTAATAAAATTATTAGAGAGGAAAAACCGGCTTATATGATTGTTGCTTTTGATAAAGGAAAAACTTTCCGTCATGAAAAATATAGTGATTATAAAGCTGGGAGAAGTGAAACACCTGATGAGTTAATAAAACAATTTCCAATTGCTAAGAAAATATTAACTGGAATGGGAATAAAATATTATGAAATAGATAACTATGAAGCAGATGATATAATTGGTACATTCGCTCAATATTGCGATGATGATAGTGATTATGTTGGGACAATTATAAGTAGCGATAAAGATTTATTGCAATTAATATCTACTGATGTCGATATTAAATTATTACGGCAAAAAGACTATATTAGATATGATCTACAATCCTTTAAAAAAGAATATGGTTTTAATCCTATTAAAATAATCGATATGAAAGCACTTCAAGGTGATCCGTCCGATAATTTACCAGGTGTTAAAGGTGTTGGTGAAAAAACTGCATTAAAATTAATAAGAGAATATGGTAGTTTGGACAATGTATATATCAACATTGATAGTATTAAAGGTAAATTGCAAGAAAATTTAATTAATGATAAAGAAAACGCATATATGAGTTATAAACTTGCTACTATCGTTAAAGATATACCAATGGAAATATCAATAGATGATATAAAATATACAGGAAATAATAAAGAAAAATTAAAAGAAATATATGAAGAATTAGAGTTTTATTCATTTTTAAAAGAGATGAATAGTATTAGTAAGGAAACAATTGATGTCAAAATTGTTAACAATATTAGTGAAATTGAAATAACAACAAATAGTGCGGTGTATTTAGAAAATTTGGGCACTAATTATCATCAAAGTGAAATATTAGGTTTAGGGATATACAATGAACAAAATAGTTATTTTATTCCAGCAGAATTATTACGAGAAAATCCATCATTTTTGACAACTATACCAAAATATACGTATGATTATAAAAAAATGTATGTATCTCTTTCAAAAGAAAATATACAAATTTCTAATGTAGTATATGACGCTATGATTGCAGGTTATTTATTAGATTATAATGTAAAAGATGACATTGCATATTTTGCAAATCAACTAAATTATGATATCCCATTTTATGATAAAGTATATGGAAAAACAAAATTTATTAAACCAAAAGAAGAAGTAATTGCATATAATGCTATTGTTAAAGCTAAATTTATTTATGAAACGTACGATTTAATTCAAAAGGAGTTAGAAAAAAATAATTTATTAAAATTATATAAAGAAATTGATTTCCCATTGGCAGAAGTTTTAGCAACGATGGAAATCAATGGCGTTAACGTTGATCGAAATAAACTAATTGAAATGGGTGAAGAGTTAAAAATCAAAATAGAATTATTAAGTAATGATATTTACAATGATGCTGGTGAAACATTTAACATATCATCACCAAGTCAGTTAAGTAATATATTGTTTGAAAAATTAGGACTACCACATGGCAAAAAAGGGAAGACTGGATATTCAACTGCAATAGATGTGTTAAATAAAATAAGGGATGCCCATCCAATAATAGAAAAAATTATTGAATATAGAACATTAACAAAACTATATAGCACTTATATAGAAGGTTTATTAAATTACATTATGGATGATCAAAAAATTCACACCATTTATAATCAAACATTAACTAGAACTGGCCGATTGTCCTCAGTCGAACCAAATTTACAAAATATTCCAATTAGGTATGAATATGGAAAATTAATAAGAAAAGCTTTTGTACCTAGTAAAAATAGTTTAATATTAAGTTGTGATTATTCTCAAATAGAATTAAGGATTCTAGCACATATGTCAAATGTTGATTCTTTAATTGAAGCATTTAAGCAAGGGATGGATATTCACACCAAAACTGCCATGGATATATTTAAAGTAAATGATAATGCAGTAACTCCAAATATGAGAAGGATTGCTAAAGCGGTAAATTTTGGAATTATGTATGGGATAAGTAGTTTTGGATTATCTGAAAATTTAGATATAATGATTAGTGAAGCTAAGGAATTTATTGATGAATACTTAGAAACATATCCTGGAATAAAAGATTATATGGAAAAAACAATAAAAAAAGCATATGAAACAGGCTATGTGGAAACATTATTTGGAAGAAAGAGAAAAGTAATGGAATTAGCTAATAAGAATTACATGATAAGACAGCAAGGTGAAAGAATAGCACTTAACACCCCTATTCAAGGAACTAGTGCTGATATTATTAAAAATGCGATGATAGAAATTGACAAAGCATTTAAAATGAAGAAATTAAAAAGTAAAATGATTCTACAAGTGCATGACGAATTAATATTTGATGTATTAAACGATGAATTAGAAGAAGTAATAAAACTTGTTAAAACAATTATGGAAAACATATGTAAATTAAATGTCCCTTTAAATGTTGATATTAATTATGGCCAAAATTGGTATGAAGTTTAACAATTTTAAAAAGGGTGGATAATATGGAAAAAAATAAATACAATAAAATAAATATTGTGATGTTTATAAGTTTTTTAACTAATTTGCTCTTAAGTTTATTAAAAATAGTTTCAAGCATAGTTTTTAACTCAACATCACTTATGGCAGACGGTATTCACTCATTTAGTGATTTAATTACTGATATTATTGCAATTATAGGTAATAACTTTGCTCATAAACCACCTGATGATAAACATCCGTTTGGACACGGGAAATTTGAATATATTGCAAGTTTAATAATTGGGTTCTCTATAATATTATTAGGAATAATATTAATAAAAGAAAGTATTATAGCGAAAATAAATATACCAAATTATACGGTTATTACTGTAATAATTATAACGATTTTTATAAAAATTGTTTTATATAAATACTTATTAAAAAAAGGTTTTAAATATGGTAATAGTATTTTAATAGCTAGTGGCAAAGAAAGTATGACTGATGTATTAAGCTCTATACTCGTATTAATTTCTGTTATAACAATGCAATTTAGTAATAAATATAAATTTTTGATGTATTCCGATAAATTAACAAGCATCATAATTTCAATTTTAATAATAAAAGTAGGTTTTAATGTAGTTCAAGAAAATTTAAGTATGGCAATTGGTGAGTGTGTAACCGATAAAATGTATTTGAAAGATATTAGAGAAATTTTATTAAAAAAAGAAGATGTTGTTTTTATGAATGATTTAATTATATTAAAATATGGTCCTTATTTAATATTAGACTGCGAAATATGTATGCCTAGTGATTTACTTTTAAAGGATGTATCGCGAACAATTTCAAAAATTAAAAGTGAAATCAAAAAATATGATAGTAAAATTAATTACATAAATATAAATGTTAGTACTAACGATGATAAAAACAATAAATTTGACAATAATAAAAATAAATGATATTATTTAAAATACATATTTAAAACGTTGAAGGAAACTAGTAATAAAAACAATTATTTAAAGAGAGTTAGTGGTTGGTGAAAACTAATAATAATTTTTTATGAATCTATTCCTGAGTGAAATGAAAACATTTTCGGTAATGCCGTTATTCAAATCAAGACTATTAAATAGGATGGTACCGCATTTTTGCTCCTATATAATAGTCTTTTTTTATAAATTAGAATAGGAGAGATAAGATGATTGATTTAAATTTAATAAGAAATAATAAGGAAATGGTAAAAGAAAACATAAGAAAAAAATTTCAGGATGATAAGATAAAACTTGTTGATAAAGTTTTTGATTTAGATATACAATATCGAGAATTGAAACAAGTTGCCGATACGTTAAGAAGTAAACGAAATAATAAATCTAGTGAAATTGGAACTTTAGTACGTGCTAATAAGCTAGATGAAGTAGAAAAAATAAAAAAAGAAGTCAATGATATTAATAACAAATTAGAGACTATTGAAGCAGAAGAAAACAAATTAAATAATGAAATTAAAAATATTATGATGCAAATACCAAATATTATGGCACCAACAGTACCAATTGGAAAAGATGATAGCGAAAATGTAGAAAGAAAAACATTTGGAGAAAAAACAAAATATGATTTTGAGGTACCATATCATATTGATATTATAGAAAAACTAAATGGAATTGACCTTGATAGTGCGAGAAGAGTAAGTGGAAGTGGGTTTTATTATTTAGTTGGAGATATTGCAAGACTTCACTCAGCTGTATTAACATATGCAAGAGACTTTATGATTGAAAAAGGATTTACATATGTTATTCCCCCATTTATGATTAGAGGAGATGTTGTTGATGGTGTGATGAGTTTTGAAGAACGAGATGCTATGATGTATAAAATAGAAGGTGAAGATTTATATTTAATTGGTACTAGTGAGCATTCAATGATTGGAAAATTTAAAGATACATTAATTGATGTTAGCGAGTTACCTGTTAAAATGACTAGCTATTCACCTTGCTTTAGAAAAGAAAAAGGAGCTCACGGTATCGAAGAGCGCGGTATATATCGTATCCATCAATTTGAAAAGCAAGAAATGATAGTAGTGTGTCATCCAGAAGATAGTGATGAATGGTACATAAAAATGTGGAATTTCACTGTAGAGTTATTTAGAACACTCAATATACCAGTTAGAACATTAGAGTGTTGTACTGGTGATTTAGCTGATTTGAAATATGAAAGTTTAGATGTGGAAGCATGGAGCCCACGTCAACAAAAATACTTTGAAATTGCTAGTTGCTCTAATTTAACAGAAGCACAAAGTAGAAGACTAGGCATACGTATTAAAGATGGGGATGACAAATATTATGCCCACACTTTAAACAACACAGTAATCGCTCCACCTAGAATGTTAATCGCATTTGTTGAAAATAATTTAAATAAAGATGGTAGTATTAACATACCGGAAGTATTAAGACCTTATATGGGTAATATTGATAAAATAAATGTAAAATAAAATGAGGGGTTTTAGTCCCTCATTATTAAATGAATGAAAGAGTGAGTATATGCCGGAATTACCAGAAGTTGAAACTGTAAAAGAAAAATTAAAAAAAGAAATTGTAAATACTAAAATAAAACATGTAATAATAAAGCATAAAAATATAATTGAGTATCCAAGTGTTGAAGAATTTAGCAAACTCATTACTAATCAAACAATAATTAATATAAACAGAAGAGGGAAGTGGTTGCTATTCGAACTTGATAATTATTTTTTATTAAGTCATTTAAGAATGGAAGGCAAATATAATATAAAAAAAGTTGGTGAAAAATTAGACAAACATGACCACGTTATTTTTGAATTAAATAATAATAAGGAATTAAGATATAATGATACAAGAAAATTTGGAAAAATGTACTTAAAGTTAAAGGATGATATTTATAGTACTTTACCACTTGAAAAACTTGGTTTAGAACCTGATGATAATATGCTTACTATTAATTATTTAAAAGAAAAACTCAAAAACAAAACAATTCCAATTAAAAGTTCACTATTAGATCAAACTATTATTGCCGGAATTGGAAATATATATGCAGATGAAATACTCTTTGAAAGTAAAATTCATCCGGAAAAAAAATCAAATAAATTAACTAATGATGAGTTAAGTCGTATAATAAAAAACACTAATAAGATTTTTATAAAAGCAATAAATGCTGGCGGAACAACAATTAAAAGTTATACATCAGCTGAAGGTGTTCACGGAGAGTTTCAGCACAAGTTGAAAATTTATCAAAGATCAGGTGAAAAATGCATTATATGTAAAGAAGAAATTAAAAAAATAAAGGTTGGTGGTCGTGGTACATATTATTGTGCAAAATGCCAAAAAAATAAACCTACATAATAATCGGTTTATTTTTATATTCTTGCTTTATTAAATCATTTTTATCGCTTTCATTTAAAATAGATCCATATATAGCAGTAATTTTAAACTCTAAATCTAGCATTTCATTTTTAATATTAGAAAAATTTGTTATTAAAGGGATAGTCAATTCCTTTTTAATTTTATTTAAATAAATTCTACCATTTTTATTAAAACCTAATATTCTAATATATTCTACATCATTAAATTTCTTTGCATCATCTTTAGTAAAATCACATAAAATATGAGTTAACATACGAGAAATCTTATTATAAGTATATCTTTTAGTCTTTACTTTAAAAATTAATTCTTCCAAACTATTAGAATCGAAAATATACTTTTTAATTCTATTTTCAATTCCTTCATCAACAGTATGATAAATATTGAGATTATTTAATTCACTAATTATTTTATATTTTAAAAACGGAAAGTAATTGTCAATGTAATGTAAGTTATCATCTAAGTTACTATAAGTAATATTTGGCAAATAATTTTTAACATTTAAATTATTTTTAAGTGCGTGTCTAATTCCACTAGCACTTATTATTTGGCTATTTAAACTTAAAGAGTGAAAATCATTAGTTCTTTTTATTGTAATAGGTTTAATAGAACTATTTAAAAGTTTAATTTGCTTTATATAACTAATGCCTAAAATATCATTGGGATGTTCAATATCTTTGTTAATAATCCTTTTTAAAGCTTTTGCTTGTGCCTTTGGATAACTCAAACCCTTGTTCAAAAACTTTTTTGTTATATTATTAAATTCATCTGTTAAAGTAGTGTTAGCTATATTTTTTAATAGTGAAACATCATTAGACTCACTTCCAAAAACTACAGCATCCACCTTTAAATGATGAAGTAATTGAATACTACCTTTTGCAAACAAATCGGCACTTTGGCTTCCAAAAAAATAAGGCAACTCAACAACTAAGTCAATACCGTGATTAAGAGCGATTTCAGTATTAGTCCATTTATTAAATAAACTTGTTTCACCACGTTGCAAAAAAGTAGTGTTTAAAATTAAAATTATAACATGGTTTGGAAATAACTCTTTTACTTTCTGTAAGTGATAGAGATGCCCGTTGTGAAAAGGATTATACTCACAAATAATTCCAACGCTTTTCATAAATATCACCACTTATATTTTATCATATTTTTTAGTGAAAAAATAATTATTACGATTGATTTACAATAATTGTTGCGTGTGGTATAATTTATTAGGTGAGGTGAAACATGAAACAAAGGATAGTAATTGCATTAGGCGGAAATGCACTTGGAAACAGTCCAGAAGAACAATTAAAATTAGTTCAATCAACAGCAAAAAACATTGTAGATTTATTAGAAGATAATAACGAGATTGTTATTGGACATGGTAATGGTCCGCAAGTAGGTATGATTAATTTAGGATTAGAGTATGCTTTTAATAATAATGCAGGTATTCCAAATATTCCTTTTGCTGAATGTGGTGCAATGAGTCAAGGATACATTGGCTACCATTTACAACAAGCAATAACTAACGAACTTAACAATAGAGGTTTAAACCAAAACTGCGCTTCAATAATCACACAAGTAGTGGTAGATAGTAACGATGAAGCTTTCTCCAATCCTACAAAACCAATCGGAAATTTTTATACAAAAGAAGAATCGGATGAAATTAATATAAAAACAGGATATGTATTTATGGAGGATGCCGGACGCGGTTATAGACGTGTTGTTCCTTCTCCAGAACCAATACAAATTGTTGAAATCGATAGTGTAAAAAGTTTAATAGAAGATGGCAATATAGTAATTACGATTGGTGGTGGTGGAATTCCAGTTGTTAAAACAGAAAAAGGTTATAAGGGAATTTCAGCAGTAATAGATAAAGATAAATCAAGTTCAGTATTAGCTAGTGATATTAAAGCCGACTATTTAATTATATTAACAGCAGTAGAAAAAGTATGTATTAATTTCGGTAAACCGAACCAAATACAATTAGATGAAATTACTGTTGAACAGGCAAAACAATATATACAAGAAGATCAATTTGCAGCTGGAAGTATGCTACCTAAGATTGAAGCATGTTTGGATTTTCTAAAAAGCAACCCAGAAGGCAAGGCATTAATAACATCACTTGATAAAGTTAAAGATGCTATTAATGGTAAAACTGGCACTAAAATAATTAATTGATATTTATATAAAATGAGGCTATAATATATTTGGAGGGTGACTATGATAATTGATTTAACAAAATTGAACAATAATTTAATAAAAGAAATTAAAATAAATAATCAACTTGAAATTAGTAAAGATAAATTAAGTAATACAGATATATTGTCACTTTTAAATGTTAAAGTTAATGGCACAATCAAAAAAAACAATATTGACATAATACTTTCGCTAACTATATCCGGAATTATGAAGTTACCTTGTGCAATTACTTTAGAAGAAGTGTCACATCCATTTGAAATTGAGCTAAATGGTAATTTAAATGATTTAATAGAAGAAAATGAACAACAAATAAAAAAGAATGAAAATACTATTGATATTTTTCCAATTATATGGGAGAATATATTAGTCGAAATTCCAATGAAAGTCTTAAGTGAAAAATCAAAAAATTATAAAGCTGAAGGTAAAGGTTGGAAGTTAATAACGGATTTAGAAAATAAAAGTAAAATTAATCCTGAATTAGAAAAATTAAAGAAATTATTATAAGAAAGAGGTGTAAAAATGGCAGTACCATTTAGAAAGGTAAGTAAAACTAGAAAAAGAAAACGTCGTACACATTATAAAATAAGTAGTAATGAAACAACTAAATGTCAAACATGCGGTGCAGATATAAGGCCACATCGTGTTTGTAAAGAGTGTGGAAGTTACAAAGGAAAAAAAGAAATAATTAAAGAAGAAGAAGCATAATAGTTGCTTTTTTTTGTTGATAAAGGGTATAATAATAAAAAGGATAGGTGTTAGGTTATGAAAAAAAATGGATTTACTTTAGTAGAAATTTTAGGGGCGATTATAATATTAGGTTTATTATTTATATTAGCATTCCCATCTATCGTTGATCAAATTACTGGTATAACAAAAGATATTGACCAAGCTACTGTTCAACTAATTCGTAATTCAACGAAAGTCCATATGGATAAAAATGAAAACCTCTTTCCAATACACAGCGGTAATGTTTATTGCATATCATTACAAACTCTTGTAAGTAGTGGTGTTTTAGTAGAAGATTTAACAGATGTCAAATCTAATAAGAAAATAGATTTAACACAAGTTGTAAAAGTTGAAATTGAAAATGAGGCAAATATTGATTACTTAATAGTAAATGCAAACCAATGCCAAGAAATTAGAAATTAATATAGGTGATGAATCAATGAATAAAAAAGGATTTACATTAGTTGAATTATTAGCTATTATTGTTTTGTTAGGATTAGTAGCACTTTTATCTTTTAATGCAATAGATAAATACATTAAGCAGTCACGGGATAAAATGTATGAAACGCAAGTTAATAATATTATATTAAGCGCTAAAAATTGGGGAGTTGACCATCCTTTGTTGTTGCCACAATATGAAGGGGATACAAAAGAGATAACTTTAGGTTTTTTAATGGATGAAGGATATGTGGATTTAGAAATAGAAAATCCTAAAACAAGAAAACAATTTTCTAAACACATTGTAATTTTAATTACTAAAAAAGAAGAAATATATGAATATGAATTTTTGGGATGATAAGACAAACATGATATAATAAAATAGGAGCGTAATAATGAGGTTAAGAAAAGTAAAAGGGGCTTTTGAAAAAGTTCTAAATTCAAAATATGTAATAAGTAAACCTTCTTTATATAAAGGACAATATAATAAGTTATTTAAAAACAATAATCCTATTCATTTAGAAATAGGAATGGGTAAAGGGAAGTTCATTATTGAAAAGGCTATATCTAATCCTAATATAAACTATATAGGAATTGAGAGATTTGATAGTGTTTTGGTAAGAGCAGTTGAAAAGGTTGAAGAACGAATAATACCAAATTTGTTATTTATAAAAGGTGATGCAATTAAAATTAATGAATTTTTCGCGCAAGAAATACAAACCATATATTTAAATTTTTCTGACCCGTGGCCAAAAAACAGACATGAACATAGGCGTTTATCAAGTGATAGGTTTTTAAACAGATATGATAAAGTATTTAAAACATCCAATCACATAATTATGAAAAGCGACAATCGTAAACTTATTGAATTTTCATTAAAATCATTTGTTAATCATGGATATAAGATAAAAGAAATATCCCTTGATTTGCACCATGATAATTTTTCTGATAATATTATGACTGAATACGAAGAAAAATTTAATGCAAAAGGTGCAAATATATATATGCTTAACGTCATTAAAGATAGACATTTAATTGACGAATAAAACAAATAAGTTTTTTTACGTAACATAAATTTGGTATAATGTAAGTACTGAGGTGCAAGATGAAAAAAATAACAATTATTTTAATATGCTTAATAATGGTAAGCGGTTGCACAGTTGTGCGAATAGATACAAAAAGTATAGATAATATAATAAATGTTGTTTTATCTAAAGACAATGAATTGTATAATCAAATAGGTAAAGGTTATAAATATTATATACCAAGAGGTGTCAATTATTTAGATGCAACAGAATTTAATAATAAATTATACTCTAAAGGTAATTATTATTACTTATATATAGATGTTATAAGTTATTATCATAAAAAAGAAGCTAATTATAAAGTGAATCAAAATGCATATTATTCAAAGAAAATTAATATTAACAATAAAACAGGTTATTTAGAAATTAACCAAATAGACGATAAATATTTTATTGAATTTATGTATAATTATGCTAAAATAGAATCACTAGTATCAAAAGACGATATAAACGATGTTGTTTTAAACGCATCGTATATATTATCCACAATAAAATTTAATAACAATGTTATAAGATTAATGCTAAATAGTGATTTTTTTACTAATAGAGAAGAAATATACGATATCTTCACTTCAACAAAAGAAACCGAAAATTTCTTACGCTTTGAAGAAGAAGAAATATTTGATGATGAGGTGAATTAAATGGGTTTTTTTAACAAAATTAAAGATTTATTTACTGATGAAATAGAAGAAGTAGAACCAATAAAAAAGGAAGTTATACAAGTTGAAATAGCGACTCCTAAACAAGAAAATAAAGAAGAAAAAGCCAACATTAGTGATAGTAAAGTAATAAAGAAGATAGAAAAAAATCCAGCACCAGTGTTTTTCAGTGATAGTGATTTTGAAGATTTAAGGTATTCTAGTACTAATAGAGAAAAAAAACAACAAAGAAGTAATTATAGCTACAAACAAAACAATCAAAAGAAAAACAAAGAAGAAGAAAAGCCCAAAGTTTTTAAACCCACCCCAATAATTTCACCAGTATATGGTATTTTAGATAAAAATTATAGCAAAGATGATATATCAGTAAAACCCGTGACTAAAACAGAACCACAATCATCAACAAAGGAGTTGTCTATTGATTTGGTTAGAAAAAAAGCTTTTGGAACTTTAGAAGAAGAACTAGAAACTGAATTATTTAATACAAATTCTATATTATTTAAACAAGAAATAGAAGAAGTAGAGGAAAAAGATTTATTTGAAGAATTAAAGAATAAAGAACAAGAAACCATACATAATAATGATGAAGGTGATATTTTAGAAGAACTTAATTTAAGTGATTTAACTATTGATGATATAAATGATAATGATGATCCTATTGATGAATTGGAATCGGATCAAAATATGTTAGTTGAAGAGTTAGTACAAATGTTTGAAGAAGATGACGATAAGTTAACAGAAGGAGATTTATTCGAATTAATTGATTCAATGTACGAAAAGGAAGATGATATTAATGACTAAATGGAATGAAATGATATTTCCTTTCATATTATATTTACTGTTGATCATATTATTAATTGTACTTATAATTTTAATAATTAAACTAATAAGAACAGTTAGTAAAGTAGATCAAGTAGTTGAAGATGTAAATTATAAAGTTAATAGGTTAAATGGTTTATTTGAAATTATTGATTATACAACTGATTCTTTAGTTTCATTTAACGACAAAATTATTAATTTTATAACTAGTAGTATTACTTCGTTTGTAAAAAGACGTTCTAAAAAAAAGAGAGGAGAAAAAAAGAATGAGTAAAAAAAACAAAAAAGGATTTAAAAAGTTTTTAACAGGAGCTTTAATAGGAGCTGGATTAGGAGTTTTATTCGCACCTAAAAAAGGAAGTGAAACTAGAAAAGAATTAAAAGATGTAATAGATGATTTTTTAGATGCATTAAAAGATGTTGATATTGATGAAGTTAAAGAAAATATAGAAACCAAAATATTTGAAATAAAAATGGAGTTAGAAGAATTAGATAAAGAAAAAGCACTTAAATTTGCAAAGAAAAAGGCAGATAAAATTAAAGACATGGTAGAAGAATTAGTTGAGTACTCTGTTGATAAAGGTACGCCTGTATTAGAAAAAATGGCAAATTCAGTTCGCGAAACTTCGATTAAAGCAACTAAAGAAGTTTTAGCAAAATTAGAAAAAAGTAATGAAGAAGAATAATAAAAAGCATAATTAATTATGCTTTTTTTATAATTTAAATTCACCAACCTTAGGAGCCATTCTATCGCTGTTTTTAGTAATCTCACATATCTTCTTTAAATTATTAATAATAATACCACCATCAATTTCGCTTGTTAATATATCAGAAAACGAAATAATTCCAACTAATATGTTATTCTCATCACTTACTAAAAGTCGCTTCACCTTTTCTTCTCCCATTATATTAACAGCTTCTTCTACACTTTTATCTTTGTTAATTTTAATTATATTTTTAGTAATATAATTTACAACTTCACAATCATTGTCTTCATTACAAATGGCATTTACTACAATGTCCCTATCTGTAATTACACCAATAATTGTTTTTTCCTTTGCAATAGGTATGAACCCCACATCATATTTCAACATCAAATTTGAAATATCCTTTAAAGAGTCATTAAACATTCCTACTATTAAATCTTTACTCATAATTTGTTCTATATTCATAAAATCACCATTAATATTGTTATCTAAATAAAATATAATATACGTTCATATAATTAACAAATGGTGGTGATATTATAAAAAAGCGCGCTAAACTTAAAAGAAAATATATAATATTTTCTAATAAAGTTTCAATAAATAAAAAAAAATTAATTATAATAACAATAAGTCTCCTTTTTATATCAATTTATTATACGCTATCATATATTAATAAAAAAGTCACTCCAACATTAATTAGTTATGCGGAAGTAGAAGTAAAACGATTTTCTAATTTAATTATTAATAAAGCTGTATCTGATTTCGTTAAAAATGAAAATGTTGAACAGTTATTAATTATTTCAAAAGATAATAATAATGAAATTAAAACAATTGATTTTAATCCAATAATCGTAAATAAAGTATTAACTGAATTAACAGAAAAAATACAACTAAACTTAAAACATGCAATAAATGGTAGTGTTGAAAAAATAGATGTTAATGATAAAATTTTTGAAGAATATGATATAGACAAGTTAAAAAATGGTATAATATTTGAAGTGCCATCAGGAATTGTTACAAACAATGCTTTATTATCAAATTTAGGCCCTAAAATACCTGTTAAATTTGAATTGGTGGGCGATGTTATTAGTAACATTGATACTAAAATTACAAATTATGGAATTAATAATGCTATGATAGAAATAAGTGTCAACGTTCAGTTAAATGAGCAAATTATTTTGCCATTTATATCTAAAAGAATATCATATACTACTAACATCCCAATAGCGATTAAATTAATTCAAGGAACGATACCTAACTATTATTTTAACGGTATGAATAAAAGTTCGCCTAATGTATTTATACCTGTGGAATAATTGTTTTTAATGTGTTATACTATTAATATTAAGGGAGGTAGCAAGTGATTAAAGAAAATAAAAAATATTTTGTAATAGTTGTTTTTTTAATAATTGTTGTAATTGTTATTAAAAGTATTAATTTCAATTTTGAAAAACAATCTAAGATAAAAGAGTATTATGTTGCTAGTTTAAATAATGAAATAGAAACATATGATTTTGAGTTTAAAAATGTTGGTACACTTCCTAGAGGTTCTAAAGTAACAGCAACTTCAAAAGAAATAGTTAATGAAAAAGAACAAGTGTTTTATAAAGTAAATTTTAACGATAATATATATTTAGTGGAAAAACTTAATTTAGTTAATGATGCGGAAGAAGTGGTTTTAGAAAAAACTCTTTATGTCCGAACACCTGTAACCGTTTTAAAAGATAAAAATTCAAGCAAAATCTTATCTATGATTAAAAAAGGCGAGAGAGTAGAAGTATTAGGTTTTGATGAAGTTAAAAAAGATGGAACAGTTAATAAGTATTATATTAAACATGGTGATACTAAAGGATATGTTTATGGTAAATATTTAGTAAATGAAGAAAAGGATGCTAAACTTAATTATAATCATAAAGAAACATATGAAAAACATTTAAAAAGAACAGATACACAAGGTGGCGGTAGTGCTAGTAACTTAGATTATTATCCACGAATAAAACCGAAATTTAAAGATAATGAAATGCCAGAAGAAGTCCGTTCACTTTACTTAAACAGTGTAGTTGTTAGAAGTGTAGATGAGTATATAAAAATTGCAAAACAGGCCAATATTAATGCTTTTGTTGTAGATATAAAAGATAATACATCCCCAGCATATGCATCTTTAGTTATGGAGCAATATTCGCCTACTAATTTTAAATATGCACATAATTCATTTGAAAATTATAAAAAGTCCATTAAAAAGTTAAAGGACGAAGGTTTTTATTTAATTGGTAGAATTACAGTTTTCAAAGATTCATATTTTGTAAATGATCATCCCGAAAGTGCTATTGTGGATAAAAAAACAAAAAAACCATTTAATCATAACGGTTCATTTTGGCCAACAGCATATAATCGCTTAGTGTGGGAGTTTAATGTGGAATTAGCAAAAGAAGCAGTTAAAGAAATGGGGTTTAATGAAATTCAATTTGACTATGTTAGATTTCCAGATCGAACGTACAAACTAGAACAAGAAGGAACAATTGATATGAAAAATGTGTTCCATGAAGAAAAAGCACAAGCAATTCAAGCGTTTTTAATGTATGCAACTGATGAAATACATCAATTGGGTGCTTATGTATCAGCAGATGTATTTGGAGAAGCAGCCCACCCTTATGTAACGGGTTATGGTCAGTATTGGCCTGCAATATCTAATATAGTTGATGTAATAAGTGCAATGCCATATCCTGACCATTTTAATGCTTATGAATACGGATTTAATGAAATAGTTTGGACAGTACCTTATAAATTATTAAAATTTTGGGGTGGTAATTACGTAGTTAATCGTCAACAGGAAACACCATCACCAGCTATTGTGAGGACTTGGATACAAGCTTACGATGCTATAAGAGCACCCCGTATTGAGTATGGTCCAACACAAATATCTGAGCAAATAAAAGCATTATACGATGTAGGGCTTAGTGGTGGTTTTATGACATGGAATTCTGCTTCAAGTTTAAGTAAATATAAAGAAATAATTCCAGCTTTAAACAAAAAATATTGAGGTGTGTTATGAAAAAAATAAAAATTAATAACAATGTTTACGAGCTTATAGAAAATTATAAAGAAGGCTTTGATTTAGATGTATTAAAAGAAATAATGACTGATTATTTTGATAGTTTTGATTATATTATAGGAGATTGGTCTTATGGGAAGCTAAGACTTAAAGGTTTTTGTAATAAAAGTAATCCGCGTTATAAAAAAATAAATGACTTTAAATTAAGAGCCGATTATATAAAACACAACTGTGCTTATGACTGTCGCTATTTTATTTTGCAAAAAACGAGTAAATAAAACACTCGTTTTAATTTAGCATAATAACATTATATTAATTCTTTTTTTGACTAGAAAACACCACCAATATTTGATATAATAATAACGTTAGGAGAGATAAAATGGAATTGAATGAATTGTTAAAAGTTTCCATCAATCTTTTAAAAAAAGTAAATGAATTATGGAGGATTCTTTGACATAGAACCTAAAATTAATAGAGTAAATGAATTAGAAGGCATAATAAATTCCCCTAATTTTTGGTCTAATGAATCAAATAACAAAATAATTATACAAGAATATAATGAACTTAAAAAGACTATTGAAGAGTTAACTAATATAAAAGAAACAATAACTACGAATATAGAGTTAATAGAATTATTAAAAGAAAATGAAGATAAAGAGATAAAAGATAGTTTAAATGAATCATCAAAAGTTTTAGATAAAAAAATAAATGATTTAGAAATCCAATTACTATTAAATGGGCCTTACGATAATTATAATGCAATATTTGAAATTCATTCTGGTGCTGGTGGTACCGAAGCAAATGATTGGGCATCCATGTTATACAGGATGTACTTGCGTTATTTTGAAAGAAAAAATTATAAAGTAGAAGTTTTATATGAGCAAAAAGGTGATGAAGTTGGCTTTAAAACAATATCTATGCTAGTAAAAGGAGATAATGCTTATGGATATTTAGTCAATGAAGTTGGGGTGCATAGATTAGTTAGAATATCACCTTTTGATTCAAATGCTAAAAGGCACACTTCATTTGCCTCAGTTGATGTCGCCCCTTATTTTAATCAAAATATTAATGTAGAAATAAAAGAATCTGATTTATCTATTGATGCGTACAAAAGTAGTGGTGCAGGAGGTCAATCGGTAAATACAACAGATAGTGCCGTTAGAATCACGCATATACCAACAGGTATTGTAGTAACTTGTCAAAATGAGCGAAGTCAAATTCAAAATAGGGAAAAGGCTCTGGAAATATTGAAAAACAAACTATATAAAATTGAATTAGAAAAACAAGAAGAACAATTAAGAGAAATAAAAGGGGGACCAGTAGATATTAACTTTGGTTCTCAAATAAGAAGTTATGTGTTACATCCATACGCAATGGTAAAAGATCATCGTAATAATCTTGATGTAAGTAATGTTAATAAAATACTTGATGGCCATTTAGATATATTTATAAACGCTAATTTAAAAAATAAACGAAATACGAAAGAGGTGTAATGATGCATTTAATTAATATGCGGAGAGTTAAAAAACAATATGATACTGGTGTTACAGCTATATATGACTTAAACTTAAATATTAAAAAAGGTGAATTTGTTTTTGTTATTGGTTCGACTGGTTGTGGTAAATCTACCTTAATTAAAATGTTATATCGTGAGGAAAAACCAACAAGTGGTCAAATAATTGTAGGTGGGATTGATGTTGCTAAGCTTAGAAATAATAAAATTTATAAGTTGCGCAGGCAAATAGGAGTTGTATTCCAAGACTTCCGCTTATTAGAACGTTCCACAGTTTATGAAAATGTTGCATTTGCCTTAGAAATTTTTGGGGCACCAAAAGATGAAATACATCAAAAGGTAATAAAAGTACTGGATTTAGTTGGTTTGAAAAACAGAATAAGAAGCTATCCAGACCAATTATCAGGTGGTGAACAACAAAGAGTGGCAATAGCGCGCGCTATCGTGAATGGCCCTAAATTATTAATTTGTGATGAGCCTACTGGTAATCTAGATGAAGATACAAGTGCCGAAATAATGGAATTATTAAATGAAATAAATAAACTTGGCACAACAATAATAATGGTAACCCATGATAGAAACATAGTAGAGAGAATGGGGAAAAGAGTTATATTATTAGATGCAGGAAGAATATTAAAAGATTATGAAGAAGGGACTTATAAAAATGAAGGTATTTAGAATTTTAAGTAGAAATGTTAGGGATTCATTTAGAAGTGTTTTTAGGAACTTTTCATTATCAATGGCATCTATTTCATCAATAACTATAACTCTATTAGTAGTATCAATTTCCATGATCTTATCTTATAACGTTAATAATTTTGCTGTTTTAGTAGAAAAAGACGTAACAATTGTTGCTTTTATTGATAATGAAGCAACAGATGAGGAAATCGTAAACATTGAACAAGAAATAAATAAAATGACTAATGTAGAAACTTATGAATTTCAATCTAAAGAAGATATTACAGATGATATGATGAAATCATCCGATATATTTAAAAATATAATGGGTAGTTGGTCATTAGATGAGAACCCCATTCAAAATACATTTTTAATAAAAGTAATTAATATAGAAGAAATAGGAGAAACAGCAAATAAAATAAAGGGACTCCCAAACATATCTGTTGTTAAATACGGTGAAGGAATGGTAGAGCAACTTATTAAAATATTCCAAATTGTAGAGAAAGTAAGTGTTGTCGTTGTTGTATCTTTAATATTAGTAACAGCATTCTTAATATCAAATACTATTAAAATTACAATTTTTTCCAGACGAACAGAAATTGGTATTATGCGATTAGTTGGAGCTTCTAACATAAATATTAAAATACCATTTATATTAGAAGGATTAATTTTAGGACTAATTGGTTCAATTGTACCAATAATAATTACAACTTATGGATATACATCTTTTTATAACAACTTTGATGGACAATTATTTTCACCATTTATAAAATTAATAAAACCAAATCCTTTTATTTATTTTATATCTAGTATATTAATATTAATAGGTATTATAGTAGGTATGTTTGGTAGTTGGCGTGCGGTAAAAAAACATTTAAAAGTATAAAAGAAGTAGTAATAACTACTTTTTTTTATTACAATATTAAATTAGTGCAATTGTTATTTAATATAATATAACAATTGTAATGATCAATTTATGGTGTTATAATTAATAAGAATAGAGGTAATGCAATGAGTGATTATAAAACTGATATTAAAAAGGGATTAACTTCTTTAGAAGTTCAAAATAGGATTATTAATAATAAAGTTAATTACGATTCTTCCCCACCTACCAAAACTATTTTGGAAATTATTAACACAAATTTATTTACTTTATTTAATTTGTTAAATTTTGGTTTAGCAGTAGCGGTTATATTAACAGGTTCATATAAAAACGCTACTTTTATGGGGGTTGTAATATGCAATACATTAATTGGTATATTACAAGAAATAAATGCAAAACGAATTACAGATAAACTATCTTTAATATCAGCATCAACGACAACTGTTATTAGAGATTCTTTAGAAAAGGAAATAGGATTAGATAATATAGTAATTGATGACTTAGTAAAACTTAAAAGGGGTAATCAAATAATTTGTGATGCGATTATACTAGATGGAAATTGCGAAGTAGATGAATCGTTAATAACTGGTGAATCAGATCCAATCTTTAAAAAGAAAGGTGAAAAAATTTTATCAGGTAGTTTTATTGTTAGTGGCAATATAAAAGCACAAGTAATTAATGTTGGTATGGATAATTATAGTGCAAAAATAACAAAAGAAGCTAAAATAATGAAAAACAAAAAATCAGAATTAATGTATTCTCTTAATAAAATAATTAAATTAGTATCTATAGTTATTTTGCCCCTTGGAACTATTTTGTTTTTAAAGCAAATATCAATTGATAACAATAGTATTGAAAAAGCTGTTATTAATACAGTCGCAGCATTAATAGGGATGATACCCGAGGGTTTAATATTGTTGACAAGCACAGTATTAGCAGTAAGCATTATTAGATTATCACGATATAAGGTTTTAATACAGCAACTTTATAGTGTTGAAACTTTAGCACGAATAAATACTATTTGTTTAGATAAAACAGGTACGTTAACAGATGGAAAAGTTGAATTTGTTAAATATAAGGAAATCAAAAAAATAAATGAAATTGATTTGATTATATCGGCACTTGTTCACAATTTAGATTCAAACAATACAATATCAACTTTAAAAAAACACTATAATAAAAAGATAAATTGGCAAGTTGATAAAACAATTCAATTTTCATCTATAAGAAAATGGTCAGGAATTACCTTTGTGAATAAAGGCACTTATATTTTAGGAGCACCTGAATTTGTTATTAAAAATGAATATAATAAAATTAAAAATATAGTTGATCATTATTCAAAAGATTATAGGGTATTAATTTTAGCTAAAAGTAATTATAGTTTTAAAGGCAATGATTTGCCCAAAAACATAGAACCTTTAGGTCTAATTCTTTTGCAAGATGGTATTCGGAAAGAGGTTAGTGAAACATTAAAATATTTTAAAAAACAAAATGTTGATATTAAAATAATATCTGGTGATAATGTTTTAACTGTTGCAAACATCGCTAAAAGATTAAATGTTGAAACAAAAAATAAATACATAGATGCCTCTTTACTCACAACTGATGAAAAACTTGAAACCGCAGTATTAAAATATGATATATTTGGACGTGTAAGTCCACAACAAAAGAAAAAAATGGTAGAAATACTACAAGCGAACAATAAAGTAGTTGGATTTGTAGGTGATGGTGTTAATGATGTATTAGCTTTGAAAAGTTCGGATTGTGGAATTGCTATGGCTAATGGAAGTGATGCCGCAAAAAATGTATCAGAATTAATTTTGTTAGATTCTAATTTTGCAGCTATGCCTCATGTTGTTCAAGAAGGACGACGAACAATTAATAATATAGAAAGATCAGCAACACTTTTTTTAGTGAAGACTATATATTCAATGGTATTGGCAATCTTATTCTTATTTATTAATAGCCCATTTCCATTTGAACCAATTCAATTAAGTTTAACAAGCGTATTTACAATTGGAATCCCATCCTTTATATTAGCCATAGAACCTAACAACGATGAAATTAGTGGTAAGTTTTTAACTAACGTCATTAGTAAAGCTATGCCAACTGCTTTAACAAATGTTATTAATGTTATTTTAATTATGATAATAAGTAAGTTATTAAATTTTACATTTGAACAATCTTCAACATTAGCAGTTATTTTAAGTGCCTTTGTTGGATTCATGTTATTATTTAAAATATCAACACCATTTAACACAGTTCGATTAGGATTAATGGTTTTTGGAATATCCGGATTTTTAATCGGTGTTTTAGGACTTCCCGACTTATTTTCCTTATCACAAATTACATTAACATTATGGGTTGTAATGCTTATTTTAATGTCGGTATCAATATATAATTTTAATAAATTAACAACATTCTATTATAAATTAAAAAAGAAATATCCTAAATATTTAGATTAGAGGGAGAAAAAATGAATAATTTTATAGCGCTAATATTTACATTAGTAATAGGACTTTTTATTTTGCTAGGAGCATTAATCGTTAAAATCACAAATAATAATGATAAATTTGTTGATTTTTCTATTAGTATCGCATTAGGGGTAATAGTATCATTAATAATATTTGAATTAATTCCAGAGTCTTATGGTATGTTAATAAATAAATATAATAAAAACATCACAATTATTATAATTTTAGGTTTTAATATTTTAGGACTACTTTTATTAATGTTATTAGAAAACTGGATACCACATCATGGACACGATCACGGAAAAGACCTGCTTCATCTTGGTATAGTATCAAGTGTTGCCATCCTTTTGCACAACATCATTGAAGGTATGGCAATATACGCCACCGCAACACAATCAACTTCTATGGGAATGTTAATGGGATTAGGAGTAAGTCTTCACAATATTCCTTTAGGAATGGTAGTAGCATCGGTTGTAGATAAATCAAATACGAATTTTTATAAAAAAATATTAATTATTACATCTATATCTATTTCTACTTTTATAGGTGGTCTAATTATGTATTTTAATAATAATATTTTATTGAACCAAACATTATTAGGAATTATTTTATCTATAACACAAGGTATGCTTAGTTATATAGTAATATTTGAATTACTCCCCCATATCAAACACTGTCCTAATAAGAAAAACAGCATTACAGGAATATTGTTAGGAATAATTATTTTGGTTATAAGTACATTTTTCAACTAATATAAGCCATTTAATAGTTAAATATATGGTTTTTTTAATATTATATTTTGTTGTTGAATATATAATTTGGAAACAATTTTCATCTTTACGCAAACGTTGGTTCGTGATATAATTTAAGTGGTGATAAGATGAAAAGAATTATACTTCATATAGATGTTAACAATGCTTTTTTATCTTGGACTGCAGTATCATTATTAAAAAAAGGTTTTAAGTATGATATCCGCAACAGTTATGCTGTTATAGGTGGAGATGAGAAAAGGAGAGCCGGAGTAGTTTTAGCACGGTCAATTCCTAGTAAAAAAGCAGGTGTAATTACAGGAGAACCATTATATTTAGCACGTAAAAAATGCCCTGCATTAAAGTCATATTCACCTAATTATAAATTGTACGATGAAATGTCAAAAAGTCTATTTAAATATTTAAGTAAATATACACCCGATATAGAAGTTTATTCAATAGATGAATGTTTTATTGATTATACAAAAGTGAAAAAATTATATGGTAATGAAATATTATTTGCTAACAATTTAAAAGAGCAAATAAAAAAAGAATTAGGTTTTACTGTTAATATAGGAATTGGTAACAATAAATTATGTGCGAAAATGGCATCAGAATTTAAAAAACCTGATTTAGTGCACACATTATATGACTATGAGATACAAAAGAAATTGTGGCCATTACCAATTGAAGAACTGTTTGGAATAGGTAAAAAAACTGCCCCTAAAATGAGACAATTAGGAATAAAAACAATTTATGACTTAGCACATACTGATTCTAGTTTTTTATACAAATATTTTAAAAATCAAGCAATTAAATATATTGAAAGTGCTAATGGAATAGATAATAGTGAAGTTATTAGTGAACCTATTGAACCGAAAGGAATTAGTAATTCTGTAACGTTAGAGAGAGACTATACTAATAAATTAGAAATATATAAAGTGCTCAATAAATTAGCAGGAAATGTTTCAAAAAAGTTAAGAGAACAAAATAAATATGCGAGAGTAGTTGTAGTTATCATAAGAGACACTCACTTTAATAATAAAACACATCAACAAAAGTTAAATAATGCGACTAATTTAACATTGGAAATTAGTAAAGTAGCTAGAAAATTATTTGATGAAGCGTGGAATAATAAGCCTATACGTTTACTAGGTATTAGGGTAGAATCGTTAACTAATTGTTGTTCATATCAAATGTCTTTGTTTGAAGATATAAATAAACGTGATATAAAAATGAAACTAGAAGAAACAGTTGATGACTTAAATGAAAGATTCGGTGAAAAAATAATAAAAAGAGCTGCATTTGTTGAAACAAAAGAATAAAGATATGTTATAATAATTATGCATAGTTGGGAGACAAAAAAATGAATGAATTAATTATTAATGAAATAGGACAAAATTTAAAATTGAAAAACGAATATATAATAGCCACCCTGAAATTATTGAGTGAGGGAAACACTATACCTTTTATTGCGAGGTATAGAAAAGAGCAAACAGGAAATTTAGATGAAGAACAAATACGGGCAATTAATGATGTTTATGAATATGAAGTTAATTTGTTGAACAAAAAAGAAGATGTAATAAGACTGATAGAAGAAAAGGATATGATGACAGCTGAGTTACATCAAAAAATAATGCAAGCAAAAAAACTAATTGAAGTTGAAGATTTATATAGACCATACCGAGAAAAACGCAAAACAAAAGCAACAGAAGCGATAAAAAAAGGTTTAGAACCATTAGCAAAATTAATTATGCAATTTCCAACACAAGGTAGTTTTGATGAATTAGCTAAACCATTTGTAAAAGATGAAGTTGAATCACTTGAAGAAGCTTTAGAAGGTGCTAGTTATATAATAGCAGAAACTATTAGTGATAATGCTAATTACCGCAAATGGATTAGAAATAAAACATATAACACCGGGGTAATCACTAGTAAATTAAGAAAAAATGCAAATGATGATAAAAAAACTTATGAGATGTATTATGAGTATGAAGAAAATGTTAAAAACATAAAACCTCATCGTGTGTTGGCAATAAATAGAGGTGAAAAAGAAAAAATATTAAATGTGAAAATTAATGTTGATGAAAATAGTATTATAAGTTATTTAAATAAACAACTTATTGAAAATAGTGAATCATTTGTTGTATCTATTGTAACTGAAACTATAAAAGACAGTTATAAACGGTTAATAGCACCGAGCATAGAAAGAGAGATTAGGGCTGAATTATCATCAGTAGCAGAAGATGTAGCGATAAATAATTTTAGTAAAAATTTAGAAAAATTATTGTTACAACCCCCATTAAGAGACAAAATTATTTTGGCACTTGATCCAGCATATAGAACTGGATGTAAATTAGCTGTTATTGATTATACTGGCAAAAAATTAGATGTAAAAGTTATTTTCCCACATGAACCAAAACTAGAAACAGAAAAAAGTAAAACAATAATGAAAGATTTAATTGAAAAATATAAAGTTGACGTAATTGCAATTGGTAACGGTACAGCATCAAGAGAAAGTGAAGCTTTTGTTGCATCATTGATAAAAGAATTAAATAAAAAAGTTGAATATATAATAGTTAATGAAGCTGGTGCTAGTGTTTATTCAGCTAGTAAACTAGCAGCTGAAGAGTTTCCAAATTTAAATGTAGAAGAAAGAAGTGCCATCAGTATAGGGAGAAGATTGCAAGATCCATTATCTGAATTAGTTAAAATTGATCCTAAAAGTATTGGAGTCGGTTTATATCAACATGATGTATCTAATAAAAAACTCACTGAATCATTAGATTTTGTAGTAGTTAAGGCTGTTAATCAAGTAGGTGTTAATATTAATACAGCATCACCTTATTTATTGAAATATGTGTCAGGATTAAATAGAAGAAATATTAATAAAATTATTAATTATAGAAATATTCACGGTAAAATAAAATCAAGGGACGAACTTATAAATGAAAAATTATTAACTGATAATGCTTATGTACAAGCAGGAGGATTTTTGCGAGTAATTAATGGAAATAACCCACTCGATTCTACAGACATCCATCCTGAAAGTTATAATATAGCAGAGCAATTATTGACCAATTTAGGAATGGATCAAACTTCCATTGGTACCAAGGAGTTAATTGAAAAATTAAATAAACTGCATATTAATGAATATATCGAAAAACTTCAAACGGATAAATATACACTAGAAGATATTGTTAAATCTTTAATAAAACCTAATAGGGATCCAAGGGATTTAATGGAAAAACCATTATTAAAAAGTGACATATTAAAAATAGAAGATTTAACAGAAGGATTAAAATTACAAGGAACAGTTAGAAATGTTGTTGATTTTGGTGTGTTTATTGATATTGGTTTAGATAATGATGCCTTAGCACATATATCTAGATTAACAGATAGATATATAAACCATCCTGATGAAGTTGTTAGTGTTGGGGATATTGTTGATTGTTACGTATATGAAATAGATAGTGATAAAAAAAGGGTATCACTATCATTAATTAAAAAATAAGTAATGGTGGTAATATGAAAGTTAAAAAGTTTTTAATTTTCTTGATAATTATTTTACTAGTAAGTTTATCGTTTTTGTTAAAAGCTTCTCAAAGTAATTACATAAAAGGATTCTTTAATGAAACAATTAAAATTAAGAGTAATAACAGCCTTAAAAAAATAGAGAAACCAAAAGAAAGAAAAACAATATTAAGTGATTATGATTGTAACAATAATGGTATAGATGATTTTACTGACTTTGTAATAGGAGCTAGAAAAGAAGTAGAAGCAAACACACAGTATGTTGAAGATAGAGGATATTATTTTGACATAAATGGCAATGATATGGGAGGATATCCTCCAGAAGGTGTTGGTGTTTGCGCTGATACAATTTGGCGCGTTTTTCTTGAAGCCGGATATATTTTCAGGGATATGGTTGACGAAGACATTGCTAATAATATTCATTTATATCCAGGGGTAAACGAAAGGGAAGAAGGAAGAGACAAATATATTGATTTTAGAAGAGTAAGAAATTTAAAAGTGTTTTTAGACCGACATTTTACTTCATTAACATTAGATCCGTATGATGTTTTGGAATGGAACCCGGATGATATAGTTATATTTGGTGAAACTTATGATCACATAGGTATTATATCCGACAAATTTAATGAAGAAGGAATACCTTATTTAATACATAATTCCGATGAGCTTCCTGGTGAACAAGATATAATGATATATCGTTATGAAAAAGATGGAATTACAGGACATTACCGTTTTGATGATCCAAAGGATCATTGTAAAATAAAATGAATTTAACATTATAGGGTAATTAATTAAATAACTTACCTTTTTAGTTTGTATAGAAAGTAGCGACGTTATGAAAAGATTATTTGTAGTAATTATTATGTTTTTAATATTTATCTCTAATACATATTCATTAGAATTGTATAGTGAAAATATAGTTTTATATAATTTAAATGATGATATTGTTATATTTGAAAATAAAAAAGATGAATTGACGAGTATAGCAAGCCTTACCAAAATAATGACTGTATTAGTTGCAATCGAAAACATAGATAATATATATGAAGAAATTATTATTGATACTAACATGTTTGAAGGTTTAATAGAAGCTGATGCCGCAATTATGTATTTAAACGATGGAGAAAGGGTTACTTATAAGGATTTACTTTACAGTACCCTTTTAGCAAGTGCTGCCGATGCAACTAGGGCACTTACTATTAATGTAGCAGGTAGTGAAAAAGAATTTGTTAAATTAATGAATAAAAGAGCAACTAAATTGGGCCTATCAAAAACTGTGTTTAAAAATCCAATTGGATTAGATGAAAAAGGTCAATATTCAACTGTTGATGATGTTGCCGTAATATTAAAAGAAGCACTTAGTAATAAGCTTTTTAAAGAAATATTTGAATGTAAACAATACTCGTTTGTAAACGGTACTAGGACAATACGCAGTACAACTGCTTGGTATGATTCAGACATAATTAAAGGTTCAAAAACAGGATATACAGATGAAGCCGGTTTAGCACTTGCTAGCACCGCATATGATGAAGATAATGATATACACTATTTGTTAATAACTACAAAAGCCCCAATAACTGAAAAAAGGTCATCACATATTTTAGATGCAATTAGCATTTACAATTATTATTTTGACAATTATAAATACTATAATTTAATTGATAAAGGTGATAGTTTAATAGATTTAAATATTAAAAATAGTAAAATTAAAAGTATTAATTTAAAGTCAATTGAAGATGTAAAATATTTTACGGATCATTCTTTTGATAAATCAAAAGTTGAATTAAAATATAATGGAAAAGAAGTTATAAAAGCACCAATAAAAGAAGGTAGTAAAATCGGGGTAATTGATATTTTTTATAATGGTGTTAAAGTTGATGAAGTAAATGCAGTAATTCAAGAAAAAATACCGCTATCATATTTACAATTTATTAAAAACAATATATTAGTTATTATTATAATAACTTTTGCGATTCAAAAATTAATGCCGAAAGGGTGATAAGATGATTGAAGTAAATAATTTAAGTTTAGTTTTTCCTAACAAAAAACTTTTTGAAAATGTAAATTTAAAATTCTCATTAGGGAATTGTTATGGCGTTATTGGTGCTAATGGAGCGGGTAAATCAACATTTTTAAAAATATTAGCGGGTGAAATGGAACCAACAACAGGTAATGTTTATGTAGAACCTAATAATAGGATGGCTGTTTTAAAACAAAATCATTATGAGTTTGATGAATACAATGTTATAGAAACAGTTATAATGGGACATAAACATCTTTACGATATTATGAAAGAAAGAGAAAAAATATATAGCAAAAATGAATTTACTGAAGCAGATGGAATTAAAGCTGGTGAACTAGAAATGGAATTTTCTGATTTAAATGGATGGGAAGCAGAATCAGAGGCCAGTCGCTTATTAAATAATTTGGGACTAAATAGTCAGTTGTTTGATAAAAAAATGAATGAAATTGGTGGGAAAGAAAAAGTAAAAGTATTATTGGCACAAGCACTATTTGCTAATCCTGATATATTAATAATGGATGAACCAACTAACCAACTTGATTTTAATGCGATAGCATGGTTAGAAGATTTTTTAATTGAATATGATAAAACTGTAATAGTCGTTTCCCATGATAGGCACTTTTTAAATAAAGTATGTACCCATATGGTTGATATTGATTTTGGTTCTGCCAAATTATATCCTGGAAATTATGATTTTTGGTATCAATCTAGCCAACTAGCCCTTCAATTAGCGAAAGATGCTAACAAGAAAAAAGAAAAAAAGATCCAAGAACTAGAAGCTTTTATTGCACGTTTCAGTGCAAATGCTTCAAAATCTAGACAAGCAACATCAAGAAAAAAGAGTTTAGAAAAAATTCAGTTAGAAGATATAAAACCTTCAAGTCGTAAATATCCTTATATTGGCTTTACTTTAAATAGAGAACTAGGTAAAGATATTTTAACTGTTGAAAACTTATCAAAGAACATTAATGGCGTTCAAGTGTTAAACAATATATCTTTTACAGTTAATAGAAATGATAAAGTTGTAATTTTAGGTAGAGATGATTTTGTAAAAAGCATTTTACTTAAAATATTAGCGGGTGAAATGGAACCAGATTCAGGAACAATTAGATGGGGTACAACTGTTGAATATGATTACTTACCCCAAGATAATGATAGTTATTTTAATAATGAATTAAATTTAATTGAGTGGTTATCTCAATACTCTGATGATCAATCAGAAAACTTTATTAGAAGTTTTTTAGGAAGAATGTTGTTTTCAGGAGAGGAAACTTTAAAAAAAGTAAAAGTTTTATCTGGCGGTGAAAAGGTAAGGTGTATGTTTTCAAAATTAATGATAAAAGGATCCAACTTTTTAATATTAGATCAACCAACTAATCACTTGGATTTGGAATCGATTCAAGCTGTAAATGATGGTTTAATTAATTATAAAGGTTCAATTATATTTACATCTCATGATCATAACTTTGTTAATACAACAGCAAATAAAATTGTCGAAATCACGCCATCAGGAGCATTTTATACAGAAATGAAGTTTAGTGATTATTTAAAAGATGAAAAAATACAAAAAAGAATTAATAAAATGTATGAAATAAAATAAAAATATATGTAAATAGTAGAGGATATAGTTATAATTTACAATTATATCCTTTTTTTTTATTATTAAAAGATGTATAATGTTATTAGGATGGAGGGTACTTTATGATCAAAGGTGTAAAAATACCTAAATATAAAAATAAATCGATTACTAATAAAATAATAAAATTTTCTAAACCAAAACATGTTTACATACCACTTATTTCACAAAATGATACTAATATTACTGTTTTAGTTAAAGTTGGTGATTATGTTTGTAAAAATGATATAATCGCTCGACGAAGAGGAAGTTTTAGAATCCCCATTCATGCAAGTGTTAGTGGTACTGTAACATCCATTATTGAAAAACCCTATTTAAACGGGGAATTAATTAAATGTGTTGTAATTGAAAATGATTTTAAAGAAAAGGTTTCTAATAAAACAGAACCAAGAAAACATATTAACAATTTTACAAAAAAAGAATTTATAGAAAAAATAAGAGACGCTGGAATTGTTGGTTTAGGCGGTGGTGGATTTCCGACATTTGCCAAATATGATACCGATATTAAAATAAACACACTTATTATAAATGCTATAGAATGTGAACCGTATATAACTGCCGATTATATGTTAATGCAAGAAAAATGTGAAGAAATTTTAGAAGCTATTGACGCTGTAATTGAAATTAATGATATTCCAGAAGCGTTTATTGCTATTAATCGCGGTGATGTAAAAACAAAAGAAATAATTAATACTTTCATAGGTACTTATTTAAAAATAAAATTAGTAGAAGTTCCTAACTTATATCCAATGGGATGGGAGAGAACACTAATTAAAGAGGTCAAAGGTGTATCTTATAATAACTTACCTTCTGAACGCGGTATTATCGTAAATAATATATCAACAATGTATGCAATATACGAAGCTTTAAAATATAATAAGCCTCTTATTGAAAGAGTAATTACAATAACAGGTGACATGATTAAAGAACCACAAAATATACTTGTTAAAACCGGAACAGAAATTAAAGAAATCATCAGTAGTATGGATGGTTATAAACGTTACAAAGATATCCTTTTCATTGCTGGTGGTCCTATGATGGGGAGAACAGTAAATACAGATGAATTAATTACATCTCCTAGTTTAACTGGTGTTTTAGTATTAAGAGATAATATAAAAGAAATATTAAATGAGTGTATAAGGTGTGGTAAATGTATAGATGTTTGTCCTGCTCAATTATCACCAGTATTAATTATGGATAATATAGCTAATTGTGAAAAATTAAAAAAATTAAAACCTGAAAAATGCGTTGAATGTGGATTATGTACTTATATATGTCCATCGAAGATAAAAGTACGTGATCACGTAATAAAAGCAAAAGCAAACATTAAAGAAGAAAGGTGATATAATGAAAGAATTTCATTTAGATAGTGGAACATTTGTAAAAGATAAAAATAGTACACCTAAAATAATGATGCACTTATTAGTTTCATTAATTCCAATAATATTATTTAGTTTTTTTAAAAATGGCATATTACCTTATACGAGTGGGAAAATAAAATTACTTGGAATGTTTTATCCATTATTTTTTATTACTTTAGGACCAATATTTACTTATATAATTGAAAGAATTTATGTGAAAATATTTTATAAATACGAAAAGACTAAATTAAAGCAATATATGAAGTCATCTTATAGTATTTTCCCAGGTTTATTTTTATCATTAGTGTTACCGATCAATACTCCAATTTCTGTATTGTTTTTCGGTTCATTTATAGCAACAGTAGTTGGCAAAATGTTATTTGGTGGTTTTGGTAATAATGTATTTAATCCTGCACTTATTGGTTATTTGTTTGTAATTTTAATATATGGACCAATGATTGCAGCAAATGGTGGGTATTTAAATCCTTTAGAAATGGACGCTGTCACTACTGCAACACCATTATCTAATATTGCAACAGTAGAAGGAATTGGTACATATGAAACTTTAATTAAGCCGTATGGAAGTTTATTTGAGTTTTTTGTAGGTATAATCCCTGGAACTATTGGTGAAACAAGTGCATTTTTATGTATCGTAGCATTTATTTATTTAACCTTTTTCAAAGTTATAAAATGGAAAATTCCAGCAGTATATATTGCTACTGTTTTTGGTATGACTTATGTTATTGGCACATTTAATAATTTAGGAATATGGTATCCACTATTTCAAATTATGAGTGGTGGATTAATGTTTGGTGCTGTATTTATGGCAACAGATCCTGTAACTAGCCCAACAACACCAATCGGACAAGTTTTATATGGTTTATTTTTAGGTATATTAACAGTAATGATTAGATATTTAACTCCATACCCAGAAGGTGTGATGACAAGTATTTTAACTTTAAATATGTTTGTATTTATATTGGATAATATAGGTTCAAAATCAAGATTTAATTTTAACAAATCAGTAGCTAGTTTCTTATTTTCATGGATACTAATATTAAGTTTAAGTTTATATATTGGCAACAGCTTTAAAACCATACCGGGAACTGTTGATAAAGCGTTTAATATAGTTTCAAAAGAGGTGGTGGAAAAAGGCGCAACTTATGTAGTAACTCAAAAAGGTTTTAGTGGTAATATAGAAGCTGAAATTATAATAGAAAATAATATAATAAAAAGCATAGATATACTATCTATAAATGATGATTATTATCCTAGAATTGAAAGAGAAAATTATGTTGGATATTTAATAGATGGTCAATTAAAAATAGAAGATTTAGATACAATAAGCGGCGCAACTATAACAACTGCAGCTATGAAAAATTTAGTTATAAATACATTGAAAGATTATAGGGGTGAGTAAATGAATAAAGAAAAGATTAAAAGTCTTATAGCATTAACAATCACAGGACTTATTTGCTCAACAATAATATATTTTTTATACAAGGTTACAAAATAGAGAGGTGTTAATATGAAAGCAATAAAAAAAGGCATATTTGAAGAAAATCCGATTTTTATATTAATGTTAGGATTATGTCCAACACTTGCTGTAACAACTACCTTTGAAGGTGCTTACATAATGGGTTTATCAGTTTTAATTGTTTTGATTATTTCAAATTTTATAGTATCAATAATAAAAAAACTTGTACCTGATAATGTAAGAACACCAATATATATTTTAATAATTGCAACAGCCGTTACAGCACTAGATCTAACATTACAAAAATTTGTTCCAGCATTACATGTAACATTAGGAATATATCTGCCATTAATAGCTGTTAATTGTATTGTTTTAGGGAGAGCCTTATCAGTAGCATCAGTGTCTTCTGTTAAAGATAGTGTATTAGATGCAATTGGTATAGGACTTGGATTTACTTTTTCATTAATGTTAATCGGACTAACTAGAGAAGTTTTAGGTTCGAATATGATTACGGTTATGGATGGTATAAGTTCATTAACTGGTTACCGTGCTGTTTATAGAGTGTTGCCAAACACAAATATATTACCAATTACAGTATTTAAAGAACCAGCAGGTGCCTTTCTTACATTAGGGTTTCTATTAGCCTTTTTCAATTTTATTAAAGAAAAGAGGAGTGAAACAAAATGACATTATTTCAAATTTTTATAACAAGTATGTTAACTGAAAACATTATATTGACAAAATTTTTAGGAATATGTCCTTTTATTGGCACATCAAAAACTGAAACAGGTGCTCTTGGAATGGGAGTATCCGTAACAATTGTAATGCTATTATCTAGTATAATTACATATTTAATATATAATTACATATTAATACCAACAGACACCATTTATTTAAGAACATTACTTTTTATATTAGTAATATCATCAATGGTTCAAATATTGGAAATAATTGTGAAAAAATTCTTTCCAAAATTAAATAATTTACTAGGGCTTTTTTTACCACTTATTGCAACAAACTGTGCTATTTTAGGTACTGCACTTTTGAACGTCAACAACAATTATAATTTTATACAAATGTTTGTTTTCACATTAGGAAGTGGTTTAGGATTTACATTAATTATTTATATTTTTTCAACAATAAGAGAGAGAATGGAACAAATCAATATTCCTAATAGTTTCAAAGGAGCACCAATTGCATTAATTACAGCCTCAATTATGGCTTTAGTGTTTAGTAGGTATTTAGGATGATTGCCTATATTATATTATTTATATTAATTACATTAACACTGTATTTATACAGTAAAAACGATAATTGTTCATTACAAAAATGTAATAATTGCAAGGGGTGTGACAAATGATTGGAATATTGATAATGACTGTTTCCGCCTTTATTTTAGGTGTAATACTACTAGTAATAGAAACAAAAATAGGGGGTGGAGATGATTTAGAAAAAGAATTTGAAAAACTATTACCTAATTATAATTGTGGTGTTTGTGGTTATAATACTTGTTTAGGAATGAGTAAAGCGATGGTTGAAGATCCAATTAATTACAAAAAATGTAAACCACTTCGCGGTGAGAAATTAAAAGAAATGGAAGCATATTTAAAAATAAATAAATTAATATAATTAGAAGGAGCTAATATGAAAAAGATAAAATATTTGATTACAGTATTATGTTTATCAGTAGTACTTACAGGTTGCTTAGGAGTAGATGTTGATATAACTGTTAAGAATGATGATACAGGGAAGATTACTTTTAAAACTGGTTATGAAGAATCGTATTTAAAAGAATTAGACGAAAAAAAAGACGACGTTAAACTGGATATTAATAGTGATATGGAATTAGATATACCGTATGAAGATGCTGTTGCAAAGGATGTTACTTTTACCAAAGGAGATAACAACTATATTGGGAAAGAAGTAACAGTTGAATTTAATTCTTTAGAACAATTAACTGAAAGATTCAATGAATTGTTTGAGTCTGAAGAAGAAAATAAAATGAAAAATACAACTTTTACACGAGAAGGAAATAAAGTAATTGTACATCAAGAAGCAAATGAAGAGTATTATGAAGAAAGTAAAATGATGTTTAACTATGTAGATTACACAATTAAATTTAATATAGATGGCAAAATATTAAGTAATAATGCCGATAAATTTAATGAAGATGATAATACATTAGAATGGGATATTAAAACAGTATTGAAAAATGGTATACAATTTGAATACACTACAAGTAAAAGCAATATAATTAAACCAATATATATTATTGGAGCAGTAACACTTATTGTAGCAATTGGTGTTCCGATTGTAATTTTCAAACGAAAAGATGATTAAATTTGATATTTATACAAAATTTGTTATAATAATATTATAAAAAAAACAATGACGAAGAAATAGTAATAAATGTAATTATTTAAAGAGAGCTAGTGGCTGGTGTAAACTAGTAATAATTGTTTTATGAATTCACCTTCTAGTTTTTTCGGTAACGCGTTATAGTTTTGAGAGCATAAACACATGAATTAAGGTGGTACCGCGAGCATTCGTCCTTAAATATTAAGGACTTTTTTTATTGGAGGGATATAATGGAAGAAAATGTAAAATTGTTAAAAGACGAAATAAAAGATGAAATAAAAGAAGTTAAAAACATAAAACAATTAAATGATTTAAGAGTAAGATTTTTGGGTAAAAAAGGTAAAATTCATGAGTTAGGTAATTTAATGAAAACAATTGAAAAAGAGAAAAAACGGGATGCGGGAATTTTATTAAATAAATGTAGAAATTATATTGAAACTATAATTTCTGAAAAACAAGAAAATTTAGAAAATCAATTAATGATACAAAAATTAAATGAAGAGTGGATTGATATTACACTACCAAGTACAAAAATAAAAGTTGGTACAATCCACCCTTTAACAAAAATAGTTGATGAAATAGAAGAATTGTTTGTAAGTATGGGCTATGATGTTGTAGAGGGTCCAGAAATTGAAAGTGATTTATATAATTTTGAAAAACTAAATTTGCCCAAAGACCATCCAGCGCGTGATATGCAAGATAGTTTTTATATAACAAAAGAAATGTTATTAAGAACTCAAACATCACCAGTTCAAGCTAGAGTAATGGATTCAAATATAGAAAAAGGTCCAATTAGAATAATTTGCCCAGGGAAAGTATATAGAAAAGATGAGGACGACATGACACACTCTCATCAATTTACTCAAATAGAAGGTTTAGTAATAGATGAAGGAATAAGTGTCGCACATTTAAAAGGTACTTTAGAAATACTTGTTAAAAAAATGTTTGGTAATAATTTGGAAATAAGATATAGACCAAGTTATTTCCCATTTACTGAACCTAGTTTAGAAGTTGATGTCTCATGTTTTAAATGTAATGGCAAAGGCTGTTCAATATGTAAAAGAACTGGTTGGATTGAAATTCTCGGTTCTGGTATGGTACATCCAAATGTATTAAGAGCATGTGGTTATGATCCTAACAAATACAGTGGCTTTGCATTTGGAATGGGACCAGAGCGAATTGCAATGCTTAAATATGGAGTTAATGACATAAGGCATTTTTATACAAATCATATAGATTTCTTAAACAATTTTGATAAACTTGAAAAGGAGGATATGAATGAAACTAAGTAAAAACTTTTTAAATGATTATATTGACATTAATGATAAGGATTTTAAAGAGGTAGCTGAAAAAATGTTATTCATGGGTAATGAATATGATTTTATTAAACCCATCAGTACTGCCACGAATTTAGTAATTGGTAAAGTTTTAACAAGGGTAGATCATCCTAACTCAAATAAACTAAATATTTGTGAAGTAGATATCGGTGATAATAAAACACATCAAATTGTTTGTGGTGCAAATAATGTAGATGCTGGACAAAACGTAATTGTTGCGAAGGTCGGTGCTACATTACCTGGTGATTTAACAATTAAAAAAACTAATATTAGAGGAGAAGAATCAAATGGAATGATATGTTCATTATCTGAATTAGGAATTGATAATAAGTTTCTAACTAAAGAAGATATTGAAGGAATTCATATATTAGATCCTAATGCACCACTTGGGAAAGATGCAATTAAATATTTAGGCTATGACGATGAAGTAATTCATTTTGATTTAACTACTAATAGAAGCGATTTATTAAGTATGATTGGCATGGCTTATGAAGTTGGTGCTATATATGATTTAGATGTAAATTATCCTAAAACATCATATAAAGAAATAAATAAAAATGTTGAAGATAATTTTGAATTAACAATAAAAACAAATAATTGTGAAAAATTTTTAATAAAAAAGGCTTCTAATATTCAAATAAAAGAGAGTCCACAATTTATTAAAAATAGATTAATAGCAAATGGCATTAGGCCCATAAATAACATTGTTGATATTAGCAACTATGTAATGTTGGAAACAGGTCAACCACTTCATTTTTATGATGCTAATAAACTAGGAAATAAAATTTTAGTAAGAATGGCTAATGAAAATGAAAAAATTATTACTCTAGATAAAAAGGAAAGAAACTTAACAAATAATGATATAGTTATTACAAATGGAAAAAATGTAGTAGGAATTGCAGGAGTAATGGGTGGGTTTGATACAGAGGTATCAAAAGAAACAACTGATATCATTATTGAATCAGCAATATTTAACCCTGTAAACATAAGAAATACTGCTAAAAAAGCGGTGAGAAGTGAAGCGAGTACACGTTTTGAAAAGGGAATTAATAAAGAAATGACTGAGTTTGCTCTTAAACGTGCATGCTATTTACTAGAAAAATATGCAAATGCAAACATTTGGGGTGGAATTGTATCACATGATAAAACCACTAATAAAACAATTGAAATTGAAGTAGCATTAAATCACATTAATAAAATTTTAGGTACTAAACTATCAAATGACGAAGTAAAGAATGTATTTAATAAATTAAAATTCAATTATTATATGGAAAATGATATATACTACGTTACTATACCTTCAAGGAGATTGGATTTAAACATAGCTGAAGATTTAATAGAAGAAGTAGGTAGAGTAATTGGTTTTAATAATATAGAAGGTATTCTTCCAAAATTAACTGTTAAAAAAGGTTCGTATTCTAACAAAATATTATATTTAAAAAATGTGAGAAAGAGATTAGAATCCTTAGGATTACAACAAGTTATTACTTATTCATTAGTTAGTAAAGAAATGAATAAAATGTTTGTTAATCATAAGTTTGAACAAGTTAAGTTAAAAGAACCGATTAGTGTCGATAAATCAATTATGAGAACTTCTTTAATACCATCACTTTTAAATGTGTTCAACTATAATAATGCCAGAAATATTGAAAATATAAATATATTTGAAATAGGTTCAATATATTATAAAGAAAATGATAAATATATTGAAAAAAGTATGTTAGCTGGTTTATTAAGTGGAACTTACATAACAAATGATTGGCAAAAAAAACACTTAAAGGTTGATTTTTATTTAGCAAAAGGCATAATTGAAAATATATTACAATATTTAGGACTAACAAATAGGTATAGTTTTGTAGCCAAACAACTAAATGATATGCATCCAAATAGATGTGCAGTTATAAAGGTTGGAATGGATGAAGTAGGATATATAGGTGAAGTTCATCCGGGTATTTCTAATAAAAGAATATATATTTTCGAGTTAAATTTAGATAAACTTATATGCTTAAAAACTAGAAATATTAAATTTAAGGAAATTTCTAAGTATCCTACTATTACCAAAGATGTTGCATTTGTTGTAAATAAACAAACTATATCAGATGATATTGTTAAGGTAATAAGGAAATCAGGTGGCCGTTTATTAACGAACATCGATGTGTTTGATGTTTATGAAGGTACAAATATTGAAAATAATAAAAAATCAATTGCATACACTTTACAATTTAGCGACATGAATAGAACTTTAATTGATGAAGAAGTTAATATTATTTTTGAAAAAATAATTAAAGATGTAGAAAATAAAATAGGGGCGAAACTAAGAGATAGATAAGTCAGTATCTATCTTTTTTAGTACTGTGTGTTATAATATAAATAACGGTGGTATTATGAAATTAATTAAAACAACATTTACTTTTCTTTTTTTCTTTTTATTATTAATTTTAATTATTAGTAACCGATTATTGACAATTAATAAATATGTGATAGAGTATAATAACTTACCAGCCAATTTTGATGGATATAAAATTGTTCACTTGTCTGATTTGCATAGTAAAACATTTGGCAAAAACAATAAAAAATTATTAAAAAAAATTAATAAAATAAACCCCAATATTATAGTTATGACTGGTGATATGGTTAATACAACAGATGAAAACTTCAATGTGTTTATTAATTTATCAAACGCATTAGCGCATAATTATGATGTTTATTATATTGTTGGTAATCATGAACAAAATTTAAAAATAAAAGAATTAAAAAAATTATATAAAAATTTAAAAAATGTTGGAATTAACGTTTTAGATAATGAAAAATTAATACTAAAACAAGGAACAGATACAATAAATATTTATGGTCTTTGGTTTAATCTCCGCTATTATAGCGATCAAACAAATGAAGCAATTAAAAATAACCCACAAGATTATTATTTTTCAAAAAATATAATGGATAAAATTATTACAAAAGAAGATGGGAGTTTCACTGTATTATTGACACACAATCCCATGTATTTTAACACTTATATTGAGTGGGGTGCTGATTTAATACTTACTGGCCATGTTCATGGTGGAATGATTAGGATACCTTTTGTTGGGGGAATATTTTCACCAGAAAAAACATATTTTCCGGAATATGATTCTGGTATATATATAAAAAACAATCAAAAAATGATAATTAGTAGAGGGTTAGGGAATGGTAATGATGGAATCCGTTTTTGGAATGCCCCTGAAATTATTTCAATTGAACTTAAAAGACAGTAAGGAGGTAACATGGCTTTTAATCCAAGTAAATATAATAAAGGTGAAATTAAACACGAAAACTGTGAACATGAAATATTGTTAGGTAATGGAATTGAAAAAGGAACTAATGGTTTTACTTTTGAGTGTATCATTTGTGGGGACAAATTAAAGTATTTTAATTTAGATGATAACTTGTATTCAAAATTTGTAAAGTATGACTATAATATCATTACCCCCAATATTAAAGGTGTTATGAAAAATGTATTAAACATAATATCATTAAATAATGATAATAAAAACTATATTGATATAATTCAAATTTTCACTAAATTAGAACCTTATATTGATAAGTGTGTTGAAAGAAATCTTGCAAATTTTGTTGATGTTAATTTTCAACCTAAAGTATTAAAATTTACACAAAAAAGGATCAACTAATATGTTGATCCTTTTAAACTGAAATGTTTTCAAATCTTTTTTCAATAAAATTTTTATGAGCTTTTGTTTCCAAGACTAAATCCATTTTTTCTAAATCAATTTTTTTGTTTTTGCCCTCTATTAATTGTTTTACAATAAATTTTAAAAAATGAGGATTTCTAGCCAACAATGGTCCTAATAAATATGTACCATAAAAACCTTTATAATTAAAGCCTTCTATTTTACTATTCGGATAGCTACCGACTCCATTAATTACTTCAAAAAATGGTTGTTTAATATTTGATATTACTCCATATTGATTTTGAAAGCCAATAAAAGGCTCTTCAAACATATTAGATTTAAAAAATGCATCATCAACCATACGAAAATCTTCTACTCTTGTATGATATTGAAATATATTCAATGTTTTCCATTTCTTTTTGTTGTGATCAAGTATGTGTTTACCAAAAAGTTCAATTGAGTTACCTGTTGCTAAAAATAAATTATTATTTTCTATATAGTTTTTAATATCATCTCTATACTTTAATAAATGTTTAAGAGCGATTTTTTGATTGTTTTCAGTTCCGGCACCAATATAGACAAAGTCATATTTATCAAATTCTAAATTATCATCTACTGTTAAAAACTTTATTGTTACATCAATATCTTGATTTTCTAATTGTTTTTTTAACACTTTTACATTTCCATTTTCACCATATAAATTTAATAAATCATAATATAAATACGCTATTGTCATCATTTATTTATCCTCCTTTAATAATTTTTTTAAAGTAGTTTCCATTTCAAAACAAATTACACAATAAATGATATTTTGACCATGTTCTTTAATAGTGTTTAATAATTCATTAGAATTTTCACAAATAATTAATTTATCTTCTTTTATATTAGCATATTTTAATCTTGTAGCAATATCATAAGCAAAATTACCGGCACAAATAATCTTATTAATAGTGTTATCATTTAACTTTTCAAAATTAATATCCCAAAGCCAAGAAAGATCTTGTAAATCATATCTTCTGCTAACATTATTAAAACCAATTATTATTGTCTTTTCATTTTTTTGATTTTTAATGTAATTTAATGACTGATTATAAGAAACAGAATTTTCATTTTTACTAAGTAATAAAACACATTCCGTGTCCCCTATTTGTAATGTTTCTAATCTTTTATAATTTAACGTTAAATTGTTTAAAGCATGAAAAACTTTATCTTCCGGCAGGCCATCTTTAACAGCCAAAGTAAAGCATGCTAATAAATTATAAACATTATATAAAGTTGAATGTTCCATAGTTATTAAATCATTGCCAATTTTAAAAGAAAAATCATCAATCATATTAGCTGAAAAATCCGGTTTAACTCTTTTAAAACTACAACTAGAACATTTGAAAGATCCCACATTTCCAAAATGAAAATAATCAAAAATTAATTTCTTATTACATTTGGGACAGTAAGCCATATCAAGATTAAAAGAATTGATTTCAGTTGTTGAATAATTTGTTTTATTTAAACCATAATATGATTTTTCCCCTTTATGGTTTAATCCAAATTTGGTAACTAGTGGGTCGTCACTATTTAAGATTAAATGCATATCATTAGTAATTTGTTTTTGAATATCATTAAATACTATATCAACGTGTCCATTTCTTGTAGGTTGGTCTCGTGATAAACTATTTATTATTAAATAATTCGGTTTAATATCGTTAATAACCTTTTTAATATATCTTTCGTCAACTTCTAAAATTAAAACATTAGATTGAATTTCCCCTTTTAAATTACTATTGTTAATCAAACAAGTTAAAATTCCATACTCTAAATTTGAACCTTCTTTGTTTGTTGCTACTAAGAAACCGTTTTGTTCATATACACTTGTAAGAATTCCAGTAATGGAAGTTTTCCCATTTGTTCCAGTTACAAAAATTACTTTTGATGGTAATTTAAAATAGGACTTTATATTCTTATTTAACATAAGTGCTATTTCCCCTGGAAAAGCAGAACCTCTACCAAATTTATTCAATATTTTACCAATTATTTTTGTTATAAAAATTATTAAGGAATTCATAATATCACCTAATAAAAGTATAACATAATTTTGTGTATAATTCGACAATTTTAAAAACAAAAATGTTTTTCTACTTTTGTCGAAAGCATATAAATAAAGTTAATATATGTTATATTGGAAGCGGTGATAACATGTTTAAAACAGAACTTGAATTTTCTAAAAATACATTGTATGTAAATGTATTTGGCGATTTAAATCATAACAATTTAATAAAGTTAAGAAGAAAGTTATACTATATTATTGATGAGTATAATATTTTTGATATAGTGATTAATATTAAAAATAGTGAGTACTTCGATCAAGAAGCATTCTATAATTTTTTAGACGAATATGATATAAGATATGGCGGCAATTTATTAGTGATTGAATAAATCAAAATGATAACTCATAAAAGGGTTATCTTTTTAATAATATTAAAAGAGGTGATAGTATGAAAATGATCGATAAAATGAGAACATATTTATTAGAAGAAGAATTTTGCATAAATATTTATAAAAACAAAATTAATATTATTAATTATGAAAACATTGATCATTTTGATATTAATACTGTAATTATTAGATATAAGGAAGGTACAATAAAAATTAGCGGTAATAATTTAGTTGCATCAAAATTATTAAATGATGAAATTTTAATAGTAGGAGACATTAAAAATATAGAATTGAGGTAATTTATTTGAAAAATCAATTTATATTATTGTTTGAAAAAAAACTTGATTTAAAAATTGAAGGGAAAAACATTAATCGTTTTCTTAAGAGGTTAGTAGTTAATGAAATAAACGTATATAACATTAAATATATAAATGATAATGAAGCAATTATTAAAGTCAGGGCTATTGATTATAGTAAAATAAAGGAAATAAAAACGATTTATAATATATATATAATAGAGGTACGTGGCATATTAAAAATTAAAAAAATTATAAAAAAAAATATAGTTCTATTTTCTGCTTTTCTTATAGGAATTTCATTTTTAATTATTTTATCAAAAGTTATTTTTAATATAGAAATAATCCACACTAATAAAGAATTGCGCGAATTATTATTAATGGAATTAAAAGAGGACGGTATATATAAATATAAATTACAAAAAAATTATGACCAATTACAAATTATAAAATCGAGAATATTAAATTTGTACAAAGATCAAATTGAATGGCTTGAAATAGAAAAAAGAGGTACTAAATATTTAGTACGAGTTGAGGAAAGAAAATTACAACAACCTAAACTTAAAGTTGAAAATAGACATGTAGTAGCTAAAAAAAGTGCTGTAATTAAAAAAATTGAAGCTGAATCTGGTGAAGTTATAAGAGAAATAAATGAATTTGTAAAAAAAGGAGATATAATTATATCGGGAGAAATTAAACTACATGATGAAGTAAAAGATAAAATAGGGGCAGTAGGAAAAGTATACGGTGAAGTATGGTATCAAACGAAAGTATCATACCCACTTACAAGGAGAGTGGAACGTAAATTAAATAAACTAAAAAGGGTAATCGTAATTAATTTTTTAAATTTGAATTTTGAAATTTTAAATAATAAAACTAATGCAAAAAAACATGTAAAACGTTATAATATTTTTAAACATCCATTGTTACCGATGAACGTATATTATGAAAAACAAAATGAAGTGGAAATAATTGAAGAAATCAATACAATAGATGAAGCGATTGTTAAAGCAATAAATAAAGGAACTGAAAAAATGAATGAACGTTTAAATGACGATGAATATATTATAACTCAAAGTAATTTGAAAGTTGACATAAAAAGTAGTAAAATAGAACTAGATGTATTTTATGTAGTTTATGAAAATATAACAGACTATGCTGAAATTATAGAACAAGAAGAAGTAGAATAGAGGTAAATTATGGAAAAAGCAATATTTATAAATTTATTTTCAAAAGTATGGCCTATGATATTAATCTTTTCTGTTGTACTTGTATCCCTAAGATTAACTTATATATTAAAGCATAAAAAAAAGCTAATATTATACCAAGAACTATTTTATTTAGCATTTTTAATTTACATAATGCTTTTATTTCATATAGTCACCTTTAAAGATGTACCTTGGTCAACATCTAATTTTACACCATTTAAAGAAATTTTTAGGCACTCTTTTGGTAGTAAAGCATTTTATAGAAACGTTATAGGCAACATGGTTATGTTTATGCCATATGGTTTTTTTGTTTCATATTTTTTAAATTTAAGAAAACCTTATATTGTATTGTTTTTATCTTTAATTGTTTCTATTACAATTGAAACAACACAAATGATTATTGGACGAGTTTTTGATGTGGATGATATATTTTTAAATGTAATAGGAGCACTATTTGGTTACTATATATATAAGAACTTTATGTATATAGTAAATAGACTTCCCCAATTCTTGAAAAAAGATTATATTTATAATATAATAATCATATTGATAATTTTATTAGTTATGATCACATTTATAATAATATAGTAAGGGTGAAAACGTGAATAGTGTAGGGATGTTTAATGAAACAAAAGAAGAAATTAAAGAAATGGAAGAAATAGAAAAACTAATTCATTACACGTTGAACAAAAAGAAACTAAAATACACTGTGTTTAATGTTATATTTGTAAATGATTTATTCATAACTTCATTAAATCAAGATTACCGGGGACAAAACAAACCAACTGATGTAATATCATTTGCTTTGGAAGATGATTTGCCTCTAGATTTGGGCAAATACAGATTGCTAGGCGACATTTACATATCCGTAGACACTGCTAAGAGACAAGCTAACGAATACGGCCACAGCTTATTAAGAGAGTTATCATTTTTAACAATACATGGTCTTTTACATTTGTTAGGATATGATCATAAAAATAAAGAAGAAGAAAAAATAATGTTTGAGAAACAGGAGTGGATTTTAGATGGATATGGAATTAAGAGATAAACAAAAAAGAAGAGGATTTAAAAGATTTGTGAATAGTTTTAAATATTCATTTGATGGTCTTAAATATGCCTATAAACACGAGCAAAGTTTAACTATACATTTTGGTGTTGCGATTATCGTAATCATTAGTGGTGTTGTTTTAAAGATAAGTTTAATGGAATGGTTATTATGTTTTATATTAATGGGATTAGTAATGGCAACTGAGCTTATAAACACTTCTATTGAAGCAGTTATTGATTTAACTTGTCCGGAAATTCATCCGTTAGCTAAAATTGCTAAAGATACCGCATCAGCTGCTGTTTTTGTTTTTTCTATAGTTGCTTTTTTTAGTGGATTAATTATATTTGGTCCTAAAATCGCGCTATTAATTGAAAGTATAATTTAGGAGGGTATTATGGAAAAAAAATTAAAAAAAATATTAGAAAATGCTTATGCACCTTATTCAAACTATAAAGTTGCAGCGATCGTTGTGACAACAGATGGCAATCACTTTAGTGGTGTTAATGTTGAAAATGCATCATATGGTGCTACTATATGTGCAGAAAGAAATGCTATTAATAATGCTATAGCAAATGGATATAAAAAAGGAGATTTTAAAGAACTATATGTTATGGTAGCTAGTGATAAATTAGCATTTCCATGCAATATATGCCGACAAGTAATAGTTGAATTTTTTGATATGAATGATAAACTATATTTAATAAATGAAGATTATAATGAAAGTTATTTAATGAGTGATATAATTGTTCATCCATTTTCAGTAGAGGATTTACAATGAGATCCGGATTTATATCTGTTGTTGGACGCCCTAATGTTGGTAAATCAACTTTAATAAACAACATAATAGGTCATAAAGTAGCAATTACATCTAATAAACCTCAAACTACTAGAAATATTATCCACGGTATTTATAACGAAAAGGATCTTCAAATTGTTTTTTTAGACACTCCAGGCATTCATAAACCAAAACATAAATTAGGTGAATATTTAAATAAGCAAGCTTATTACAGCATGAATGATGTTGATGCCATAATAATGTTGGTTGATGCTAGTACGAGTTTGGGACCAGGTGATAAATTTATTATTGAATCATTAAAGGAGGTACAAACACCTGTTATTTTAGTTTTAAATAAAATTGACAAATTAAATAAAGAAGAATTATTGCCTATTATAGATAATTATAATAAATTGTATAATTTTACTGAAATAATACCAGTATCAGCCTTAAAAAAAGAAAACATTAATAATTTAATAAATGTCTTAAAAAAATATTTAGTTGATAATATAAAATATTATCCAGATAATCAATTGACAAACAGAACTACAGAATTTTTAGTTTCGGAAATAATTAGGGAAAAGGTTTTTAATTTAACGGAAGAAGAAATACCCCATTCTATTACATGTATCGTCGAACAAATTAAAAAAGATAAAAACAAATATATAATTAATGCTGTTATTATAGTAGATCGTGAATCATTGAAAAAAATCATAATAGGTAAGCAAGGAAAAATGATTAAAGCAATAGGTATACAAGCTAGAAAAGATATAGAAAAATTATTAGGTGAAAAAGTTTATTTAGAACTTTTCGTTAAAACAGTTAAAAAGTGGCGCCAAAAAGAAAGGTATTTGTCAGAATTTGGATTTACTAATTTTGAATAATTAAAGTGGGAAATAATCATCATATTAATAAAGAGGTGATTATAATTAAAAAACAATTATTATGGAATTTGTTTAATAAAACAGGAAAAATCGAATATTACTTAAAATATAAAGAGGCTTTAAATGTTGATAACAAAAATAGGGAAACTTGAAAATGCACAAATATTTTAAAAGCCAAAATATTGTCATTAATTAGTTTAAGTACTGGAGGTTTTATTATGATAGAAAAAGTTGAAGGAATTATTGTAAGTGAAAGAAATTACAGTGAAAGTAGTAAAATACTAAATGTGCTTACTAAAAAACATGGTATGATTGGTGTCATTGCTAAAGGTTGTCGCACTATGAAAAGTGACTTAAGAAGTGTGAGTGAAAAATTAATATACGGCGATTTTAATTTATATTATAAACAAGATAAACTATCTACATTAATAAGTGTAGATGTTTTAAATAGTTTTAAAAACATGAGAAAAGATATAGTTAAAATAAGTTATGCATCTTTTTTGTTGGAACTATCTGAACAAGTGTATAGACAAAATAATGATAAGCGTATATATGAATTACTAATTGCTAGTTTAATTAAAATAGAAGAAGGACTTGATCCTGTAGTTATAACAAATATTTTAGAATTAAAATATTTAGATTTCTTAGGTGTGACCCCAATTTTAAATAGTTGTGCGGTATGTGGTACAACAAATTCAATCGTTAGTTTATCTATAATTAAAGGTGGTTATGTGTGTAAGAATTGTCAAACCACCGAAATTATTAATAGTAATAAGACAATTAAAATGATTAGAATGTTTTATTATGTTGATATATCTAAAATATCCAAAATAGATATTAGTGATAAAGTGAAAAATGAAATAGATTTTTTCCTAAATGAATATTATGATGAATATACAGGTTTATATTTAAATGGTAAAGATTTTTTAAAAGATTTATGTCAAATATGTTAAGAGGTGAAATATGGAATATAAGTACTTAATAGTCCCGTTTGTAACTTTAATAATTGCACAAATAATAAAGTTTATAATTGAATCAATAAAAGATAAAGAATTAAAGTGGGGACGGTTTTTTAACGGTAGTGGTGGCATGCCTAGTTCACATTTTTCTTTTTCTTTTTCCTTAGCAATGATGCTGGGTTTAAACGAAGGATTTAATAGTTCATCTTTTGCTATTGCATTAGTGTTTTCATTAATAGTTGCATATGATGCAATGGGTGTTAGATTAGAAAGTGAAAAACACGCCCAAATGTTAAATCAAATTGTAGACGAAATTTTTTCTAAAAATTATAAAGAAGGATTTGCACATTTTAAAGAAGAATTGGGCCATGAATTTATCGAAGTAATAGGAGCTTTTATATTAGCAACGTTAAGTGCCTTAATGTTTACATATATAATATTTTAACTAAAAGAAGTATTAAAAATGTTCCTTGTTTCACTACAAATAAAGTAAGAACTATATGTAAACTCATTTTGTTATAAATTTGGAAAGTGTGTCACTTTTTAATAATATTAGACACAAATGTGTACAATTTATTTAAATTTTGTTTTTGTTTATTGACAACAATTAACTAATAATATATATTATTTATATAACAAATATATTTAAATGTAATGATGAGGTTGGAATCTCGGAGCATTTTTGAAAGTGATTCTTTTAGAATAAGTAAGGTGGAACCGCGGGGTAACTCGTCCTTACAATGATTCTAAAGGTTTTTTTATTATAGGAGGAAAACATGAATGTATTAATTATTTCGTCTGCAAACGAAAACATAAACAATTACTATAAAGATATAGCTAATAAAATATCATCTTTTTTAGCACAAAACAATTGTGATTTAATTTTTGGCTCTTCATCAAAATCAATGATGGGGGAATGCTATAAATCATTCATTAAAAATAAGCGCAAAGTATATGCTTTTACTAATGAGGAATATGCAGAATGTTTAAAAGATTTAAGTGATGCTGAACATTGTGTTGTAACAACTACTTTTGATTTGAAAAAAGTAATGTATCAAAAAGCTGATTGTATTATTTGTTTGGCAGGTGGTATAGGGACATTATCAGAACTTTTAGCTTTTATTGAAGAAAACAGATCTAACAATAAAAAAATTCCTATTATTATTTATGATGAAACAGAATATTATGATTATTTATTAATTCAACTTGGTAAAATGAATGAATTTGGATTTGTCAACAACAATATTTTTTCATCATTTAAATTAATAAGTAATTTTGAGAAATTTCAAAATGAATTTCATAAAATAAAGGAGAGTGTTAAAAATGAATAAGGTAACAATGGAAAAAATTATTAGCTTGTGCAAACAATATGGTTTTATTTTTCAAGGTAGTGAAATTTATGGTGGATTAGCTAATACTTGGGATTATGGACCATTAGGTAATGAATTAAAGAAAAACATAAAAAATGCTTGGTTTAAAAAATTTATTCAAGAAAATGAATATAACGTAGGGATGGATAGTGCGATTTTAATGAATCCAAAAGTTTGGGAAGCTAGTGGTCATGTTTCGGGATTCAATGATCCATTAATTGATTGTAGAAATTGTAAATCAAGATATAGGGCTGATAAATTAATAGAAGAACATACAAAAGGAGAAATACAAGCAGATGGTTGGTCAAATGAAAAAATGTATAATTATATTGAAGATAACAATATTAAATGTCCTAAATGTAAAGCATTAAATTATACAAGTATTAGAAAATTTAATATGATGTTTAAAACAAATCAAGGAGTAACTGAAGATGGAACAAGTACAGTTTATTTAAGACCAGAAACAGCCCAAGGTATATTTGTTAACTTTTTAAATGTACAAAGAAGTATGAGACTAAAAATACCATTTGGTATAGGTCAAATAGGTAAAAGTTTTCGTAATGAAATAACACCTGGAAATTTTATTTTTAGAACAAGAGAATTTGAGCAAATGGAATTACAATTTTTCTGCAAGCCAGGTACAGAAATGGTATGGTTTAATTATTGGAAAGAATTTTGCTATAACTGGTTAATTAGTTTGGGAATAAGTAATAAAAACATTAGATTAAGGGATCATAGTGAAGATGAGTTGAGTCACTATAGTAATGCTACAACAGATTTTGAATATAAATTTCCATTTGGTTGGGGTGAATTATGGGGTATAGCTTCTAGAACTGATTATGATTTACAACAGCACCAATTACATTCGAAACAAAGTTTAGAGTATTTAGATCCGATGACACATGAAAAATATATTCCATATGTTATAGAGCCTAGCTTAGGGGCTGATAGAATTTTGTTAGCATTTTTAGTGGAAGCTTACTGTGAAGAGGCATTAGAAAACGGAGATACAAGAGAAGTTATGAAATTTCACCCAGCGCTTTCCCCAATTAAAGTAGCAGTTTTTCCATTAGTTAAAAAAAGACATAGTGATCAAGCCATGACTATTTATAAAGAGTTAAGTAAGCAATTTATGGTTAGTTACGATGATTCAGGAAATATCGGAAGACGTTATAGAAGGGCAGATATATCTGGAACACCGTTTGCTATTACTATTGACGATGATACTTTAAACAATAATACAGTAACAGTTAGAAATCGTGATACAATGGAACAAATAACATTAAACTTAGAAAATTTAGCACAGTATATTCAAAAGCAAATTGATTTTTAGGAAAATAAGTGTTTAGACAGCTTTTTTTCTTTAATTTGTTAAACACTTGAAAAGATTATATATAAATAGTATAATTAGAATATAATTATATAGGTGGTAAATATGTATTTGTTTTGGTTAATGCTGACAATATTTTTGATTTTTATTGAAATGATAACTATTAATTTAACTACTATTTGGTTTATAGTAAGTTCTTTGGTTGTATTGTTTTTGTCATTTTTTATTGATAGTTTTACAATCCAAGTTGCGCTTTTTATAATATTAGGACTTATATTATTAGTAAAAAGCAGACCAATACTTGTAAAATATCTAAACAAAAACAAAGAGAAAACTAATATTGATCGGATTATCGGTATGCGTGGTGTTGTTATAGACGATATTTTATTAAAAAGTTATGGTTCTGTTAAAGTTGATGGAAAAATATGGACAGCTTATAGTGATAAAGAATTAAAAAAGGACACTTTTGTAAAAATACTTAAAATAAATGGAAACAAATTAGAAGTAGAGGAGGAAAATTGATATGGATTTACTTATAATTTTATTAATTTTAGTAGGGATTTTAGTCATTCCTAATGTTAAAATAGTACCCCAAGCAAGAGTATATGTAATAGAAAGAATAGGTTCTTATTATGTAACTTGGTCTAATGGATTACATTTCAAAATTCCGTTTATTGACCGAATTGCGAATAATGTCTCATTAAAAGAAAGAGTTGAAGATTTCCCGCCACAACCCGTAATTACAAAGGATAATGTTACAATGCAAATTGATACAGTTGTTTATTATCAAATTACTGATGCTAAATTGTATACATATGGTGTTGAGAATCCAATAAATGCAATCGAAAACTTAACTGCAACGACATTAAGGAATATAATAGGAGAATTAGAGCTAGATCAAACACTAACATCAAGAGATGTTATTAATACTAAAATGCGTACTATTTTAGATGAAGCAACTGATCCATGGGGAATTAAAGTTAACCGTGTTGAAGTGAAAAATATAATCCCACCACGTGATATTCAAGATGCAATGGAAAAACAAATGAGAGCAGAGCGCGAAAGAAGAGAAGCAATATTAAGAGCGGAAGGTTTAAAACGCGCTAGTATACTAACAGCTGAAGGTGAAAAAGAAAGCTCTATATTAAGAGCAGAAGCCGAAAAGGAAGCACAAATAAAAATCGCAGAAGGTGAAGCAGAAGCACTTTTGGTTATTAAGAAAGCCGAGGCTGAAGGAATTAGAACATTAAAAGAGGCAAAACCAGACCAAGCTATAATAACGATGAAAAGTTTAGATACAATGGCACTTGTTGCAGATGGTAAAGCGTCTAAAATTATAATTCCATCAGATTTACAAAACATCGCTACTATTGGAACAACTATTAATGAAATGTTAAAAAATGATAATAAGTAGTGCAAAAGTGTTTAAAAGATAAAAAAACATTTATTTTTAATTAAAATTGTGATAAACTTATAATAGTTATTAAATTGTCACTTAGGAGGAATATAAATGGGTTTTTTTAAAAAATTATTTGAAGGTGGGGAACACGACAGTTATTCTAGTCACGATATAATGTCGGATGAATATTATAATTTAACTGCCGAGGAAGTATTAGAAGAGAATGGTAGCAAAATGATTTTGCTAGAACCAAGAGCATATTCAGAAGCACAACAAATAGCAGATTATTTAAGAGATAGAAATACTGTTGTAGTAAATTTGAAAAGAGTTACACCAGAACAAGCAAAAAGAATTATTGACTTTTTAGGTGGTGCGATTTACTCAATTCAAGGAGAAATACAAAAAATTGGAGGAGGCATATTTTTATGTACTCCAAACAATATAAATGTTCAGGGGAAAATAACGGATGATACCGATGGTAAAGGTATTCATGATAATGACGATATTAATGTTGAATGGTAATCAGTTTTAGTTTTAAGTAGTGCAAGAGGTGAAATATGGAAAAATTTAAAAGAGCACTTCGTGGTTATGATCCCAATGAAGTTAATAGGTTTTTAGATCAAATAATTAAACAAGTAGAAAATATGATTGAAGATATTAAAGAACGAGATGAAAAAATAATTGAGTTAGAAACAGTGGCTATTGAAAATGTTCGTTTAAAGGACAAACTTGAACAATACGAACGTATGGAAAAAACGTTAAACAAAGCTCTTTTCATGGCTCAAAAAACATCGGAACAAATTAAATTATCTGCCCATCAAGAAAGTACGATTCTACTTGAAGAAGCAAAACAAAACGCTAGTAGAATTATAAATGATGCATTACTTAGAGCTGAAAAAACTGAATTAGAAGTTAATATGTTAAAAAGAAATGTTAATATTTTCAAAAGAAGATTAAAAGATATAATAGAAACTCAACTTGAAATAGTAGATGATATTGAAAAAATAGAATTATAATTAAAACAATTGATGGAGACGGTATATTACATAAGTTTGAAGAGAGTTGGTGCTAGGTGAAAACCAATAACTTAGTAATATATAGATCACTCCTGATGTTTTTTATGGATAAGATAAAAACGGTAACGCGTTATAGTTTTGAGTGTATACATAAATTAAGGTGGTACCGCGGGTAAAACTCGTCCTTATAAGGATGAGTTTTTTTTATATAAAAAGGAGAGATAATATGGAATATAAAGATACTTTATTAATGCCAAAAACTGAATTTAAAATGAGGGGTAATTTACCAGTTAATGAAAAAATTCAAAGTGAAAAATGGGAAAAAATACAATTATATAATAAAATTATGCACAAAAATGAACAAGGTGAACTATTTGTACTACATGATGGACCACCGTATGCTAATGGGGATATTCATATAGGACATGCACTTAACAAAATTTTAAAAGATTTTATTAATAGATATAAGATGCTAGAAGGATATAAAGTTGTTTATATACCTGGTTGGGATGTTCATGGTTTGCCAATTGAAACAGCAGTAACAAATACAGGTATAAATAGAAAAGAAATGAATAAAACTGATTTCAGAAAACTTTGTGAAAGTTATGCTAAGAAACAAATTGAAAATCAAAAATTACAATTTAAAGCATTAAATGTAATAGGAGATTTTGAAAATCCATATATTACAATGTCAAAAGAATATGAAGCAAAACAAATAGAAGTATTTGCAGAAATGGCAAAAAAGGGTCTTATCTTCAAAGGTTTGCGCCCAGTATATTGGAGTCCAAGTAGTGAATCAGCTTTAGCTGAAGCCGAAATAGAATATAAAGATAGAAGGGATGCGTCTCTTTATGTAACATTTCCTATTGTTCATGGTAATGAATATGTAGATGAAGGAGATAATTTAGTAATTTGGACAACAACAGCATGGACATTGCCTGGAAATTTAGGTATAGCAGTAAATAGAGATATTGAATATGCAAAAGTTAGTGCAAATAATAAAAATTATATTATCGCAAAAGAATTACTAAATAAATTAAGTGAATTATTTGATTGGGGAAAATATGAAATATTACAAACATTTTTAGGAAGTGAACTTGAAAATGTTAAATATAGACATGTTTTTATGGACCGTATATCACCTGTAATATTAGGGGAGCATGTCACTATTGAAGCGGGAACAGGATTAGTTCATATTGCACCTGGTTATGGAGCAGAAGATTTTGAAGTAGGCAAAAAATATAACTTAGGTATGATAAATGGTGTTAATGATCAAGGTGTATTAAATGAACAATCTGGAAAATACAAAGGTTTATATTTTGAAAAAGCTAATAAAGTAATAGCGGATGATTTGGATAATACTGGTCATTTATTAAAGTTAGAAATGATTACGCACTCTTATCCACATGATTGGCGAACAAAAGGACCTGTAATATTTAGGGCAACATCACAATGGTTTTGCAGTATTGATAAAATACGCGAACAACTATTAGATGAAATCCAAAACAATGTTAACTGGTTGCCTGAGTGGGGTCAATTAAGAATGCATAATATGATCAAAGATAGAGGTGATTGGTGCATATCACGTCAAAGAGTTTGGGGCGTTCCAATACCTATATTTTATAACGAAGATGGCAGTGAAATAATTGATTATGATGTTATGATGCATATTGCTAAATTATTTAAAAAGCATGGCTCAAATATTTGGTTTTCTAAATCTGCAAAAGAATTATTACCACAAGGTTATTCTAATCCAGCAAGTCCAAATGGTGAATTTAAAAAAGAAGAGGATATTATGGATGTTTGGTTTGATTCTGGTTCTAGTCACACTGGAGTTTTAATAAATCGTAATTTAAATTATCCAGCAGATATATATATAGAAGGATCAGATCAATATCGTGGTTGGTTTAACTCATCATTAATTTGTGGTGTTTCTGTTCACGGAAAAGCACCATATAAAAAAGTTATATCTCATGGGTTTGTATTAGATGGAAAAGGTCATAAAATGAGCAAAAGCTTAGGAAATGTTATTGATCCATTAAAAATGATAAAAAGAGATGGTTCTGACATATTAAGGCTTTGGGTAGCGAGTGTTGATTATAAAGAAGATGTAAGAATTAGTGATAACTTGATTAATCAAGTAAAAGAAAGCTATCGTAAAATTAGAAATACCTATCGCTTTATGTTAGGAAATTTATTTGATTTTGATCCAAATACAAATAAAATAGAATTTAATAACATGCCATATTATGATCAATATATAATGGTGAAACTAAATGAACTTATTAAAGATATAAAAAATGCATATGAACAATATAACTTTCAAGAAGTATATAGATTATCTAATAATTTTATTACATTTATGTTATCTAACTTTTATTTGGATTTTACTAAAGATATTTTATATATTGAAAAACAAGATAGTTTAAAAAGACGTAGTGTCCAAACAGTGCTATATGAAACGTTAAGTTCTTTAATAAGATTATTAGCACCTATATTACCTTATACGAGTGAAGAAGTATACGCCTTAATGCCTAGTCCAAAATTAGAAAGTGTTCATTTAGAAAATAATCCTATTGTTAAAAATTATGCGAATAGTGAGGAAATATTGAAAGAATGGAAAATATTTTTTGATATTAAAGATGATGTTTATAAAGCATTAGAAGAAGCTAGAAACGAAAAATTAATTGGTAAAGGATTAGAAGCAAAGGTGTATATTAATGCTTCGGGAAAACATTTAGAAATTATTGAAAAAATAAAAGACGATTTAAAATTATTACTAATTGTATCTGAAGTAGTTATTACAGATGAATCATTAAAAAAATATGACACAATAGGCGTTAGGGTTGAACGTTTTGAAGGTGAAAAATGTGAAAGATGTTGGAATTATTTTACTGATGACAATATGGTAAAAGAAATTTGCAAGCGCTGTTTTGAGGTGATAAATTAAAAAGTATATTTAAAATATACTTTTTTTGTCAAATTGTGTTATAATTTAATATATAGGAGTGACTTAATGATGTGTAATAATAAAGGATTTACATTAATCGAATTATTAGCAGTAATAGTAATACTTGCAATCATCATGTTAATCACAACACCAACAGTATTAAATATAATAGAAAATGCAAGGGTCGAATCATTTAAAACATCCGTTTATGGAATAATAAACACTGTTGAACAAAGTTATGCCAAAGAAACTCTAACAAAATCTTTTCCAACGGTAGTAACATACATATATAAAAATGGGAAAGAGATATCTAGTAATAAAAAGGAGTTAAAATTTAAAGGCAAAAAACCTGAATCAGGAATGATTATAATAAATAATAATGGTGTAGTTTCATTAGCTTTATACAATAGAGTATATTGCGCAGTTAAAGATAGTACAACTAACGAGGTAGAGGTTGAAAAAACATCAAGTTCAGAGTGTGAGTTATCATATCCATGTGGGACTGATTTATTTGATTTTCGGGATGGGGAATTATATAGAACACTAAAAATAGGAGATCAGTGTTGGATGGCCGAAGATTTAAGATATGATTGCTCCAAATCCGGGTATAACAATATTGGTTCCGCAAATAGTTGGAGTGGAAGTAATAATTGTGGTGATGGCGAATATAATACAATTTTATACCAGTGGCCAGTTGCTATGGATGGAAGTACAGAAGAGAGTTCACAGGGCTTATGTCCAAGTGGTTGGCATATACCTAGTGATGATGAGTGGAAAAAGTTGGAACAACATCTAGGTATGACAGTGGACGAAGTTAATAAACCAGATTGGAGAGGTAATGATCAAGGTGATCAATTAAAATCCCTTCAATATAATTGGTGTTTAGAAGCAAACAGTTGTGGCACTTCGGGATTCGACGCTATGCCAGTGGGCGGAAGGCAAATAGATGGTAAGTTTTATAATGTAGATTCAACTAGTTATTGGTGGACATCCACCATTTCAGATACATCAGCCTGGGTAAGACGAATTAATAATATAAATACTAATATTTATAGAAACAATCCAACCCAATTGTATGGTAGAGGAGTGCGTTGCATTATAAATATAAATAATTAAATGTTCCACATAATTACTTTTTGTAAATGTATAATAATAATTTATTGTGTTTAATGAAAAAAACTATATTTAATAATTACAATAAACCAAGTGAAATAATTTCATTTGGTTTATTTTTTTTCAAACATTATTAATAATATGGTTTTTTATCAATATATTAAAAATTTATTTACATTTATTTTAATACGTAATTACATATAATCTAATAGGAGTGATTTTATGATTTTAAAATTTTTAAAAAAATTGTTTAAAGATTTTTATTTATTAACAGCATCATATTCAAATAAGGTTTTTCCAGAACCACTACCTAGGGATGAGGAAGCAATATACATTAAAAAAGCTAAAGAAGGAGATATGAATGCAAGAAGTAAATTAATAGAACACAACTTGCGTTTAGTAGCACACATAGTTAAAAAATATGATTATAACAGAGATGAATTAGATGATTTGATAAGTATTGGTACAATCGGACTTATAAAAGGAATTGATAGTTACTCAGAAAAACACGGTACTAGAATAACTACATATTGTGCCAGATGTATAGAAAATGAAATACTAATGCATTTTAGAGGTGATAAGAAAAACAACAGAAATATGAGTATTAATGAATCAATCGGATATGACAAAGATGGAAATGAAATTACTTTTTTAGATATTTTAAAAACACCTAAACCAGATTATGCTCTAGAAATTCATAAAAAAGATAATATACAATTATTAAAAAAATATTTTAATGTATTAACTGAACGTGAACAAGATATAGTAATAAAAAGATATGGTTTAAATAATACAAAAGAAATAACACAAAAAGATATAGCAGAAGAACTAGGAATATCAAGAAGTTATGTTTCTAGAATAGAAAAAAGAGCGCTAACTAAAATTTTAAGAGAATTTTTAAAAAATGATATGGATATATAAAAAATATATAATTCTTTTGTTTGGGTGTTAAAATAAAAAAGCTACAACTCAAATCTTAGTACTTGACAATGTAAGATACTTGGGATACAATTATATTGAGGTGAGTTATGAATATACAATTTAAAAAAGGTGTATTAGAATTAATAGTGTTAGTATCAGTAAGTGAAAAGGATATGTACGGCTATGAATTAATTGCACTCGTATCTGAAATAATAGATATAAACGAAGGAAGTATATATCCATTATTAAAAAGAATGACAAATGAAAAATATTTTGATACTTATTTAGCAGAATCAAACGAGGGGCCACCTAGAAAGTATTATAAAATAACTAATCTTGGGAAAGAAAGAATGGTTGATTTAGTAGAAGCTTGGAAAACATTTTCAACATCTGTTAATGCGTTTATAGAAGGGAGCAATATAAATGAATAAAAAGCAATTTTTAAATATATTAAAAGAAAAATTATCAATCTTAAATAAAGATGAAAAACAAGATATTATTAACGAATATAGTGACATAATCGATGAAAAAATTAAAAATGGAAAAAGTGTTAAAGAAGCTATAAATGATTTTGGAGATATAGATGAATTAACAACAGAAATATTAAAAGCTTATAAAATAGATCCTAGTTATAATTCTTTCAAAAGTAAAGAAGAAATGGGTTTTTTTGAAGGTATAGAAATAGCAATCAATGTTATTGCAACTAAAATGGCTGAAATAACCAAAAAAACAATTGAAAAAATTCAAAATTATGATAATGATATTACAATTGAAAAAGTATTTGAAATAATAATAAAATTTTTCATATTAATGATCATTATAATGATACTTAAAATACCTTTCCATATATTACAAGAAATAGGTATTGGGATTTTACATTTTGGAAATAATCCAATTTCACAAATGATTAAATTTTTATGGAAAACTTTTGTTTGGGCAATATACTTTATCTCTTGTTTTGTTTTATTATTTATATTTTTTAAAACTCAATTAGATAAATCAACTAATAATAACGAAGTGAAAATTCCAAAAGATTTAGAAATCAAAAAAAAAGAAAAAGAAAAACAACAACAAAATAAAAAAGAATCATTTTTAAAAACAGTAGTAATCATATTTTTGACAGTACCAATAGTTTTAATAAATATACCCTTATATGTTGCACTATCTGTAATAATATACGCGTTAATTAAAGGCATTAGTATATATGGATTATTAATGGTATTTTTAGGCCTAATTATAATATTTAGTAATTTATATAATATGGTTATATCAATTTTCCACAATAAAAATAAAATATATTTGTTTCCCTATATAGTTGGAATGATATTAATTATAATTGGTAGTTTGTTCACATTTGAATATATAAATAAAATCACATATTATGATAAATTGCCTGAAACAAACTTAACTATTGAAACGGATATATATAAAGATAAAATAAAAGGTAAATTAATAATTCAACATGATAACAGCAGAACTACTTTAAAAGTTGATAATAGTATGAAGGATAATGAAATTAAAATAGTTACTAAATATTATGATGGCTATGTAGATTTTTCTAAAAATATATATTTTAATGAAACTTCTAATATCGCGTATTTGAATTTTCATTATAAGGATACAAGCCCCAAATATAAAGATTTAATTCATGTAATAATTAATAACTTAAAAGATAATAAAATATATAACTATTCTCAAATATATAAATTATTTGTTGAAGTACATGGTAATGATAATACATTAAAAAATGTAAAGGTGGATTGGTAAAACAATTCACCTTTTTTAAAAGGAAAAACATATAAATTACCATATATTATTTATGAGGTGATTTTATGAGAAGATTTTTAATGTTTATACTAATGATATTATTATTTAGAAATAATGTGAATGCAAAAGAAGAGGTGTATTATTCAGATTACAGTGATTTCGGAGAATATACTGAACAAAAAATATTGGGAAGTGATGTTATTGATGTTAAAGAAGTTTATAAATACAAGTATTATAAAGAAGTCAAAGAATTTGGCGATTATTATATAGAAGGGCATAACGAAGAACAATTTCCTTATATTGATAGAAGTGATTTTATAATTAGTGATTACACACCTTTTAGTGATGAAAAACCATTAGAAGAAAAGGGACGTGAGCTTAAAACAAGAAATGTTTATCATTATTCAAATATGAAAAAAATAAGATATATTCATTTAACAGACTTTTGGGGTACTCGTGATCAATTAAACATCAATGAAATTATTATAAGATCGAATAGTGAATATTTACCATATAATTTATATTGCGAAGGATGCAGTGAAGGATTTTATGAAAAAGTTAGTAATAAAGAAGTCAAAACTGAAAATTCATATGTTTTACATGGTGGTTACATTAGGATTGATTTAAGAAATTATTATGATTTATCTGATTTAGAAATTAGAATTTATATTACTGATTTAGGAACGAGTGAAAAAGGGTTTCAAATAAGCACAAGTCGGGAACAAGATTTAAACCATAAAATTTTTAATACAATAAAGGAAAGGCAATTTTTCACTAATGAAAATATTTCCGATTTTAAAACTGTTGTTTATAAACTTGATCAATTACAGTGGGTTGAACCAGAATGGGAAGAAACACTAAAAACTTACGACGAGATGCTTCCTTCAAGTACGAGAATGGTTGACAAAAAAGAAGAATATAGTTATAGAGATACTTACTATAAATATTATAATTTAAACAAAAAATATGCCGATGGTTATTATTTGGATTCGCCCATTGATTATCCTCTAAAAGATGTTGATTATAAAAAAACTTATTACCAATTCAGGGAAAGAGATAAAGTGGTAATTTCATCGTCAATTATTATAAGTGATAAAAACCAAAAATTGGAAGAGTTTATTATATCAAATTCAACAAATAAATATATAGTTAATAGTAATATAAACTATAATAAAAATGGTAAATATACTGCTTTATATGAATTCCCATTTATTACTGTAGAAAAGGAAATAATTGTCGATATTCCTAATAATCATAATGAAAACACCAAAAATATTAATACTAGTAAAGTTGTTAATCAAGAACTAAAAAATCTTAATAAAAATGAAGGAGGTAATCATACAAATAAAGTTAAATTACAAAATAAAGAAACCATCGATAATAATGAAATAAAAGTTAACATTCCAAGTATTGAAAAAACAGATACAATAAACATAACAAAACCAATCGCTCAAACGAATGTAAAAGAACAATTAAAAATTGAAGATAAAGAAAAAGTAAATAAAAATTATTTGTTAGTTCCATTGTCAATAATAATTATTATTACTGCAATACAAATAATAAAATTAAGCACAAATCAAAAAAAGTCGTAATAAATATAATTCTAGTTTTGTCGAAATTGTATAAGATTAATATGATGTGTGCTAAATTATTGTAACGAGGTGATATTATTTTAAATATTAGCACTGAATGCCATAAAGGCGTGTTTTTTGTAAGACTAATTGGTCAATTAACTAAAGATACTGTTACTAAACTAAATGATGAAGTTACAATGTTAGTTTTAGATAATGGTATTAAAAATGTAGTTTTTAACATCGAAAAATTAAAAGTAATTGATATGATTGGAATAAATGCATTATTGTATAATTATGAAATAATAAAAAACAATAAAGGATATGGTTGTTTGTGTGGGTTAGAAAATAATTTAGTAAGACAAAGAATAGAAAATAGCAGGTTATTAAAATATATGTATGAAACGAGCGATGAAATTGGTGCTTTAAATATAATTAATTTACATAAGGAGCAAAGTTATGACAGAAAATATAACAGCAATAATCGATGAAAATAAAAATTTAATATACTCAATATCTCATTATTTTAAAAATTACCCTAATAAAGAAGACTTGTTTCAAGTAGGATGTATAGGGGTAATTAATGCATATAAAAATTTTAACAATAATTTAGGTGTTAAATTTACGACTTATGCATATCCTTATATATTAGGTGAAATGAAAAGATATGTAAACTATGATCGTGGTATAAAAATTAGTAGAAAAATATTATCATTAAACTTGAGAATAGAAAAAGCAAAAGCATTATTAACACAAAAGCTTATGAGAGAGCCTACAATAGAAGAAGTTGCGAATTTTTTAAATGTTTCAGAAGATTTGATTATTCAATCATTAAATAGCATTTTAACTATAAATAGCTTTGATGAACCGATTACTGCTAGTGATGGTAAAGATTTAAATTTATATGATGTTGTAAGTTCGATTGATAATTTGGATTATGATAGTTTAATAATGCTGAAAAAGGAACTAAACAAATTAAATGAATGTGACAAAAACATTATAAAAATGCGTTATTTTGATGATTTAACTCAAACTGAAACAGCAAATATACTTGGAATAAATCAAGTTCAAGTTTCAAGAAAAGAACAAAAAATCTTACAAAAGTTAAGAACAGAACTTATTAATTAAAACTACTTATTAAAGTAGTTTTTTGTATATTAAAAATTATATATTACATAATAATATTGGAGGTAATTTATGGAGAAAAAACAGTATAAACAAATAGTCGATAACAATACACCAATGGAAAACAGACTATATAATGGAATGGTAGCTTTTATTGTCGGTGGTTTTATGGGAGCGATAGGGGAATTATTAATCCAGATTTATTCTTATTTTTTTAACATATCCAGTTCCGAAGCTTCTGTGTTAATGATTATGACACTTATATTTTTAGGATGCTTGTTTACTGCTTTAGGTTTTTTTGATAATTTAGTTAATTTCGCCAAAGCAGGATTAATTATACCGATAACAGGTTTCGCCCATGCTACTATGAGTGCAGCGTTAGAACATAGGGAAGAAGGGTTAGTTACTGGAGTAGGTGCTAATATATTTAAATTATCTGGTACTGTAATTGTGTTTGGTATTGTTAGTGCTTATATTGTAGGACTAATTAGATTAATGTTTTTAGGAGGATAATATGACTTTTACATATAAAAATGTATATATAAATGATGTTAGTACAATTGTAGGCCCTTATGAAAAAAAAGGACCAATTGGAAATTTATTTGATAAATATTACGATGATTTGTATTTTGGTGAAAAAACATGGGAACAAGCAGAAGTGAAATTAATTGTTGAAAGTGTTGAATTATTATTAAAAAAATTAAATAAAAATAAACTAGATATTGATGTACATTTGTCTGGTGATTTGTTAAATCAAATTGTAGCAACAAATTATGCCTCGGCAAAATTAGGTATTCCATTACTAGGGCTTTATAGTGCTTGTGCAACTAGTGTTGAGGCTCTTATTATAGGAGCAAATATGATTGAATCAAGCCAAATTAATAATTGTATTTGTAGTGTTTCTTCTCATAATAATGCAGCGGAAAAACAATTTAGATATCCTATTGAATATGGTGGTCCTAAACCAAAAACAGCAACTTTTACAACAACTGGTTGTGCTAGTGCATATTTAAGTAAACAACTAAAAGGTATAAAAATAGAAAGTGGCACGATTGGTACTGTTAGTGAGTTAGGTATTACTGATCCTTATCATATGGGTGCTATTATGGCTTCATCAGCAGGTGATACAATAAATAAGCATTTAAATGATTTAAATAGAACCTTTGATTATTACGATTTAATTATTACAGGAGATTTAGGAAAGTATGGTTCAAAAATTTTAATAGATTATATGAAAACGAAATACGGTATTAATTTAACTAATCATCAAGATGCTGGTGTTATGATATACGATTTAAAAACACAACCCGTTTACTCTGGTGGAAGTGGGACAGCGTGTGCCCCGTTAGTAACATATACACATGTTTTTAAACTAATGCAAAAAAAGGAAATCAAAAAAGTATTATTAGTTGCAACAGGTGCATTACTATCATCGACAATGGCTTTACAAAAACTTGGAATACCATCAATATCACACGCAATTAGTTTGGAGGTATTGTAATGATATACATAAATGCATTTATATTTTGTGGAACAATTTGTTTAATTGGACAAATAATTTTAGACAACACTAAATTAACACCAGGCCACGTTACTGCTATTTTAGTTACAATTGGTACCTTTCTTGATTTATTCCACATATACGATCGCTTTGTATTGTGGGCAGGTGGTGGGGCATTAGTACCAATAACTAGTTTTGGTCATTTATTAATTCATGGAGCACTAGCTAAAGCTAGCAACCTTGGACCGATGGGGTTAGTAATGGGGATGTTTGATTTAACAGCCGCTGGAATTGTTTCAGTAATCTTTTTCTCTTTTATATTAGCTTTAATATTTAAACCTAAAGATTAAAAATGTAAATATGCTTTAAAAATGATTTTAAATGGTGATAATATGAAGAAAAATAATAAAAAAGCATTTACATTAGTAGAGTTATTAGCAGTAATATTTATTATTGGCATTTTATCTGTAATTACTATACCTACCATTAACAAATTAACTTTGCAAAGTAAAGAACAATTATATAAAAATCAAATAGATAACATAAAACATGGTGCTAAAAACTGGGCTGCTAGTAATTTTTACATGTTGCCAGAAAGTGAAGGAGAACAAATTACACTTACATTAGGACAGTTACAAATAGGAGGATTTGTTGCATCTGATATTAAAGATCCGAGAAATAAAAAACCATTTCCAAGAGATATGGAAATAATAATCAAAAGAATTATGAATAGTTATCGCTATGAAGTAATAGAAGGTAGTGGTGGTGAAAATGGTAACTTAGATTTTGATTCTCCAACTATAATTTTAAATGGTTCAGCTCATGAAATTGTGGAAATTAATACAAATTATGTTGAAAAAGGTGCACTAGCAAAAGATCCAAGTGGTAGTCTAATAGATGATATTAATATTTTAATTCAATCTAACAATAAAGAAGTAGATAAAGTAGATACTAGTAAATTAGTACAATATAAAATAACTTATAGTGCTGTTTATAATAATAATACGGCAACTGCAATAAGAACAGTTACTATTAAAGATACAATACCCCCGAATTTAAATGTACCTGGTAATATAATAATATCATCCGATGAGGTATTAAATTACGATTTTATGGAAGGGGTTAGTGCAACAGATAACTCTCTTGAAAATGTAAATATTACAATAAAAGGAACAGTAAGTGTACTTCCAGGAAAGTACTTGCTAACTTATATTGCGACAGATTCATCTTCCAATAAAACAGAAAAAACAAGGCACATTACAGTAGTAAGTGCTACATATCCAACAATATCAATAATAGGTAGTAGTATAGTAAATATAAATGTGGAAGAACCATATAAAGACATGGGAGCAACTGCTAGTGATTTATTAGATGGTGATTTAACTAATAAAATTATTGTTAGTGGTACAGTTAATGTTAATATACCTGGAAATTATAATATTACTTATGAAGTTACTAATAGCATAGGTAAAACTACAACTGTAATAAGGGAAGTAAAAGTAATTGATAATATACCACCTGTTATAGTTTTTGGGACAAATGGAAACAGTACTTATGCAAGAAATTATAATACCAAAATAACAGTAAATGATATACATTCATTGGTAAATAAAAATTCACTAAAATATTTATGGTCAACAACTACTACAACTCCTAGTGAAAGTTCTTTTACTAATAAATTCACAAGTGGTGATATAATATCAACGCCAAATGATTTAAGTGGTAGTTATTATTTATGGATAATAGCAAAAGACACCGTTGGGAATACTGCAATTAAAAGAACAAATGCATTTAACTTGGATAATACTAATCCTAGTGTTACAAACATAGTTAGTAATGTAACAAATATAACAGAAACAGGTTTTACTATAACAAGAAGCGGAAATGCAACTGATGCCCATAGTGGATTAGCTAGCATTCCATATATGTATCAAATAAGTACAAACAATGTAAGTTGGATTACAAATTGTACTAGTAGTGCTACAACTTGTGTTGTAACTGGGTTAGACCTTGAAACAAAATACTATTATAGAATATGTGCATCGGATAAAGTTGGTAATCAATCGTGTGTAGCAAGTAAAAACACTACAACCGAAGGCGGTGATTATAGTATTGTTAAAAACGTTAACAGACCAGTATTGTTGCCAGGTATGACGCCAATTAAATGGAATGGTATGACAGAGGTGATTACTACTACAAATGATACATCTTGGTATGATTATACTAATAAAATGTGGGCTAATGCAAAAACAAAAGACGGATCTTATTGGGTGTGGGTACCAAGATATGCATATCAAATTTCAAGTGGTTATCATACTAAAAGTGCTGGTAATATAAATATAAAATTTTTACAAGGTAATACTAATGTTGCATCTGATAATACAACAGTGGCAACAACCCCTACTTATAGTGGTTCTAGGCAAACTAATTATATAAGACATCCCGCTTTCCAATTTGGAACAGAAGAAATCCTAGGATTTTGGGTAGCAAAATTCGAACCAAGTGGTACTTTAAGCAATATAAATATTTTACCAAACGCATCAACATTAACAAATATAAATGTTAAAGATATGTTTAATGCAAGTTTAAATATGAAATCCAATTCAAAGTATGGTTGGGGTACCAATACTGTTGATACCCACATGGCTAAAAATACAGAATGGGGAGCAATAGCTTATTTAAGTAAATCCATATATGGGGCGAATAGTGAAGTGTGGATTAATAATAGTAACAATTATACGACTGGTTGTGCTGGAAGTAGTATATCAGCTAGTAGTTATTCTGGTTGTCAAAACGCTTATAATACAACAATTGGTGTTAGAGCTAGTACAACACATAATATATATGGTGTGTACGATATGAGTGGTGGCGCGAATGAATATGTAACAGGAAATTTAAATCGTACAACAGCAAGTAGTGGTTTTTCTATAACTGAACTTAGAGGAATAGATTCAAAGTATATTGATGTATATAGTGGTTATAATAGTACGATATTTGGTGATGCTATTTATGAAACGAGTTTAACTCAAAAAATGAGTGATTTTGGCAATGCTAACAAATTAAATGAATCATGGCACAATCAGAGATCAACTTTAATCGGTACTTATAGTATAGCTGGAAGAAGTATATCAGCACCATGGTATATTAGAGGTGATGATTATGCGGGGAGAGAATTAGCAGGATTATTTTCATTTAGACCCGATGCTGGAAATGCTTCATCAAGTTATTCTTTTAGACCAATAGCAATACCTCAATAAGAACAAATAACATTTATTTGTTCTTTTATTATATATTCCAACAATTAGTCCATAATAAAAAAGAGGTAATATTATGATTCAAAATAAAAACAAAGGTTTTACATTGATCGAATTATTAAGTGTAATTGTAGTTTTTGTTATTATAATGCTTATAGTAAGTCCAGTAGTTATAAACATAATAAAAAGTGCTAATAAAGGTGCTTTTAAAAACAGTGTTAACGGGATAGTGAAAAGTGCTATATTAGAACAATCTAAAAATGTATTAACCGGTAAAGAAGTGAATGAACTTATTTTTACATATGAAAACGGTGTTGAAAAATCAAATATTATTGGGGCAAAACTTAATTATAAAGGTAAAAGTCCAAGTGAAGGTGTTATTATTGTCAATAAAAAAGGACAAGTTTCACTTGCTCTTTTCGATTCAATGTGTGCTATTAAATCATTCGAAGGCAATGTGGAAATTAAACCAAATAGTAAAGAAGATTGTCAATTAAAATTATTAATACCTACTATTGAATTAATTGGAAATAATACAATAGATATAGAAATAAATACTAAATATGAAGAACTAGGTGTAATTGCAAAAAAATATAACGGAGATGTTATTAAAAATGTTGATATTAAAATTAAATATAATGGCATAATACAAAAAACTGTTGATACTAGTAAATTAGGAACATATGAATTAATATATTCAGTACAAGAAGATAATCAAAGGGTAGAGATATTAAGAATTATACATATTGTAGATACAATCCCTCCTGTTTTAAACATTCCAAAAGATATAGTTATTGACATCAAAAATTTTAATGATTTTGATTTTATGGATGGTGTTAGTGCCACGGATAATAGCAATGAAAAAATTAATATAATTACAACTAGTAACATTGTTCCAATACCAGGTAATTATTATATTAAATATGAAGCATTTGATTCATCAGGGAACAAAACGGAAAAGATAAGGCAAATTAACATAATAGATACAACACCACCTAATATAAATAAATTAGTTATATCAACTAAAAATGTAACATCTAATTCATTTGTCATTATAATGGAAGGAGAAGTTTTTGACGAACACAGTGACTTAGCACAAAAACCATTTATTTATCAAACAAGTACTGATAACGTTAATTGGCAAACAAAATGTACAACAAGTAATAAAGATTGTTTAGTTGAAAATTTAAATAATAACACAACATATTATTACCGTTTATGTGTCATAGATATATATGATAATAAAGCGTGTTCTAATAATAAAAGTATAACAACTAGTAATCCGCTTTATTACTACGATAAATATAGGGTAGGTATTAATTACTATAATTACCGAAATCCTTCATCAAATTTTTCTTATAGTTATACAACATCTGAAAAATCATTATCAAGTGGTAGTACCATATCAATTGCAGGTACAACGAGTTATGGTTTTAATAGTACATCTGGTTTTTATGGTACTGGCTCATCTGTAACATTGACTCAATCAACAATTTCAAACGGATATACTAGATACTATGCAAGCGGAAGTTCAATTTCACAACATAAAATAGTTAATAAAAGAACATCAGGCTCAACAGTATATTGGAAAGAAGAAGTTTATGTTATGAGTTGTCAATATGATACAAGTTATACGAGAGGAGCGTTTATAGAAACTGTGACAGCTATTACTGGTCAGTATCCTAATAACGGTAGACATACAGATGGTTATTGGTATGTCAGAAGAGAATTGGTTAGTTAAAAGGGCGTTATACCCCTTTTTCTTATTAATAATTTACTTTAAATATAACTTAATATATAGTATAATATACATATAGTATAATAGAAAAGGGGAGTTATATGAAGAAAAAATTAACAATTGATGGTAATGAAGCTTGTACTATAAGTGCTTATGCCTTTACTGAAGTTGCAGGTATATATCCTATTACTCCATCGAGTCCTATGGCGGAATTAATGGATACTTGGAGTAATGAGGGGAAATTAAATTTATTTAATGACACTGTTAAAGTTGTAGAAATGCAGAGTGAAGCTGGGGCTGCAGGTATGGTACACGGTTCTTTACAAGCAGGCCTTTTAACAACAACATTTACGTCTAGTCAAGGCTTACTTTTAATGATACCAAACATATACAAAATGGTTGGGGAAATGCTACCCGGCGTGATTCATGTAGCAGCAAGATCAATCTCGACTCAAGCACTTAGTATTTTTGGTGATCATCAAGATATTTATGCAACAAGGCAAACAGGTATAACAATGCTAGCTTCTTCATCTGTTCAAGATGTAGCATATTTATCAGCTATCGCCCATTTAGTAGCGATAAAATCGTCTCTACCAGTAATGCACTTTTTTGATGGTTTTAGAACAAGTCATGAATTACAAAAAATAGATACATTAGATGTGGGAACTTATTGTAAATTAATCGATAAAGAAGCGGTGAGAAAATTTAGGCAAAGGGCGCTGAAACCAAATAAGGCAATTACAAGAGGTACTGCCCAAAATGATGATATTTATTTCCAAGCTGTGGAAGTAAGAAATAAATTTCACGATAAAGTTCCATTTATTGTAAATGAATATATGGAAAAAATTAATGAAATAGCAGGTACAAATTATTTACCATTTAATTATTATGGAAGTGAGAATGCTGAAAATATTATTGTTGCTATGGGTTCTGTAACTGAAACAATTAAGGAAACAATAGATTATCTAAATAACTTAGATTATAATATCGGTTTAATCGAAGTACATTTATATAGACCATTTAGTTCAAAACATTTATTAAACGTACTACCTAAAACAGTTAAGAAAATCGCAGTTTTGGATAGAACAAAAGAACCAGGTAGTATAGGAGAACCGCTATATTTAGATGTAGTTGCTGCATTAAAAGGAAAAGATATTTCCATTGTTGGTGGTCGCTATGGATTGTCAAGTAAAAATACAACACCACGTCAAATAAAAGCAGTTTACGATATGTTAAGTGCTGAATTAAAACATAACTTTACAATCGGCATCGAAGATGATGTTACTAACTTAAGCTTAGAAGTTGAAGAAGATTTTACAATAACAAATGCTAGAGAATTTGTAATATATGGTTACGGTAGTGATGGTATGGTAACAGCAGCCCAATCAATTATAAAAATTGTTGGTGATAATACAAATAAATATGTTCAAGGTTATTTTCAATATGATTCCAAAAAATCAGGTGGAGTCACAGTAGGACACTTAAGGTTTTGTGACAACTCAATTCGTGCCACTTATTATGTTGAAAAACCAGAATTGGTAGTAGTAACAAAAGATAGTTATTTAAATGATTTTAAAGTTATTCACAACATAGCTAATGATGGAACATTTATATTAGCTACATCTAAAACTGATGAAGATGTCCAAAAATTACTTACAAAAGAAATGAAACAAATAATTAATGAAAGAAATATTAAATTTTATATTATAAACGCGTACGAACTAGCGCGTAAAGTGGGACTTCAAAATAGAATAAGCACTATTATGCAAACTGCTATTATGAAAGTAACTAATATTGTTGATTACAATTTAGCTATAAAGGAAATGAAACAAATGGTAGCAGATACCTTTGCATTAAGAGGTAATAATATTGTTGAAGCCAACTATGATGCAATTGATAGTGTTGAACAATATTTGAAAAAAATAGAAGTAAATATGGATAACAATAGGGAAGAGAAAAATCATGTTTTTGACGGTGTTTTCGAGGCAATGTCAAGAAGAGAAGGTGATTTATTACCAACATCAGCATTTTTAACTAACCCTGATGGAACATTTGAAGGTGGAACAACAGCTTTTGAAAAAAGAGCAATTAGTGATGTAGTCCCAAGGTGGATTAGTAATAATTGTATACAATGTGCTCAGTGCTCATTCGTTTGTCCACATGCTGTTATAAGACCATTTCATTTAAGTGAAGAAGAATATGAAAAAGCTCCTGACTATATTAAGGAAAGGTGTATTAAACCTATTGAGAAACATTTACAAGAATATTATTTCATAATAAGTGTATCCGTAAAAGATTGTACAGGATGCCGCTTGTGCATTAACGTCTGTCCAGGTCGTGGTGGCCAAAAAGCTTTAGTTCCAAAAGATTTAACTGGGGAAATAAAAAACTATGAACAAGATATAGCAGATTATTTATTTAACAACATTAGTGATAAAAATTTACTGCCTAACACATCAATAAAAGGTACTCAATTAAAAGAACCTAAATTTAGCTTTAGTGGAGCTTGTGCAGGATGTGGAGAAACCGCTTATATTAAATTGTTAACACAACTGTTTGGTGATCAAATGATTATCGCTAACGCCACTGGATGTTCATCAATATATGGTGCTAGTGCACCTAGTATGCCATACACGGTTCCTTGGGCGAGTTCTTTATTTGAAGATAATGCAGAATATGGTTATGGTATACTTGTTGCTTCTGATGTAATGAGAAATAGAATAAGAAAAATAATGACAGATAATCTAGATGGTGTTAATAAAGAATGGTTTTCAAAGTGGCTTGAAAATTATGATGATTTTAAAATTACAAAAGAAGTTTATGAAAATATAAATTATGATAAAGCTCCAAAAGAGTTAATCGAATTAAAAGATTATATAAAAAGTAGAGTTATTTGGACAATAGGCGGTGATGGCTGGGCATATGACATTGGTTTTGGCGGAATAGATCATGTTTTGGCAAGTAATGACAATGTTAATATATTAGTATTAGATTCACAAGTTTATTCGAATACTGGTGGGCAATCATCTAAAGCTAGTCCAAGAGGAAGTGTTGCACCATTTACCGCAAGTGGAAAACAAGTGGCGAGAAAAGATTTAGCAAGAATGGCACTCGCTTATCCACATGTTTATGTTGCGCAAGTAAGTTTGGCAGCAAATCCAATGCAACTAATTCGGGCTTTTAACGAAGCAGCACAGCATAATGGACCATCAATAGTTATTGCTTATACGCCATGTATAGCACATGGAATTAAAGGTGGAATGTCAAATAGTTTAGAAAATGAAAAAGCAGCGACAAAATCAGGTTATTTTCCAATTTTCAGATATAACCCTAAAACTGAAGTATTTACTTTAGATAGCAAGAATGTTGACTTTGATATGTATGAGGATTTCTTAAATACACAAAGGAGATACACAGTTTTAAAAAAAGTAAATCCAAAACAGGCCCAAGAATTACTAACTGCCCAAAAAGAAGATTCTATTAAAAAATTTGAATATTATAAAAATCTTTCAAAATTAGAAAAAACTATCGAATGATAGTTTTTTTGTTTAAAAATGTCATATTAGGACAAAATAAAAACACGGAGGATTAATATGACTAAAAAAATAATTTCAATATTTTTAATCTTTATTTTAATAAATATATTAATTGTTTTTAAAAATAATAAAAACACTGAAACTGTATTTTCAGAAATAACTACTAATAATTATGATATATACAATCTTGATGTAAACGAATTATACATAAGTACAAAAAATTTAACAAACGTAATATATAATCCTAATATAAAAATAATAGGAATTACTCCAAAAATAAATAATATATTAGATAAAAAAATTTTAAGACAAAACAATTATTATTCATTCAAAAAACATGAAATAAAAGAAAATGTTTTAGATTTTGAAAAACAATTTAAAATTTTATTACAAAAAAAAGGGCTAAGCGACGAGATAGAAAAAATCAACTTAAATGGTGTAAAACTAAGCAAAATAAAAATATATTCATCGCATAGTGATGTTAAGGCTTTAGTAAAACAACATCCCAAAATAAAAATAAACAGTTGAAGTAGTTGTCAAATAATTTAAATAATAGTATAATGAATTTGGGTGATTTGTATGATGTATATTTGGCTTGCAATAGTTATTTTATTAATAGTTGTTGAAATAATGACTGTTGATTTAACTACTATTTGGTTTGTTACAAGTGCCTTAATTTCATTAATTTTAACTTTTTTCATAAAAAGTTTTGCCATTCAAGTAATTGTTTTTCTAATACTTGGTGTTATACTTTTAATAACGACACGTTCAACTTTAGTAAAATTAATTACTAATATTAGGCATAAAAAAGATGTGAACTATTTAGTTGGTATGCGTGGGCAAGTTATTTCTTTAGTTAGTCAAGATCAAATTGGTGAAGTAAAAATAGATGGAAAAATTTGGTTGGCTTATGCTGATGAATTAATTGATATAAACACTTATGTAACAGTAGTTGAAATAAATGAAAATAAAATTAAAGTTTCGAAAGATGATTAAAAAGGATCAATTAATATTGGTCATTTTTTGTTTACATTAAACCTCTATAAAAACTTTACTATATAACGAAAAAAAGATATAATAAAGGCATGGTGATTTTATGAAAATAAAAAACATAAATATAAATTATACTATATATGGCAATGAATTAGGCCAGTCAATAGTTTTTCTACACGGGTGGGGCCAAAATATTGAAATGATGAAGCCACTTGCTAACTTATTAAAAAAAGATTATAAAATTATAATAATTGATTTGCCAGGTCATGGTAAGAGTGATGAACCTAATTATCCATGGACTGTAAATGACTATAAAGAAGCAATTAAAGAATTGTTAACAAAGTTAAATATAAATAAGCCAACACTAGTAGGACATTCATTTGGTGGTAAAATCAGTTTACTTTATGCAAGTGAGTATGAAATTAACAAATTAATTGTATTAGGTAGTCCATTTAAAGCTAACACTAAAAATAAGACGCTTAAAACAAAAGTTTTAAAATTTTTAAAAAAAGTTCCTATTATCAATAAATTTGAAGAATTTGCAAAAAAAAGAATAGGCTCAACAGATTACAAAAATGCTACACCGATTATGAGACAAGTACTTGTAAACACTGTCAATCATGATATAACAGAAAACATTAAAAAAATAAAAAATCCAACATTAATTATTTGGGGTAATTTAGACGAAGCTGTCCCTTTAAACGACGCTTATGAGTTAGAAAGTTTGATAGATGATTCAGCAGTAGTTGTATTAGAAAATGGGAGTCATTACGCATATTTAGAAAATGTTAATCAAGTAGCAAACATGATAAAAAGTTTAGTAGGAGGCAATTTATGAATACTATAACTTTCATAATATTAAATGTACCTATAATGTTTTATTTAATATTAAGAACAAAAACATCACTTCATATGTTGCAACAAAATTGGTATAACGAAGCAAATAGATATGTAACGTGGATTAAAAACAACATTAATAAAGCGTTTAATTTTAATGAATTATTAATTGTTGCATTGTTAATAATTGGATTTTACATAAATAAATTAAATGTGTTAATAATTTATTCATTTATATATTTATTAATTGGAATAATATATTTTAATGAATTAAAACATGAACAAACTAAAAAACCATTAGTAATTACTAAACGAATTAGAAGGTTAATTTGTACTATATTAATTTTATATTGTATCCCATATTTAATTTATATTTTAAAGTTTAAAGATGTGCTAAAATTTTTAACATTTTATAAATTTACAACATTCATAATGGTTTTTGTAAATTTCCTTATAATTTGGTTAGCTAATATAATAAATAAACCTATAGAAAAACAAGTTTTCTTTTATTATAAAAGACAAGCTATTAAAAAGTTAAAAAACATGAACAAAATGAAAGTTATAGGTATAACAGGTAGTTATGGTAAAACTAGTAGTAAAAATATATTAAACGATATATTAAATGTTAAGTTTAACTCTTTTGCTACACCTCAAAATTTTAATACAACTTATGGTTTAATTAATTCAGTAAACAATTATTTAGACAAATTTAGTGATGTGTTTATAGCAGAAATGGGTGCCTTTCGTATAGGTGATATTGAAGAAATTTGTGATTTGATGAAACCCCAATATGGTATATTAACTAAAATAGGAGTTGCTCATTTAGAAACTTTTGGAAATATTGAAAATGTTGCTAAAGGAAAATTTGAATTAATTGAATCATTACCTAAAGATGGTATTGCTGTATTAAATATGGATGACGAGTATCAAGTAAATTATAATTTAAAAAATACATGTAAAACATTATGGTTAGGTATTGATAATAAGAATGGAGATATTTACGCTGATAATATAAAGCTATCTCACAAAGGAACATCATTTGATGTTTATTTCAAAGATGATAAAAAAGCATATAAATTTGAAACAAAATTATTAGGAAAAGCTAATATATATAATGTTTTGGCAGCTATATTGCTTGGTAAAGAATTAGGACTCACAGTTGAACAGCTTCAATTAGGGGTAAAGTTAGTTAATACAATACCTCATCGTTTAGAATTAAAGAAATATGGTAATATTAATATTATAGATGATGCATATAATTCAAATCCAATTGGAGCACAGATGGCACTTGAAGTATTAAATATGATGCCTGGTAAAAAAATAATTATAACACCTGGTATGGTTGATTTAGGAAAAGAGCAATACAACTTAAACAAACAATTTGGAAAAAGTATTGCATCTGTTGCTGATGAAGTAATATTAATTGGTGAAGAACAAACAAAACCAATTTATGAGGGATTAATTAAAAAAAGGTATAATAAAAAGAAAATTCATATATTAAACGATATAAAAGATGCATTTAAATTGCTCAATAAATTGCAAGATAAAGAAACTTATGTTTTAATAGAAAACGATTTACCTGATATATTTAACGAATAGGAGTGGTATTATGAAAATAAAGTTAGGTGTTATTTTTGGTGGTGAAACTGTTGAACATGAAATAAGTATAATTTCTGCTGTTCAGGCAATGAAACATATTGATACTGAAAAATATGAAATTATACCAATATATATTACTAAAGATCGCACATGGTATACTGGTAAAATGTTAATGGATATAAGTGTATATAATGATTTTGATTTTTTAAAAAGATATGCTAAAAAAGTTGTATTGTACAATAAAAAGGGGCGCTTTATTTTACAAACATTAGGAATTTTCAAACGTGAATTAGTAGAGTTAGATATTGTGTTCCCAATAATGCATGGTAATAATACTGAAGATGGTTCAATACAAGGCTATTTACAAACAGTTGGTATTCCTTATGTAGGCAGTAAAGTTTTAGGTTCAGCAATTGGTCAAGACAAAGTTATAATAAAAAAGTTATTAAATTCTGCTAAATTACCAACAGTACCATACACATGGTTTTATGATATGAGTTATTATAGTGAAAAAGATAAAATTATAAAAGCAATTAAAAATTTAGGATATCCCGTAATAGTGAAGCCTGCAACATTAGGTAGTAGTGTTGGAATTTCAATCGCTAAATCCGAAAATGAAATTGAACAGGCTATAAGTGAAGCTATTAAATACGATACTAAAATATTAGTTGAAAAAGTAGTTGAAAACTTAACAGAAGTTAATTGTAGTGTATTAGGAGATCATAATTATCAAGAAACGAGTATCATCGAAGAAGTAATAAGTACAGAAGAATTTTTATCGTATACTGATAAATACATTGGTAAAGGTAAAGGGAAATCAACTAAAGGAATGGTGGCAATGAATAGAATAATACCTGCTAGAATCGATAATGAAATATTTGTTGAAGTTCAACATTTAGCAAAAGAAACTTTTAAAATTTTGAATTTAAGTGGTGTTGCACGAATTGACTTTTTAATTGACAATAAAACAAATAACATATATATTAACGAACCAAATACGATCCCGGGATCATTATCATTTTATTTATGGGAAAAAACAAATAAGACATATGCACAGTTACTAGATGATATGATATCTCTTGCAATTAAAGATTTTAAGGCAAGAAACAAAAAAATATATTCATTTGAAACAAACATTTTGAGCAGTTTCAATGGTTTAAAAGGTGGAAAAGGAATTAAGGGAATTAAAGGATAACATTCCCTTTTTTATTGCGTTTTTTAAAATATTATTGTATAATATTATTACATTTGGACGATTAGCTCAGTTGGTTAGAGTGCTACGTTGACATCGTAGAGGTCACAGGTTCAAGTCCTGTATTGTCCACCATTATAAAAACAAACCCTTGATTTACAAGGGTTTTATTATTCGCAAGTGTAATTAGATACTAAATTATCCATTGTTTCTTTTTATTGTATTTGTGTTATGAACCATTTTTAGTATATTGCTTAACAATAAAATGTATTATGTTATAAATTATTTATATGAGCGATTTTGAAAAAACAAATAATATACTATCAATAAAGTGTGAATTTGTAACACTTTATTTTTAACAATTTTCATGTTATATTTATAGTGGTGATAATTAATGAAAAAGGAATATATTAGTATTGATGATAAAGTAATTATTTCAAAAGATAATGAAATTTTAGAAATGAAAAAATATAATAATAATATAAAAAAAATTATAAACACCGAAAATAAAATAGACGGATTAAAAAGAGATATAAAACACACACAAGAACAAATAAATTCTGCTATAAGTGTTGTAAAGAGATTAAGTAAAGTACTGCCTTTTGCCTTCCTTTTTTGGACATCATTACTTTTAATTTCATATGTCGCAGGTAGTACTGTTGCTACATCCATCAAAGATTGTTTTTTAATTGGTTTTTTATATTCAAGCATTACTAATATAACAGGTGCTGTTTTAAGTTTTTACGCTAACCAAGAAATAAAAAAATATAAACAATTATTAAACAAACAGAAAATGGAATTACAATATAATAAAGATTTTAAAATTGAACTAGAAAAAATTAATAACAAATATAATACGAAACAAGATAATATTGAAGTTTTAGATTTAGACCAATTAAAAAGATATCGTGCAAAAATAATTGCTGAACATCATTATGAAATAAATAAAGAAAAAATAAATAAATTACATAAGAAGAATAAATTAAGAAAAAATTATTTAATTGATGAAATTCATAAAGAATATGTATACGAAGAATTGGAAAGTTTGGTAAATAAACCTAAAATTAAAGTGAAAACAATAAACAATTAAACATTACTTAGTAATGTTTTTTATTGACAAAAAAAGTAATAAACAATATAATTAGTTATGTTGTCAATAATAAGGAATAACACTACTTTTTTCTTAATACATTTAAAAAGATATAAACAATGTAACTAAGGAGGTTTATATGTTAGAATTAATAAAAATAAATAAAAGTTATAAGACGGGTGATTTTAAGCAAGAAGCACTTAAAAATTTAACATTGAAATTTAGAGAGAAAGAATTTGTAGCAATATTAGGTCCAAGCGGTAGTGGTAAAACAACTTTGTTAAACATAATAGGTGGTTTAGATAGATACAATAGTGGCGATTTAATAATTAATGGTAAATCAACTAAAATGTTTAAAGAAGTAGAATGGGACGCATACAGAAATAATTGCATTGGTTTTGTATTTCAAAATTATAATTTGATTAGCCATATATCAGTGCTACAAAATGTTGAAATGGGAATGACTTTAAGTGGGGTTTCATCTAAAAAAAGACGTAAAAAAGCTATTGAATTGCTTGAAAAAGTTGGTTTGAAAGAGCATATGAATAAAAAACCAAATCAATTATCTGGTGGTCAAATGCAAAGAGTAGCCATAGCAAGAGCACTTGCAAATAATCCAGATATTATTTTGGCAGATGAACCTACCGGGGCACTAGATTCAACTACAAGTATTCAAATAATGGAATTAATAAAAGAAATCGCGCATGATAAATTAGTTATAATGGTAACTCATAATGCCGATATAGCTAATAAATATGCCAATCGAATTATACAATTAAAGGATGGAAAATTAATTAATGATTCCAATCCAATTGATAAAGAAGAAATGCCTTCAAAATTTAATATTAAAAAAACAGCAATGAACTTTTTAACGGCTTTAAATTTATCTTTTAATAACATTATAACTAAAAAAGGAAGAACATTATTAACTGCTTTTGCATCAAGTATTGGAATTATTGGAATATCTCTTATATTATCACTATCTAATGGTTTTGATAAACAAATTGATAAATTCGAAGCTGAAACTATATCTTCACTACCTATAATTATTAGTCAAAATAGTATGGAAATAAATATGGAAGAATTAAAAGAAAAACATAATGAACAACACGGAATAGGCAAGGATGATAAATATCCCGGTGTTTTAGTAGCTTATCCTTATGACTCTATTAAACAAACATCGGTTCATAAAAATAAATTTACTAAAAAATATTTAGATTATATTAATAATATAAACAATAATTTATTAACTGGTGTTTCTTATACAAGGACTATAAACTTAAATTTATTTAAGAAAAAAGATGATGAAATTAAGAAAATAAATAGTAGAGATGTGAATTTTCAATCTATTCCTAAACAAGTCGATAAAACAAAAGAAAGTTACTTAAGTAAAAATTATGATTTATTATATGGTAGCTTTCCAACATCAAAAGAAGAATTGATTTTAATTATAAATACAGCTAATAAAATTGATAAAACTATAATTAATGCATTAGGGTTAGATGAAAATAAAGAAAGTATTGACTTTAACGAAATAATAGGTAGTGAAATAAAAATTATTAATAATGATAATTATTATAAAGAGATTGGTGATTACTTTACTATAAATGATAATATAACCAAAGTTTTTGATAATGAAGATAATATTACTTTATCAATTAGTGGTATTGTAAGAATCAAAGAAGACGTTAAATTTGCTATACTGAATGAAGGAATAGGTTATGAAGAAGAATTAGTAGAACATATTTTAAACAACAGTAAAAATTCTAAAATAGTACAAAAACAACTTGCAGTTGATTACAATGTTTTAACTGGTCAAAAATATAATTTAGAAGATGATAAAGATGTTGAGGAGAAAAATAAAATATTAAGTATGTTAGGCGGAAGTACAATTCCTTTTATGATCAATTTATATCCTAATAATTTTGAAGATAAAAAGCAAATACTTAATTATTTAGATGATTATAACAAAGGTTTAAATGAAGATGAACAAATAATTTATACCGATTTATCTGCTACTATGTCAGATTTATCAGGTAATATAATGGATGCTATAACAATAGTTTTAATTGCCTTTTCATCAATTGCCTTAATTGTTTCATCAATTATGATTGGTATAATCACTTATATATCTGTATTAGAAAGAACAAAAGAAATAGGTATATTAAGGTCATTAGGTGCTAGAAAAAAAGATATTGCTAGGGTGTTTAACGCGGAAACATTTATTGTTGGACTTACTTCCGGTATATTAGGCATTTCCCTTGCTAGATTACTAATTTTCCCATTAAATAATATTATAGAAAAAATGTCTAATTTACCAAATGTCGCATTACTTAATCCGCTTCATGCACTTTTACTAATATTAATTAGTTTAATATTAACTTTAATTGGTGGATATGTTCCTGCAATTATAGCATCAAAAAAGGATGCGGTTGAAGCATTGAGAACAGAATGAGAATAAATTAAAAATAAAAATCATACAAGTAATTATGTATGATTTTTTTAATCTTTTAATTGTAAAAAATATTATATTATTAAACAAAAACGATATTATGCATAAATTTTAAGGTATTAAAAATGCCGCGGCAATACCTATCATTATACCAATATTAGCTAATTCACTATATACTTTATGACTATGAGGAATTAATTCATCACTTGCGATATAAATCATTGCACCAGCAGCAAAAGCCATAGAAAATGCAATAAATAATGGTGATATGTTTACTAACATAAGACCTAATATTGTACCAAAAAATGTTGACAAACCCGTAAGAGTAGTAATAAATATTATTCTTCTTTTGGCCACTTTTCCCATATGTAATGGCAATGCGACAGCCATACCTTCGGCGATATTATGAAGACCGATAACTACAGCAGTTAAAAAACCTAATTTTTCTGATACGACACTACTCGCTCCAATAGCTACTCCTTCAGGTAAGTTATGTATTGCTATCCCTAAAGCAATAAAGTAGCCCATTTTTAAATAATTATTATCATTCGCTTCATCTTTATGCATATGGGGTGTATATGTATCAATTAACCACATAAAAAAACCACCAATTATAAAACCTATTGCAGTAAAAAAAACATCTCCTGTTTCTAAACTATGAGGAATTAAACTTAATAAAGAAACTCCTATCATTATTCCAGATGCAAATCCCAAAGATAACGATATTATTTTTTTAGTAGGGTTTTTCAATAAAATACTCACAATAGCACCAAGACCAGTTACTAAACCAGCAAGTAAACTCATTACTAAAATATTTGCATTCATTATACCTAACCACCTTTATATTATGTTATTATAATTATATCACTTGTTAAAGTTATAGTAAAGATAAGATGTAGCGTATAAATGACAAATAAAAAAATAGATAATTTCTAATATCTATTTTATTTTTTATGACTAGTATAATCTTTTTGGATAAACGTTATAGCTAAAAAGGATATACATAAAAATATAAAACCAATAATAATAGTAAAAAAATTCACATCAACCCATCCACTTTTACTAACATTAAAACTTATTATAAAAAACAATATGGCAACTATAAAACCAATATAATTATAAAACTTTTGATGTTTATATTTATTTTTAATTTTTTCAGCTATCCAATCAGTAATAGTAAAAGCAGCCCCAATTTCCATAGCAAATATCAAATAAAATAAAAATTTCATAATTTATCTACCCCTATCTTGTAATATACATTATAACATTATTATTATTATATTTAAAGTTAAAAGTATTCAAACAAAAGAAACTGCCCCCCTGAGACAGTTTCCTATAAAAGAATAAAAAGGGGTTGGCTAGTGTGATACTAGCACCAATTCGCCTAATCGGAATTGGTGCCTAATATACTAAACGAAAAGACTAGAAATGTCAAGCCTTTTTTTACCAAAATGTGATATAATCGAATAAAGATGGTGATAATTGTGCAAAAACTTGAAGAAATCAGTGGTGTTGGGCCAAAAACATTAAGTTTATTACATAAATTAAACATATATAATATAAACGATTTAATCAGTTTTTACCCATATAAATATAATATAATGAAAAGAAGCAATATTAAAGAATTACAACAAGATGATAAAATCATTATAGACGGTATTGTTGAAAACATTCCAAGTGTATTTTACTTTAAAGGACGAATGAATAGAATGACGTTTAGAATAAATACTACAAATTATTTGTTGAATGTAGTTATTTTTAATCGAGCTTTTTTAAGATCAAAAATAAAAATAAATACTATTGTTACAATTATTGGTAAATATGATAAAATTAAAAACACAATAATTGCAACAGATATAAAATTCGGTCCTCTATCTAACAAAGAAGAAATAATTGGAGTATATCATACTACCCAAGGTTTGAGTAGTAATAAAACAAAAAAAATTATTGATGAGGTTATTGAAAATGCAGAAGTTAAAGATTATTTACCAAATTATCTTATAGATAAATATAATTTTATTTCTAAAAAGCAAGCAGTTTTAGAAATACATAATCCTACTAATATGAATAATCTTAATAAAGCAAAAGAATTGTTGAAATATGAAGAATTGTTTATATTTATGTTACAAATGAATTATTTGAAAATGGGAAAATTTAATCGGGTAGGGATCGAAAGAATTGTAGAGAAAAGTATGATTAATGAATTTATAAAAAAACTCCCATTTAAATTAACGAAAGATCAACATTTAGCTGTTAATAATATTTACAATGATTTAATGAACAAGCAGCGAATGAATAGGTTAATTCAAGGAGATGTTGGAAGTGGCAAAACAATTGTTTCCATCATAGCAATGTATATTAATTATTTAAGTGGTTATATGAGTGCCTTAATGGTTCCGACAGAAGTTCTTGCTAAGCAACATTATGTAAACATAAAAAAAATATTTAAAGATTATAATATTAACATTCAATTTTTAACAGGAAAAATGAAAAAAAACGAAAAAGAAATAGTAATGCAATTAATGGATGAAGGTAAAGTTGATATATTAATAGGTACACATGCATTAATAACTGAAAATGTTAATTATTATAAATTAGGTTTAGTAATAACTGATGAACAGCATAGGTTTGGGGTAAATCAAAGAAGTGCTTTTAAAAATAAAGGAAAAAATCCAGATATACTTTATATGAGTGCGACTCCGATTCCAAGAACATACGCATTAACATTATATGGCGATATGGATATTAGTAGTATTAAAACCCTACCCAAAGGAAGAAAAACAGTAAAAACTTATTTAAAAAGAAACGATGAAATAATGGATGTATTACAAATGATGTATAAAGAATTAAAAACGAATCATCAAATATACGTTGTTGTTCCTCTTATTGACGAAAGTGATAGTCTTGATATGGAATGGATTGAAAAAATTGAAATAAATTTAAACAAAGCATTTGGGCAACATTATAAAATAAAGAGTTTACATGGTAAAATGAGTAGCGAAGAAAAAGAAACATTAATGAATGATTTTAAAAACAATAAAATTCACATTTTAATTAGTACAACCGTAATTGAAGTAGGCGTTGATGTTGCTAATGCTACAATGATAGTTATATATGATAGTTATCGTTTTGGTCTTTCCACTTTGCATCAATTAAGAGGGCGGGTTGGTAGAAGCCATATGCAATCACATTGTATTTTAATAAGTGATAAAGAAACGAAAAGACTAGAAATATTGACAAAAACTACTGATGGCTTTATTATAAGTGAAGAAGATTTCAAATTAAGAGGTAGTGGTGATTTATTTGGAACAAGACAAAGTGGTGATATGAATTTTGTCCTGGCCGATATTAAACATGACTATGAATTGATGTTAAAAGCTAAAAATGATAGTATGGAATTTTTAAATAATAATAAAAACATTAATAACATAAAAAATAATAATATTAAAAATATATTATTGGAAACTAACGAATTAGTATAAAAGGTACAACTTTTATATTTATATTCATATACTATTATAGGTGGTTATAATGGATAAGTTAGATGAATTCAAACAATTTGTAAGGGAAAACCCTGGTTTAATCAAATATGTAAAAAGTAATGAAATGACTTGGCAAAAATTTTATGAATTATATGATTTGTATGGCAATGATACTAATATATGGAAACCATATATAACAAAAGAAGATACAAGAACAGTTGAAACAGTGACAGCTGGTACTGCTGGAATAAATGAAATATTTAATTGGTTTAAATCTGTAGATGTTGATACAATTCAATCAGGAATTAACAGTGTTCAAAGAGTAATAGGGGTTTTGCAAGATTTCACTTCAAAGGATAAAGTGGAAACACCAAAAGAAGAATATAAACCCCGTCCGTTATATAAAAGTTTTGAAGATTAATGACATTAGAAATACAATTTCAACTTAAAAACAATCATAATTATTTAAAATATATAAGGGAACATTCTTATTGGTATAAGCTGTTAAATCGAAATCCAGATTTATTTAAGCAATTTGAAGAAGAAGTTAAAGAAGCTTATGGATTAAGACCACTAGATAAATTAAATAGAGTTATGGAAAGCATTGAATTAGTATCTTCGTTATTTTCAACATTAAGATAAAGTAGGTGGTAATATGCGCATTATTAGCGGTAAATTTAAAGGAAGAATAATTAGGGGGTTTAACACAGATGGAACAAGACCAACAATGGATCGAGTTAAAGAATCATTATTTTCAATGATCCAACATAATATTTCAGATGCGATTGTTCTTGATTTATTTGCGGGTAGTGGTTCATTAGGTATTGAGGCGTTAAGCAACGGTAGTAATATTTGTTATTTTGTAGAAATAAACAAAAAAATGTTATTTATTTTAAAGGAGAATTTAAAACAATTAAATATTAAAGAAAAGTATCATATTATGAATATTGATTATTCACAAGCATTAAAACATTTTAAAAATAACAATATTAAATTTGATATAATCTTTCTAGACCCTCCATATAATAAACATTATATAAATGATGCTTTAAACAAAATATTGAAATATGGATTACTTAATAGCGATGGATTGGTTATTTGTGAATATACAGACGAAAAAATAAATAATGATCAATTTACGACAATAAAAGAAAAGCAATACAATCATGTTAAAATTAAAATATTACAACAAAACAATAATTAATTATAATAAACCG
>CAZPLK010000001.1:190586-219442 GCA_964587565.1 uncultured Muribaculaceae bacterium
TATAGTTAATGATTTCTTAACACGTTAATTGTTATACCAATCAACGTGTTTTTTTTAAGTTATGAGACTAATTTTCTGCCTTGTTATTAAATTTATTGCCCTATATCTTTGTTATATGGCTTCCTATCATGTTTTTCACTTAAACGATTATTTCTTAAATAATCTTTTTTTATTTGGCTCTCATTCCCACTGTTTTAATATGCATTTTAAAGGTATTATAATCTAATGACACTTTTTTAAAAGGAAATTAATTTATTTACTAGTATGTAATTAGTAAGGAGGTAAAAATGTTTAAAAGATATCCATTTATAAAGCAAGAAGGACTTAAAGACTGTGGTGTATTTTCACTGTTAATGATTATAAAATATTATAATGGTAATGTAAGCGTTGAACAACTAAGAGATATGACGAAGACCACAAAAAATGGAACTACTGCCTACCATTTGCTTGAAGCAGCAAAGAAAGTTGGATTAAATGCAAAAGGTATAAAGTGTAAAATAGATGATTTAAAAACAGATAAAGTGATTTTACCAGCAATCGCACATGTTACTATTAACAACTCCTATAATCACTATATTGTAATATATGAAATAAACTTTAAAAAACAAACAATTTTAATTGCAGATCCAGCAACAAAAATGAAAAAAATTTCTTTTGATGAATTTCATAATATTTGGAATAATGTATTAATTATATTATATCCACAATATAAACTCCCTCTGTATAATAATAATTTAACTTTTAAATATTTTTTAACAAATATATTAAAAGTATGTAAAAGCGAACTCAAATATATTGTAGCATTATCCATTTTTATGATATTTTTTTCTATATTTGTCTCTTTCTATTTAAAATATATTATTAATGGTGTAAGCTTACATAAACCTAAAGAATACTTATTATTTTTATTTATACTGTTTTTAAATGTTCATTTATTGAAAATAATTACTGAATATTATAGAAACAATATTTTAGTAATTATCAACAAAAAAATTGATGCTTTATTAACAACGGAAACTTTTTATCAAATTATTTTACTTCCTTATTTATATTATTGTAATCGTACAACAGGAGAAATAATTGCTAGAATTAATGATTTAAGTAATATGAGAGTTATAATAAGCAAAGTTATATATGTTTTATTTATTGATTTGCCACTTACGATAGTTTCATTTGTTATTTTGTTTTTCATTAATAGTAAATTATTTATTATCGCTTTAATACTATTAATTTTATATACTTTAAATTTATTTATTTTCAAACCATTTTTTGAAAAGTATATTGATAACATTCAAAATCAAAAAGCGTTGGTGACATCGTATATGGTAGAAAGTATTAGTGGTTATGAAACTATTAAGGGTCTTAGTATTGAAGCAAAAACAATAAAATTTTTTAATAAAAAATATATTAATTTAATTACAAATGTTCAAAAATTAGATGAAATATACAATTTACAATATTTAATAAAAGAAATAATAAATAACGTTGGTTTTATTACGATTATATTTATAGGTTCATTATTAGTAATAGAAAAAACAATTAGTATAGGTGATTTACTTACTTTCAATGCTCTATTAACTTACTTTTTAGGACCTATTAGAAATGTAGTAGATATGGATATAACTATAAAAGAATCTAAAAATTCACTAAAAAGAGTATTGAATTTGTTTTATGATAAAAAAGAAACTGGAATTATTAAAAGTGGTGCTAGAGGGGATATAATTATTTCAAACTTAAACTATACATATAACGATCATGATTATATTTTAAAAAACATAAATTTAGAAATTAAACAAGGTGAAAAAACATTAATAGTAGGTAGCAGTGGGAGTGGTAAAAGTACATTATTGAAACTAATAATGAAATATTATGATACTACAAGAGGATCTATTATAATTAATAATATAGACATTAATGACTATCATTTTAGCAGTTATAAAAAATCTATATCATATATATCACAAAAAGAAATATTGTTTACTAATACATTAGAATATAATTTGAAAATAGCAAGCAACTGCAAATCATTTTATGATGTATCTAAACTATGTGAAGTTGATTCAATAATAAAAAATTGTAATACGGGATATAAAATGTTAATTGAAGAAAATGGATATAATATATCGGGTGGTGAAAAGCAACGCATTATATTAGCTCGTGCTCTTTTAAAGCAATTTAATATATTAATTATAGATGAAGGATTAAATGAGATGGATATAAATTTAGAAAGGAGAATATTAAAAAGAATTTTTTCTAAATTTAGCAATAAAACAATCATTATTGTAACGCACAGATTAGAGAACATGGATTTATTTGATAAAGTAATTGAGTTGGAAAAGGGAATAATAAAGAATGTGGTGTATAAAAATGGGTGAAGTTAACGATCTATTATTTTTAATAAAAAGCAAACCACCAAAATGTATTAAATTATGGATTGTATTAATAATAATACTTAAAACAAGTTTATTATTAATTATAACTTTTTATAGTTATCCAAAACAGTTCAATTATTTAGGACATGTAGTAAAAGAAAATAAAAACTATTTAATAAAAACTGTTGTTTTAGAAGAAGATGTTTTAAAAATAAAAAATTCTAAAATAATAATAAACAATCAAAAACAAGATTTCTCACTACATAATATTAATTTTATTTATGATGATTTAAATAACAAGTATTATGAGTTAAACATTAAAACTTATTTATGTGATGAGTTTCAACTTATAAATATGCCTATTAACATTATATTTAAATTAGAAAACACTACTTTAATGAAAGAATTTTTGCACAAAATAAAGAAGGGAGTGATGTAATGTATACATTAACAAAAGAAGAACTATGTAATATAAAAGGTGGAGCTGTGTCACTTGGAACCGGTTTAATTATAGCAGCAGGTATTATTTTTATTATTGGAGTTATTGATGGATATGTCCGACCATTAAAATGTAATTAAAAGGAGGTTTTAAAATGGCGGTATTAACAAAAGAGCAACTATTAAAAATAGAAGGTGGAGTAACTATATCAGGTAGTTTAATTAGTTCAATGGTAAGAGGAATTACAGTTATATTAGATTTAGGCAGAAGTTTAGGTACAGCAATTAGAAGGGCAGTTTCTAATAGTTTATGTCCATTATAAAAAAACACAAAAAAAAGATAATAATTACTTGTATAGTGTTGTTAATTCCTTTTATTATCCCAATTATTGAATTACTTGTAAAAATAATATATACAGCTGGCCAATACATTGGAACTAATATAAGATTTATAACGGAAGGAAAAATATGTAAATAAAAAGAAGTTGTAAAAACTTCTTTTAATTTGCTTTAAAATTATATATAGGTTTAATAATTTTAATAATATTAACAGTATCACCAATGTTATTTATAATTTCTTCCATAGGTTTGTAAACAAATGGAGCTTCGTCGATTGTTTTTTTATTAACTGATGTTGTATATATACCATGCATTGATTTTTTAAATTCATTAAGATCAACTTGCCTTCTTGCTTCATTTCTAGACATTATTCTTCCTGCGCCATGTGGTGCCGATTGATTCCAGTCTTCATTTCCTTTCCCTTTTGCTATTATACATCCATCACGCATATTTAGTGGTATTAACACAATTTCATCTTTTTTAGCCGATATAGCACCTTTCCTAACGATGTTATCATTAAAACAAATGTAATTGTGAATAGTTTCAAACTTATTAATGTGATCTATATTAAGTTTATTTAATATAGTACTAGCAATTTGTTCCCTATTTAAAGAAGCGAACTCTTGACAAATTTTCATATCATGTAGGTAATCCTCTTTATATTTTCCAGTTAAATAAGCCAAATCTTTAGGTATGTTATTTAAATTTTTATTATAATTTTGTTTAAGTGTATTCAATTTATTTTTCAACTCTTTTTTTCTATCCGCTGATTTATAAATTTTTATTAATTCATTACTTTTAGTCATGTATTCTTCATAATTGTAATTACAAAGTTTATCAGCCAAATTTTGATAATAATCAGCTACTTGTTTTCCTAAATTCCTACTACCTGTATGTATTATTAAATACTTATTATTATTTTCATCAACACAAACTTCAATAAAGTGATTTCCACCACCAAGTGTGCCAATGCTACGCTCAAATCTTTTAGTGTCATTTAAGCTTCTATAACATTTTAACTGTTTAAGCTTATCAAATTTTATTTTGCGATCATTATGCACCTTAAAACCACTAGGAATAAATTGTTTAATAATTTTATCTAATAATTGTAAATCTAAATTAACATCACCTAAATCTAATGTTAGCATTCCACAACCAATATCTACACCCACAATATTAGGTATTACCTTATCACCTAAATTTCCTGTAAAACCAATAACACATCCAGCACCAGCATGCACATCAGGCATTATTCTAATTTTACAATTTTTAAAAGGTTCTTGTTCTAAAAGCAAGTCAATTTGTTCAAGGGCCTTATTGTCTATGTTTTCAGTAAAAATCTTTAAATCTTTCATAATTACCTCCAATAAATGTATATATACATTATATCATATATACAATATATATAATTTCTACACCAATCTACTTAAATATATAATATGTGACAAAAAAATTAAACATGTTGAATTGAAGTATGTAAAGTGCTATAATACCAATAGTCGGAAGGGAGGGATTTAGATGACAAAGGTAGTTGTTAAAAACGGAAAAGTAGACGATGCACTTAGAAGTTTTAAACAAAAAGTTGTTAAAAATGGACTCCTAAAAGAAGTAAGAGAAAGGGAACACTATAGTAAACCCGGCGAAAGAAGAAGGAAAGCAAAAAAAGAAAATACTAAAAATAGCCGTAAAAGGGATAGAAAAAATTGGTAGACCCATTAACTCTTTTCTAAAGGAGGAAAATTATGCGACAAAAAATATTTTCGGATATGATCGAAGCTATGAAAAATAAAGATAAAGATTTATTATCAGTTATTAGATTATTAAAAGGTGCAATTCAACTAGAAGAATTAAATACAAAAAAGGAATTGAACGATGAAGAAATCATAAGTATTATTGCTAAGCAAATTAAACAACGTAAAGAATCAATCGAACAATTTGAAAAAGGTAGTCGCCTAGATTTAATAGAAAAAACATCTCAAGAAATTGAAATTTTAAATAAATATTTACCTGAACAATTAAGTGTTGCAGAAATTGAAATTATTGTTTCTGAAATATTTAATGAAGTAAAACCATCATCGGTTAGAGACCTTGGCAGAATAATGGGACTGATAAGTCCAAGAGTTAAGGGTAAGGCCGATATGGGACTAGTTAATAAAATCATAAAAGAAAAATTAGAAGAAGTTTAATCATCGAATGATGATTTTTTCTTTTGTTGGCAGATTTTATTAAAAGTGATATAATAAATTAGGTGATATAAATGATTTATTTAGATTATTCGGCAACTACACCAGTAAGAAAAGAAGTTCTTGAAACTTATATTAAGACTAGTGAAGATTTTATTGGGAATCCGAATTCAATTCATCGATTAGGTGTCGAGTCAAAACATCTAATTGATAAAGCAACTGAGCAAATTGCAACCCTTTTAAAAGTAAAACCATCAGAGATTATATATACAAGTGGTTCGACGGAATCGAACAACTTAATTATTAAAGGAATTGCTAATAGGTATAAAAACAGGGGAAATCACATTATAACAACCGGACTTGAACATTCTTCTGTATATGGACCACTAAATTATTTACAACAGCAAGGATTTGAAGTCGATTTTGTAGAACTTGATGAATATGGAATGGTTGATATTAACCATTTAAAAACCTTAATTCGTGATACTACCATTTTAGTGTCAATAGCATCTGTTAATAGTGAAATTGGACTGCTACAACCAATTGAGAAAATTGGAGAGTTTTTGAAAAACTATCCTAAATGTTTTTTCCATGTTGATATGACTCAAAGCGTCGGAAAAATAAATATAGATATGGATAATATTGACTTAGCAACATTCTCACCCCATAAATTTTATGGATTAAAAGGAATAAGTGTATTAATTAAAAAAGAAAAAATCGAGTTAGAACCTTTAATACACGGTGGTAAAAGTACAACTAGTTATAGAAGTGGAACACCAGCGCTACCATTAATTGTTTCATGTTCAAAAGCACTACGACTATCCTTTGAAAATATAAATGAAAATTTAAAATACGTAAAAAAATTAAATGACTATCTAATTACAGAGTTAAAAAAGGAAAATGATATAGTTATTAATAGTAATATTAATTCAATCCCGCATATTATTAATGTTAGTGTTCCTGGAATAAAACCAGACACGCTAGTTTATGCACTAGAGCATTATAATATATTTATATCAACTCAAAGTGCATGTTCTAGTGGCGACAGTGCATCACAGGCAGTTTACTTTCTGACCAAAAGCTCAGAATTAGCAGAATCAAGCTTAAGAATATGTATATCTCATTTAACAACTAAGGAAGAGTTAAATGAATTTATCAAATATTTTAAAATATGTAAGAATCGTTTAAAATTAAAAAAATAACATATAGAGGTGGAAAATGACAATAATAAAAATCAATGCAGTTTGGTGCCCTGGGTGCCTAATAATGAGACCAGTTTGGAAGCAAATTCAAAACCTTAAACCTTCCATTAAAATTAAAGATTATGATTATGACTTAGATGCTACGGAATTAAAAAAATGGAACATTGGGAATAAATTACCGGTTGCAATCGTATTAAATGATGAAGAACAAGAAGTTACAAGGATTATAGGAGAAAAAAGCAAAAATGAAATTTTATCTATTTTAAAGGAATTAGAGGATATTTAAAATGAAAAACATAAAAACAGTAATAATTATTTTATTTATCTCCTTTTTATTCCCTATCAATGGATTTGCTAAAGAAACAGTTGATATTCATTTGTTTTATAGTGATACTTGTAAATTTTGTAAAAATGAAATAACATTTTTAAATAAAATTGAAGATAAAAACTCTAATGTTGTAGTTCATAAGTATGAAGTTTCAAGCAATCTAAAAGATGCTGCTCTATATGAGAAAGTGAGAGCAGCATTTGAAATAACCAAAACCAATATTCCTTTGACAGTTATTGGAAATAATTATTATATTGGATTTAACGATAACATAGGAATGAAAATAGAACATACAATTAAATATTATTCAAATAAGTCACATCAAAATTTAGTTGAAGAAATTATAATGAATAAATTTAATCCCGATACTGATAAAGTAACTCAAGATAAAATCAATGATAATTTATTTAATGTCCCTTTTTTAGGTATAGTTGATGCTAAAACGGTTTCACTACCAATATTGGCAGCTGTTATCGGTTTGGTAGATGGATTTAATCCATGTGCAATGTGGGTTTTGCTATTTTTAATTAGTATATTAATTGGAATGAAAGATAAAAAAAGGATGTGGATTCTTGGCTTAACCTTTATCTTTACATCCGCATTTATTTATTTACTATTTATGGCATCGTGGCTTAAAGTCACAATGTCGATAACTTCTATTAATTGGGTTAAAACTTTAATAGGAGTAATTGCAATTATTGGTGGGTCTTTTAATTTAAAAAATTATTTAAAAAGTAGAAAAGAAGATGATGGTTGTACAGTAGTTGATGATAAAAAGCGTAACAAAATTATCGAAAAAATTAGATATATTACAATGGAGAAAAACTTTTTATTATCAATGTTAGGTGTTATCCTATTAACAATATCAGTAAATATTGTAGAGCTTGCATGTTCAGCTGGATTACCATTTCTATTCACCCAAGTATTAGCTATGAATGCCTTGAGTAGTATCGAGTACATTGTATATATGTTAATATACATATTATTTTTCTTAATAGACGACATAATAGTTTTTGCAATTGCCATGATTACATTTGAGTTAACAGGAGTGTCAACTAAATACAGTAAATATTCAAATTTAATTGGTGGTATTATAATGTTACTAATTGGATTATTTTTAATAATAAAACCAGAACTATTATCATTCAATATATAAAACTCATAATATACCCTATCTAAAAATATAATGTTTTAGGAGGTTATGTTTATGAGTTTTTTTAAGAACTATCGATTCTCATTAATTTTATTAATGTCAATTGTGCTAGGTACTATTATTGGGCTATATCTTGGTAATGATGCAATAATATTAAAACCATTTGGGGATATATTTTTAAATTTAATGTTTACCATTGTCGTGCCGTTAGTCCTAGTAACAATATCAAGTTCAATAGCGAATATGTTGAATTTAAAACGTTTAGGAAAAATCTTAGGTTATTTATTATTAACATTTTTTGGAACTGGAACGATAGCAGCCATATTTATGCTAATAGTAGTCAAATTGATTAATCCGGTTGGAAACATAAAAATTGCAATTGAAGCAGGGGAAAAAATTGCTAAGCTAAACATAGGCGATAGGGTAGTATCGGCACTTACTGTAAATGATTTTTCCAATTTATTATCAAGAAGCAACATGTTACCGTTAATCATTTTTTCAATATTGTTAGGAGTAGGAATAAGTTCATTAGGTAAAGAAGGTAAAAAACTTGCATTGGGACTAGAATCTTTATCTAAAGCAATGATGAAAGTTGTAAAGATTATTATGTATTATGCTCCAATCGGATTATGTGCATATTTTGCTAATCTTATTGGTGAATTTGGACCACAATTAATTGAAGGTTACGCCAGAAGTATATTGCTATACATTCCAGCTGCCATCATCTATTACTTAATTTTTTACACAATATATGCATATGTAGCTGGAGGGAGAGAAGGTGTTAGGAGATTTTATAAAAATGCTTTACCACCAACCTTAACCGCACTTGGAACCCAAAGTTCACTAGCAACGCTTCCAGTAAATTTAGATGCTGGGAAAAATATAGGTATACCCAAAGATATAAGAGAAGTTGTTATGCCAATTGGTGCTACTATGAATATGCATGGAAGTGTAATTGGATCTGTTTTAAAAATCTCTTTCCTATTCACCATTTTTAATAAACCATTTATAGGAATAGATACTTATTTAATTGCCATCTTAATATCTGTTTTAAGCGGGATTGTAATGTCAGGAATTCCAGGTGGTGGTTTAATGGGAGAAATGTTAGTTGTTAGTTTATATGGCTTTCCTTCATCAGCATTCGCAATTATAGCTACTATCGGAATTTTAATAGATGCACCAGCAACTTGCTTAAATGTAATAGATGATATTTCAGCATCAATGTTAGTAACAAGATTAGTTGATGGTAAAAAATGGATAAATAAAAAAGAACAATAATCAATAGTAACAGATAGAGCTTTTCTATCTGTTATATTACGATTCACAACTGGTACAATTTATAAAACAGTACTTGACATTATAAGGTACTAGGTGTAAAATTAAATTAATCATTATATGAGGTTAAGAAGGAGGAACATATGAAAATATTAGAAGTTCAAAACTTAGTTAAAACTTATGGAAAAGGAAACACATTAGTACATGCACTTAATGATGTTAGTTTTACTGTTAATAAAGGAGAATTTGTAGCTATAGTAGGTGCTAGTGGTAGTGGTAAATCTACATTATTACATATTCTAGGAGGAGTAGATCATCCAACAAGTGGTAAAGTTTATGTTGGTGGCAAGGATGTATACAAACTAAATGAAAATGATTTAGCGGTATTTCGCCGTCGTCAAGTTGGTTTAATATATCAATTTTATAATTTGATACCAATTTTAAATGTAAATGAAAATATTACCTTACCAATTTTATTAGATGGTAAAAAGGTTGATAATGAATACCTTGATGAACTAGTAAAAACGCTGGGACTAGAAGCAAGGGTTAATCATTTACCTAATGAATTAAGTGGTGGTGAACAACAGCGCGTTTCAATCGGCAGAGCATTGATGAATCACCCAGATTTATTGCTAGCTGATGAACCAACAGGAAATCTAGATACTAAAAATAGTAGAGAAATAGTAGATTTGTTAAAATTATCAAACCAGAAGTATGAACAAACAATTATCATGATTACACATGACCCTGAATTAGCGAAAGAAGCTGACCGTATTATAACTATCCAAGATGGGCAAATAATTAGTGATGAGGTTAATTCTAAGTGAATCTTTTAAACAAATTAACGATAAAACATTTAACGATGAATAAAAAAAGAACCCTAGTAACAATTATAGGTGTTGTTTTATCATGTGCTTTAATGGTTGGAATTGGGTTAATATTTTCAAGCATTAGAGATTACACAATAAAAGAAATCAAAGCCGAAGCTGGGGAACACCACATCAAGATAAATAACTTAAATAGCGAGCAAATAAAAAAGCTGGAGAACAACAAAAATATTAACACACCTAAATATGAGCAAGGTATTGGATATTCTATATTAAAAAAAAGCAAAAACGAATATAAACCATATTTGTATGTTAATAGTGGAAATCAATCTTTTTTAGAAAGTTTAAAATTAATAAAAGGTAGATTACCTGCCAATGAGTTTGAAGTCGTTATTTCAGAACATATAGAAACGAATGCTCATGTTAACTACAATATTGGTGATACTCTAAAATTGGAGATTGGTAATCGTTATTTTGAAGATGTTAAAATAACTGAAAATAGCAGATATTTATACGAAGAAGAAAAACCATTAGAAAAATTTATAATTGAAAAGAATATAGAATATAAAATAGTTGGTGTTGTAAAAAGACATTATAGTGAAAGTTATGAAGCAGCAGGATATTCTATTTATACTTTGAATAAAAAATTAATTAAAGAAGAATTAGTAAATGGATATATTACTTTTTCAACCAATAATAAACTATATGAAAAAATCGAAATTTTAGCTGAAACATTAAATTTAAAATATGAGGAATACGAAAAAGAAAAGCATTACTCAGATATTGACTATAATACTCAATTAATAACTATGTACGGTCAAAGTAAGAATTATAACTTTAATTCTGCTATTATAAAAGTTATAATCATTATGTTGAGTATCATTTCAATAGGATGTATAGTAGTGATTTATAATTCCTTCGCTATTTCAGTTATGGAACGAAAAAAACAATTTGGGTTATTCTCAAGTATAGGAGCAACAAATAAACAACTACAAAAAACAGTGTTTTTTGAAGCATTTATTATTGGAATAATAGGAATTCCAGTTGGATTAATATCTAGTTTTATAGGTATTGGAACAGTTCTTATGATTATTAATATGCTATTATCAGATATTTTTACGACTAAGCTTACATTATCTTTTTATCCATTATTTATTATAATTCCAATTGCATTTATGATTGTAGTAATTTTTTTATCAGCCTTAATTCCAGCCAGAATGGCAAGTAAAATAAGTCCTATTAAAGCAATAAGATTAAACGATGATATAAAGATTAACCCTAAAAAAATAAAAACCCCTAAAATAGTTAGCAAAATATTTGGTATAGAAGGTGAAATCGCGCACAAAAATATCAAAAGAAATAAAAGGAAATATCGTGTGACGGTTGTGTCTTTAGTAGTTAGTATCGTTATGTTTATAAGTTTTTCTTCCTTTTTACAATATGGTGAACAAGGAACTCAAGAATATCTAAATTTAGTTGATTATGATATTTCTGTATACATACAATCCAAACATGAAGATATTTATGATCAAGTAGCAAATCAACTTAGAAATCAAGAAGAGTTAGAAAATATTTTAGTTCTTGAAAGATTGGGAGTCTTCACCCCAAGAATCAACGATAATAATTTACATGAAAACTACAAAAACATTTTAAAATCAAGTGAAATTGATGAGGATTACAATTATGGTTTTGATGAAGAATACATGTGGATGAATTTATATAAAGTAGATTCAGACACATATAATAAATATAAAGATTTATTAAAAACAAAAGAGGATGTGCCTATTATAATCAATCAATTCAATATGAGGGTTGGATTTGGTAATAATGGTCAAATAGTAAAGGGTAAGTATTTAAAAAATATTAAATCACTAAAATTTGATATTTGTAGCATAGCCTATAATGAGACCGATTATAATAATCCCAATTATAAATGTATACATAAATTAGAAAACATTTTAGAAGTTAATGAGATTTTATTTGGTATGTCAGAACTAGTTCGAGAAGGCATGCCTCACATTATATTACCTGATAACTTGTTTGAGCTAATAAAGAAAGATAATAATATGGATGACAATATGTTTATCGGTAAAGAAATAAAAATTAAAACAAGTGATACTAAAGTAATAAAAAAAGTACTAGAACCATTTCAAAAACATCCAGATATTGATTATATCGAGATAATTGATATTGTGGAGCAGGCAAAGCTTCAAAGAAACTTAATGCTTGTAATTAAAATATTACTATATGGTTTTATATCATTAGTAACATTGATTGGTGTCACGAGTGTTTTTAACACAATAAACACAAGTGTAGCACTTAGAAGAAAAGAGTTTGCTATACTAAGAAGCGTGGGCTTAACTCCGAAAGGATTTAATAAGATGCTAAAACTTGAAACAGTAATTGTTGGCTTAAAGTCTTTATTGTACTCTATCCCATTTCTAACTGTCATTATTATAATGCTACACCTTTCAGTAGGTGAAATGGTTAATTTTTCTTCAATCATTATACCAGTTAAAGGCATAGTGATTGCTGTTTTTGGAGTATTTTTAATCATTACTATAACTATGCTATATGCTACTAAAAAAATCAAACATGAGAATATATTAGATTCAATTAGAGAAGAAAATATTTAAAAATTTGACATCTTTTTTGATATATGGTATTATCTTTTTACATATTTGAAAAGCAGTGAAAAGAAATAGTAATTAAACCTCTTATTTAAAGTGAGTTGACGGTTAGTGCAAGTCAATAATAATGTTTAATGAACGCGTCTTGGAGCTTTTGGGTATATCTGCCATAAAGATGAGAGAGTATAGGTTTCTATAAAGTAAGGTGGTACCGCGTAATCACGTCCTTACAATATAGAAGCCTTTTTTATTTAGGAGATGATTTCATGTATGAAATATTAAATATTAGACGACGCAGATTTAGGAACTTGTATTTACGGTAATTTTAATTGTAGATACAAGTGTTTTTCAATACTTGTATCTACATAAGTATTTAACCTATGTAGATTCCTACATAGGTTTTTTAATTTAGAAGGAGAGATTATATGGAAAAAGAAATTTTAAATATTTTAGAAAAATTAATGAGTTTTAAAACAATAGAAAGTAATATTGAGGAAATCAAAAACATTTATAATTATATTGAAAGTATAATACCTAGTAATTTTGTTGTAAAAAAATATACCTTTAAAGGGAAACCAGCATTAGTAATTGCTAATACAAGTTCTAAAAAATTTGATGTTGCTTTTTGTGGTCATGTTGATGTAGTGCCTAGTGATATTTATAATATGACTATTAAAGATGGCAAAATATATGGTCGTGGTGCGATTGATATGAAAGGTAGTGTTGCGATAATATTAAATTTATTAAAAAATTTAAATACAAATAAAAAAGTAGGTTTTTTAATTACTAGTGATGAAGAAATAGATGGTTATTCGGCAATGAAACTTTTAGAAATTTATGATGCAAAATTAGGAATAGTACCTGATGGCGGCTCTAATTTTGAATTAATAGTAGAAGAAAAAGGTTTGTTGCAACTAAAATTAACAACAAAAACAATATCCGCACATGCATCAGCACCTTATAAAGGAGAAAATGCTGTATTAAAACTAATGAATGTTTATAATAAAATAATTCAACAATATCCATTACCATATTCGGAAGATGATTATATTACATCAATTAATTTGTCCAAAATCAAAGGTGGTGATGCCATTAATAAAGTGCCCGATTTCGCTCAAATGTTTTTGGATATAAGGAACACATCAGAAAATAGTCATGATGAAATAATAAATTTCATTAAAAATATAGATAAAGAAGTTAATGTTGAACTAATATATAATGGGCCTTTATTTAAAACTGAGATAACAGAAGATATAAATAAATACATTAATATTTGTGAATCGATACTTAAAAGAAAAGTAAAACTAAAAAAATATTCTTCAACTTGTGATGCAGTTTATTTTTCAGAAAAAGAAATACCAACTATAATCATGAATCCCAATGGAGGTAATGCTCATTCACAAAATGAATTTGTCACCATTGATGGATTAGTTAAATTATATAAAATATATGATAAATTTATAAACGAGGAAAGGTGATAAAATGAGTTCAATAATAAAAGAAATAGAAAAATATGAAGATTTTAAAAAGGTTATTCAAGTATTTAAAGAACCACCTTTTTCTGAATTGTTAACAGAAAAAGATATGCTAGAAGAATTTGAACTATATTTAAAAAATGGTATGTCTTTTGGTTATTACTATAATGATAATATTTTGGGGTTTATTGGTATTTTAAAAGGTATACAAGAAGGACATCCAATTTATAATTATAAAAACGAAGAAGTATTATACGTTAATGGTATAGCCGTTTTAAAAGAATATAGAAAATTTGGAATTGGTACCAAATTAATGAATCATACAATTAACAACTTAAATATATATGATTATTTAGCTATATATTTAAGAACTAACTATAAAGGTTCCAAATTAGAAAATATCGCTCATAATATTGGTTTTGAAAAGATTAAAGAAAATGGTAAAGTAGTTACGTCTGATGTAACTTTTGAAAGAAACACGGGAGAAATAGAAACCGATAAACGTATGTATATGATTAAAACATTAAACAATAAAATAAGATGCCATAGATAAAATTAAATGGCATTTTTTTTAATGTTTTTATTTATAAAAAATTTGGTAACTAATATAAACCTATGTTATAATTATATTTAGGTGATTGTATGACAAGATATGATGAAAGTTCAATTAAAGTTTTAGAAGGTTTAGATGCAGTCAGAAAAAGACCCGCAATGTATATAGGATCTACTGACAAGCGCGGATTACATCATTTAGTGTGGGAAATTATAGACAATAGTATAGATGAAGTTATAAATGGATTTGGGAATAAAATAAAAGTAATAATTAATGAAGATAAAAGCATTACCATAGAAGACGAAGGAAGAGGGGTTCCAGTAGGCGTTCATTCTAATGGTATGACAACACCTGAATTAATATATACCGTCCTACACGCAGGTGGTAAGTTTGAAAGTGGTGGGTATAAAGTATCTGGTGGGTTACACGGTGTTGGGGCTAGTGTAGTTAATGCTTTAAGTGAATGGATGGAAGTATTTATTAAAAGGGATGGTTACGAGCATCATATTAGATTTGAAAGTGGTGGGCAAATAAAAACACCATTAAAAAAAATAAGGGCTACAAATCAAACTGGTACTAAAGTAACATTTTTGCCAGATAAAGAAATATTTGGTAATTTTAATTTTTCATTTACTACCATTTGTGAAAGAATGCAAGAATGTGCTTTTTTATTGAAAAATTTAACGGTAGAAGTATTAGACATAGAAGATGATAAACATGAAATTTTCCATTATGAAAATGGATTAAAATCATTTGTTGAATATATAAATGAAGATAAAAAAGTAATACATGATGTAATTAGTTTTGTAGGGGAAAGAGATCGTATCAATGTTGAGGTAGCTTTTCAGTACACTGATACTTATTCAGAAAATGTTATTTCTTTTGTAAATAACGTTAAAACAAATGATGGTGGTACTCATGAAGTTGGTCTTAAAACCGCACTTACAAGGGTGTTTAATGAATATGCAAGGCGACACAATTATATAAAAGGTCGTGAAAAGAATTTTGAAGGTAATGATACTAGAGAGGGATTAACAATAATTTTAAGTTTACAAATACCTGAGTCACTACTACAGTTTGAAGGTCAAACTAAGGGGAAACTTGGCACGCCAGAAGCTAGAACTGTAGTTGAAGGTTTAGTTAGTGAACAATTACAATTCTTTTTAGAAGAAAATAATGAAATCGCGACCAATATTTTGGAAAAAATGGTTAAGAGTAAAAATGTTAGAGAAGCTGCGAGAAAAGCAAGAGAAGATGCTAGAAGTGGTAGAAATAAAATACGAAAAGAAAAAGCCTTAAGTGGTAAATTAACTCCAGCTCAAAGTAAGGATCCTAAAAAAAATGAATTATTTTTAGTTGAAGGTGATTCAGCAGGTGGAAGTGCTAAAAGTGGAAGGGACCGAAAATTTCAAGCAATTTTACCATTAAGAGGTAAAGTATTAAATACTGAAAAAGCCAAATTAGAAGATATACTAAAAAACGAGGAACTAAATACTATAGTTCATACAATTGGTGCTGGTGTTGGCAGTGATTTTGATGTTGCCGATTGTAATTATGATAAAGTTATTATAATGACAGATGCTGATGATGATGGAGCACATATCCAAACTTTATTATTGACATTTTTTTACAGATATATGAAGCCGTTAATTGAAGCGGGTAAATTGTACATCGCTATGCCACCGTTATATAAATTAACTCATGGCAAAAAGGAATTTTATGCATGGACAGAAGATAATAGAAGAGAAATATTAAATGATCATAAAATTAAATTTGATACTCAAAGGTATAAGGGACTTGGTGAAATGAATGCTGATCAGTTATGGGAAACAACTATGAATCCAGAAAGTAGAAGTTTAATAAAAGTAAATATATTTGATGTTTCATTAGCAGAAAAAAGAGTTAGTGTTTTGATGGGTGATAAAGTCGCTCCGCGTAAAGAGTGGATAGAAGAAAATGTTGAATTTTCTCTCGAAGACGAGTATGTTTTAGAAAAATAAGTGGGTGAATTATGAACGAAGTATTAAATAAAATATATGAATATTCATTAGAAGAAATTTTAAGTGAACGTTTTGGAAGGTATGCAAAGACTATAATTCAAGATCGTGCTATACCTGATGTAAGAGATGGATTAAAGCCTGTACATAGAAGAATTTTATATTCTATGTATAAAGATCGTAATACATATGATAAGCCATATAGAAAAAGTGCTAGGGCTGTGGGGGCAATAATGGGATCATATCATCCCCATGGGGATAGTAGTATATACTATGCTATGGTTAGAATGAGTCAATGGTGGAAACAAAATATCACATATATTGATATGCAAGGAAATAATGGTTCAATGGATGGAGATTCACCAGCAGCAATGCGTTATACTGAGGCAAGGTTATCAAAAATTTGCAATGAATTATTAAAAGATATAGAAAAAGAAACTGTTGTTTGGGCACCAAATTATGACGATACTATAATTGAACCAACAGTTTTACCAGCAAAATTTCCAAATTTATTAGTAAATGGTTCAACTGGTATAAGTGCGGGGTATGCAACTAATATACCTCCACATAATTTGGGGGAAGTAATTGATGCTACAATAAAAAGAATTGACAGTCCAAATTGCTATTTAGATACTATATTAGAAATTATAAAAGGGCCGGATTTTCCAACGGGTGGTATCGTTGAAGGGAAAGAAGAATTAAAAAAAGCTTATAAAACTGGTAGAGGGCGAGTAGTTATAAGGTCGAAATACTCTATTGTAAAAAACAAGGGAAGTGAGCAAATAATTATAACCGAAATACCTTTTGACGTTAATAAAGCTGCACTTGTTAAAAAAATAGATGAAATTAGAATTGACAAAAAAATAGAAGGTATAGTTGATGTTCGTGATGAATCTGACCGAGATGGCCTTAGAATCGCTATTGATTTAAGAAAAGATTCTGATACTGAATTAATTATAAATTATTTATTGAAAAACACTGATTTACAAATTTTTTACAACTTTAATGTAGTAGCAATTGTAAATAGAAGGCCAATGACTTTAAGTGTTTTAAATATACTTGATGCTTATATTGAACATCAAAAAGAAGTCATTATTAAAAGAACTGAATTTGATTTAAGACATGCAAAAGGTAGAGTGCATATTGTCGAAGGGTTAATAAAAGCTTTATCTATTTTAGATGAGGTTATTAGAGTAATTAGAGGAAGCAAAAATAAAAGTAATGCTAAAGAAAATTTAGTAAATCAATTTGGTTTTACTGAATTACAAGCTGAGGCAATTGTTATGCTACAACTTTATAAATTAACTAATACTGATGTAACAGAGTTAATTGAAGAAAACAAAAAATTACAATTAATAATTAAAGGACTTGAAGAAATCTTAAATGATGAAAGCAAATTAAAAAATGTTATGAAAGAAGAATTGAGAAAAATAAAAAAGGAGTATCCAACCCCTAGAAAAACAAAAATAGAAGACGAAATAACAGAAATAAAAATAGATCCAACACAAATGATTCCTAAAGAAGATTGTATTGTAGTTATAACAAAGGAAGGTTATGTGAAAAGAGTATCCCATAGGAGCTATAACGCTAGTGAAAAAGACAATACAATGTTAAGGGATGGAGATTATGTAATTGGACTGTATGAGTTAAATACATTAGATACTGTTTTGTTATTCACCAACTTAGGTAATTATTTATATTTACCAGTTATCGATATACCTGAACTAAGATGGGGTGAATTAGGTAAACATATTAGCAACATTATAACAATAACTACTGGTGAAAACATTATTGGTTGTGTTCCCGTCGTTAATTTTGATGTAGACCAAGTTATTACATTGTTTACAAAAGATGCAATGGTTAAAAGAACTAATTTAAGTGATTTTAAAGTTCAAAGATATTCAAGACCATTAATGTGTATGAGGTTAAAAAAAGGTGATGAAGTTGTTAGTGTATGTGCTAATAATGGTAAAAATATATTTGTGGCAACCAAAAATGGTTATGGTTTGAGATATAAAACAGATGAAGTATCTATTATAGGAATAAGGGCTGCTGGTGTAATATCAATAAACTTAAAAGATGATGAAGTTATTAGTGGGCAAACTTTTAATGATGAAGAATATTTAGTCGTAACTACAAATAAAGGTACAGCTAAGAGAGTAAGAATGTCTGAAATAAAAGAATTAACGCGTGCTAGAAGAGGTAATTTAATTATTAGAGATGTTAAAACAAATCCATATCAAATTGTTGGTACCCATATTTTAAGTGGGAAAAACGATATAGGGTTTAAATTAGAAGAAGAAATAATTAACATACGTGTTACTGAATTTCCAATAGTTGATTGTTATTCTACTGGAACTTCTATAACTAAGAAAAAAGTATTAGAAACTTTTGTTAAAAGTGAATTAGAAGAGGTAGATGATGTTGAAGAAATAGAAGAAACTGATTTAACAAATATAGATAAAAGAATAATGACTATTGATGATTTTTTAGAAGAGTTTGAAAAACAAAATTAATAGGAGGTAGTTAAAATAATGACTAAACATAAAAAGTTACAACCAATTACCCGATTTATAATATATACTTTTGTAATAACATATTTATTTTGGACTACAATTATTATAGGTAACATTTATTTTGATTCGCTTTGGTATGGTGAAATATTGTTTTGGATCCCTATGTTATTAGGTAGTTTGGGACCAGCAATTGCTGTATATATAATGAGTAAGCAACAAGAAAAATTTAAAGATAAATCTTTTTTCAAACACCTTTTTGCAAATAAAATAACTAAAAAAGGATGGTATGTTTTTACAGCATATACAATTTGGCGCTTTTTTATGGTTTGGGTTTCTTTTGGTATAGATAATCCAATATCAATTGTATATATGTTAATTAATTTACCACTATTTATCATAGGTGGTGGTTTAGAAGAAATAGGATGGCGTGGATATTTACAACCGAAATTAGAAGAGAAAAAGGGTTATTTATTTTCTGTTATAATTGTTGGTTTAATATGGAGTGTATGGCATTTGCCACTGTGGTTAGTAAAAGGTACTATTCAAAGTAGTTTATCATTTATAACATATACCTTTTTGGCCATCATTTTAAGTTTTACTTTAACTACAATTTTTAAATATACTAAAAGTATAGTTTTATGCGTTGTTAGTCATGCTTGGTTTAATGGTTGTGTTGGATTAGCTGTTTATTTAAATAGTGAAGGGTTTATAAATTTAAATATAAACTGGAAAGTAATAGTTGTTTTTGTAGTTGAGCTAATAACTTCTATTAGTTTAGGAATTTTATATAATAAAAAAACTTTACATACGCAAAGTTAAGTATTTATTGACATTTTATTAATACCACTTTATAATTATATTAGCGTGAATAAATATTCACGTAGAACATTCTTACGGACTAAAGTTGAGAATGTTCGCAAACCCCCTGATGGAGCCTGTAGGCTCCTTTTTTATTTTATGAATTATACAAATAATTATGACACAGTTTTATGAATTAAATAAAATAATGGTACATGATATAATAATACAAATTCATTTAGAATGGATGTTCAAATTATTTCTTATTAATAAAAAATATAAAATTTTATTATCAAAATATATTACTTAATCACATAATATGTTATAATTAAATATAGGTGAATAGTTATGTATCTAAATCAAATTGGTGAAATAATTAAACAAATAAGAAGAGATAATAATTTAACTCAACAGAAATTAGGGGATATGCTAGGAGTTACATATCAAGCAGTATCAAAATGGGAAAACGGAAAAAATATACCTGATATTGCTACTTTAAAATTAATAAGTGAAAAATTTGGGGTTGATTTAAATGAATTATTGACAGGGAATAAAACTGAAAATGTATCTAAAACTAAAAAAATTCCTAAAAAATATATTTTAATACCATTTTTAATTGTTTTTATTATTGTTTTAACATATGTAGCTCTTAAAAGTAAATCATCTTATGAATTTATCAATTTAAAGTCTAATAATGAAAATTTTGAGGTAACTGGTATTTTAGCTTTTTCAAATGATAAAACATCTGTATTTATATCCGATATAAAACCAAATTTTAAAGATGATTCAACATACCTTATATTGGAGTGTATTTTGTATGAAGAAAATGGCAAGAGTCACACTCAAATTAGTAAATGTGGTGATATTTTTGAAGGCCCGCGTTGCGAGGGGACAAAGTTAGATGAATTATTAAAGACTGTTTCTTTTAATGTTGGTGATTTTACTAGAACGTGCAAAAAATTCGAGCATAATCACTTATATCTAGAAATTAACGCCTTAGATACTTCAAAGAAAACAACTAATTATAAAATCCCATTAACACTTGAAAAACAATGCCAAACTAAAAACTCAACTTCTGGTTGAGTTTTTTCAACTTCTAATTTATTGCAAAAAAGGATGTAGTAAACTACAATGTTTTTAGGAGGAGATAAAATGAAAGAATTTTTTAAGAACAAAAATAATTTAATTGCATTTAGTGCAACGTTAATTATAATTGCTACAATTATAATGTTAAACTATATAACAAAAAACAAAGTGGTATTTGAAGAAGTGGATAGTTTAATAGCAATGCAAGTTGCTAAAGAAAAGGATTTTAAAGTTGGTGGTTATAATATTGAAAAACCAAACATTATTATTAATCCTTATGGAAATTCCCCTTTAACAGCATTAATAATGTTTGAAACAGAAAATGAAGTGGAACCTAAAGTTACTATTGTAGGTAAAGATGAATTAACGACATTCACAAATACGTTTAAAGAAGGAAAGCAACATTATTTAAGTGTTTATGGTTTATATCCCGATTATACAAATGAAGTGATTATAGAATTTGGTGATGTTAAAAAAACAATTGAAATAACTACTGATGAATTACCAGATGATTTCGTTTTACCGACGAAAATCATTTCAAAACGTGAAAAATTAACAAATGATTTGTATTTTTTCACACCTGCAAGTAGGGGATATACTTGCGCATATGATGTAAATGGTGATGTTAGGTGGTATTTAACTACAACTGCAATTTGGAAAATTGATAGATTACAAAACGGACATTTATTACTAAGTACCGAAAGATCAATTAATGCTCCATATTATTCAACAGGTTTATACGAGATGGATTTATTTGGAAAAATTTATAATGAATATAGTTTAAAAGGTGGTTATCATCACGATTATTATGAAATGGAAAATGGAAATTTATTAATAGCAAGTGATGATTTTGAAGGTGGCACAGTCGAGGATATTATTGTAGAAATGGATAGAAAAACAGGGAAAATAATTAAACAATTTGATTTAAAAGATATATTAAAAATGGATGATGGTAAAAGTGAAAACTGGACATCTTACGACTGGTTTCATAACAACTCTGTTTGGTATGATAAAAAAACAAATTCGATTACTTTATCAGGAAGACATCAAGATGCAGTTATAAATATTGATTATGATAACGGTAATTTAAATTGGATTATTGGAGATCCTGTTAACTGGAGTACTGAATATCAAAAATATTTTTTCCAACCAATAGGAGAGTTAGAGTGGCAATGGAGTCAACATGCTGCAATGATTACGCCTGAGGGGTATGTATTTATATTAGATAATGGTAATAATAAATCTAAAATAGAATCAGAATATGTACCTGCTTCTAAAAGTTATACTAGAGGTGTTATGTATGAAATAAATACAGACAATATGACTATTAAACAAATTTGGCAGTATGGAAAAGAAAGAGGTAGTGAATTTTATTCACCATATATATCAGACGTTGATTATTTAGGACCAAACCATTATATTGTGCATTCGGGTGGTATAGTATATAAAGATGGTAAAATTTCTAATTACCCAGCTGGTTTAGGGGGAGCAGATAAGTTAGTATCTGATACTGTAGAAATTTTAAATGATGAAGTAATATTTGAAATAATATTGCCAACTAATAATTATCGCGTTGAAAAAATGAGTTTATATACTGGTAATGAAGATTTTGAATTTATTAGACCGGCAAGATATGGTTCATTAGGTAAGACTAAAGTTGATAAACATAAAATGGGATTTATATTAAATTCAAAAGATATTAAAGAAATAGAAGATAAACATAAATTAAGTATAACTAAAGAAGTTGATCGATTAGTTATTGAAGGTCAATTTAAAAAAGAAAATGAAGTAAATGTTATTTTAAATAAAAATATGCGCTCAAAGATTTATAATGTAAGAGTTAGTAAAAAACCGTATACTGCACTTTGCATAGATATATTTACTGAGGAAGAAAATGAAAATGGGATAATGATTACAAAGTTTATTAATAGGAATGGTTTAAGTGGTGAATATTCCTTATATTTAGAAATTGATGGCATTGTTTATAATACAGGAAAGGTAGTTAAATATTGATGAGAAAAAAAATAATAGCACTTATTGTAATTACAACAATTATATTAAGTGTTTTTCTCCTAATGTGGGAGAAAAGATTATCAAGCAATAAACAAAAAACTACAAATTTGGAAGAACAAGTTAATGGCGAAATTAATAAAAGCAAAATAAATAGAAACTCAAAATTAGAAGATATAACTATTACTAACAATAAAGTAAATGTATATGTCTTTTGGGGTGATGGTTGTCCCCATTGTGAAACCGAACTCGAGTTTTTAGAAAAAATACTACCACAATATGAAAAATATAGTAATATTTATGCATTTGAAGTTTGGTACAATGAGGAAAATTATGAATTAATGAAAAGGTTTGAAAAAGAATTAAATGATCACGATAAGGGAGTTCCTTATACAGTAATTGGTAATGAAAAATTTAGAGGTTTCTCACCTGCGATGGAAGATAAGATCACCTCATCGATTATAAAACAACATAAAGATGGTTATGATGTATATGAAAGTATTTTAATAAAAGAATAGTGTTCCTATAAAAGAACACTTTTTTTGTATAATTTTATTATGTTATAATATAATTATTAGTGTGGTGATTATATGTGTAATAGTTGGGATAAAAAACATATAAAATATTATAAAGGAAAAATTAATTACGATAATTGGCTTGATAATTATAATGAAATTATTAAATTAAATAATCTACCAATTGTTGATCTCGGTTGTGGGATTGGTAATAATGTATTGTATTTAAAAATGTTAAATAAAGAGGTTATTGCATGCGATTATTCAAATGAAGCTTTAAAAATTATTAAAAAACATTTTCCAAATATCCAAACAAAAAAATTTAATATGTTAGATGGTCTACCATTTATCAATTCTTTTACTAATATAATAATTGCTGATTTATCACTTCATTATTTTCATGAAAATTCAACAAGGAAAATAATTAAAGAAATAAACAGAGTGTTAAAAAAAGGTGGATATTTAATATTTAGGGTTAATTCAATTAACGATATTAATTATGGGGCTTTACAAGGTGTAAAGTTAGAAAAAAACTTTTTTAATATCAACGGTGAATTTAAACGTTTTTTTAATATTAATGATTTAAAATATTTTTTTACCAATTGGGAAATAATTGATTTAGTTGAAGAGAAGATGACAAGATATGAAAAGCCTAAAATATTATGGCGTGGATTAGTGCGAAAAAGGTAATATATTATCATTTATATGATGAAAATCTATTTTAATTTAATATATATTAAGAAAATGCTTAATTTCCTTAAAGAATCAACAAAAAAATGATATAATTAATATGTAGTGAGTAGCTATCGTTATAAGCTACTTTTTTTCACAGAAAGGAGGATAAAAATGTTTAAAATTAACGAGTATGTAGTTTATAAACGTGATGTTTGTAAAGTAACTGGCATTAAACATAGGAATTTTAACAATAAAGATTATTACGTTTTATCCCCTGTTGATGATGAATCTTTAACAATTGAAATACCAATTAAAAGAAAAAAGAAATTTATAAGACCATTAATAACCAACGAAGAAGTAATGAATATCATTAAAGAAATACCTAATGTAGAAGCTATAACAGGTAAGAGTAGGACACTAGAAAACGAGTATAAGAAATTATTAAATACTGGAGATCATTTAGATGTTCTTACAGTGTTAAAAACTACTTATTTAAGAAATAAAGAAAGAGAAGAAGCGGGAAAGAAAACAACAGAAAAAGATACTGAATATTTTGAGTTGGCTGAAAAAATGTTATATAACGAGTTCGCACTAGTATTAGGTAAAACTTATAATGAAACTAAAAAGTTTGTTGAAAAAAAAGTATATGAATTAGTCCAAAACAAGTAGATTGTTTGTAGACTTATATTAATGAATTTGATAAAATAATTACGGGTGATAATATGCTATATACATCAATTGATAATCCAAAAATAAAACATATAAAAAAATTAAAACAATCAAAATATAGAAAAAAACATAAGGAGTTTATGGTTGAAGGAAGTCATTTAGTTTTGGAGGCTTTTAAAAAGGGTTATTTAAAAGAATTAATTTTAGAAAAAGATGAAATTTTCCCACTGCCAATAGAAACAAATTATGTTACTAACAACATTATTAATTATTTGTCTAATTTAAGATCACCATCACATATAATTGGACTATGTAAAATGAAAGACGAGGTTACACAAATTGGTAATAAAGTTTTGTTAATCGATAATATACAAGACCCTGGTAATTTAGGAACGATAATTAGAAGTGCTGTTGCTTTTAATGTTGATACTATAATTTTAAATGATAAAACAGTTGATATATATAACGATAAAGTTATAAGGGCAACCCAGGGTCTAGTCTTTCATATAGATATTATGGAAAGAAAACTAGCAAATCTAATACCTAAAATGAAAAAAGAAGGTTACAAAATAGTTGGTACAAAAGTAACACATGGAAAACGAATAAAAGATGTTGAAAAAAGTGAAAAGTTTGCTATAATAGTGGGTAATGAAGGCCAAGGTTTAAGTGATGATATAGTTGATAGTTGTGATGAGTTTATTTACATTGATATGAATCCAGTTTGTGAAAGTTTAAATGTTGCTATAGCAACAAGTATTATATTATATGAGTTAGATAAGTAGGTGGAATTATGGAGTATATTTTTGTCGGTGAAATTGTAAATACGCATGGGGTAAAAGGAGAAGTTAGGATAATATCTGATTTTAAATATAAAAATAAAGTGTTTGAAAAAAATTTCACTTTATATGTTGGAAGATTTAAAGATGAATTAAAAGTTAATACATATCGTTGTCATAAAATTTATGACATGGTTACTTTTAAAGGAATTAATAATATCAACGATGTTATTATGTACAAAGGTGATAATGTATACATTAATAAACAAGATTTAGTTGTTGATGGCCTTTTTGATGAGCAATTGATTGGGCTTGAAGTTTATTATAAAGAACAAAGCATAGGCCATGTTGAACACGTTGTAAATAATAATGCCCATGATTTATTAGTTATAAAAAGTAATAATAAAAAGCATCTTGTTCCAAATTTAGATGAGTTTATAGAAAAAATAGATTTGGAAAACATGAAAATTTATATAAAAGAATTTGAAGGTTTATTCGATGAAAATTGATATTTTAACATTGTTTCCTAGCATGTTTGATGAATTTATAAAAACATCAATAATTGGACGTGCAATTGAATTTGATAAAGTTAATATAAACATTCATAACATACGTGATTATTCAAAATGTCCACATAAAAGGGTTGATGATTATGCGTATGGTGGAGGAAGTGGCATGGTGCTTATGCCAGAACCAATTTTTGATGCTGTTGAGCATTTGAAAAGTGACAATACAATTGTAATTATGATGACACCTCAAGGAATTAAATATAATCAAAAGGTAGCTTACGAATTAAGTCGTAAAGAACACTTAATTATTATATGTGGTCATTATGAAGGGTTTGATGAACGAATCAGAGATATTGTTGATTTGGAAATAAGTATTGGTGATTATATATTAACCGGAGGGGAAATACCTAGCATGGTAATAGTAGATAGTGTTGTTAGGTTATTGGACGGTGTAATTTTAAAAGAATCACATATTAATGAATCATTTAATGATAATTTACTTGATTATCCTGTATATACTAAACCAAGGAATTTTAGGGGGATGGAAGTGCCTGATGTGTTATTATCAGGGCATCATGAAAACATTAGAAAATGGCGCGAAGAAGAAGCTTATAAGCGGACTAAAAAGCGCCGGCCTGATTTATTAGAAGAGAGATGATTGTATGAAAAAAGAAAAATATGTCTTAATAAAAAAAGCTAATAAACAAGAAATTTTCTATATTGATTATGAAAAAATTGATGGTTACGAAATAACGCCTAAAAATAAAGTTAAATATGATGGGATTACTGTTAATAAATTAATTTTAATAAAACCGTCATTTACTAAAAAATTATTAATTAAAAAAACGAAGAGAAGACTGGATCAATATTTACAATATATAATAGAGTTTATGGACGAGGATGATACAACTCCTGATTCAGTCAAAAAAGCATTAGATAGTTTAGAAAAGTATAAAAGAACAATTATAAATAAATACCGAATGTATTTAGATGAAAAATATTATATGTTATTACTTCAAAAAATGGAATTAATTGAGCAAGAGTTAAATAAAAAAATGTATTTAGTAAGTTATAAAACATTTGAAGATAATATGCAAGAGAAATTAGAAAAAGAAGGTAAAACAAGGTAAGGGTTGCAAAAAAACAATTGTTATGTTAAAATGTAAAAGTCAATGTGATCCGCTAAGAAGAGACTTATGATCAACATTTAGAAAAAGGAGAGTGACATTGTGAATTTAATTGATAAAGTAACTGAAAGTCAAATTAGAACTGATCATCCTGAATTTCGCGTTGGAGACACTATAAGAGTTGGAGTTAAGATTACTGAAGGTAAACGCGAAAGAGTTCAGGCCTTTGAAGGAATAGTTATTGCAATTAAAGGTGGTGGCGTAAGCCGTACTTTTACAGTAAGAAGTACTAGTAGTGGTATAGGGGTAGAAAGAACATTCCCTATTAATTCACCAAATATTGATAGTATTGTAGTTGTTCGTAAAGGTAGAGTTAGACGTGCTAAATTAAATTACTTAAGAACTTTAGTAAAACAAGCAAAAATTAGAGAAAGAAATTAAGGCCGTATTGGTCTTCTTTTTATATGGAAGGGTATGATTGAATGAAATTTTTAAAGGATATTTCATCTTATATTATAATTGTTTTAATAGTTGTATTGATTAGAACTTTTATAATAACACCTGTTAAAGTAAATGGGAGCTCCATGTTGCCAACTCTTTATAATAACGATATTTTATTGTTGTACAAAAACAAATCAAATATTAATAGATTTGATGTTGTTGTATTAGAGTATAATGGTGAAAGATTAGTAAAAAGAGTAGTAGGACTTCCGGGGGAAAAATTAAAATACGAAAATAATAAACTATATATTGATGATGAGTTAATAAAAGAAGAATTTACTAAAGCTATAACCGAAAACTTTAATATTGAAAGTTTTGGGTATGAAACAATTCCTGAAAATAGTTATATTGTTTTAGGTGATAATCGTCAATCTTCTAGGGATAGTCGCTATTTTGGTGAAATTAATATTGAAGATGTTATTGGTAAAACAAAATATCGTATATTTCCATTTAATAAACTTGGCATTGTTAAGTAGATGATTGTTGCATCTACTTTTTTATTTTATAATAATTAAAAAAATGATAAAATTCATAATACAGTTGCGAAGGCATTTTTTTTATGTAACAATGAATTATTTTTGGAACTTATGGAATAAAAAAAATTAAAAAAAACATATATTTTAACCCATTTTTTGTAATTGTGATATAATAATAAGTGAAAATGTAGGAGGTTTTTACATGATAACATCAGATGCAATAAAAAGAAGGTTATGGGATGGTGCTAATGAACTAAGAGGTTCAATGGACGCTAGTCGTTATAAGGATTATATGTTAGGTTTAATGTTTTATAAGTTCTTAAGTGATAAAACACTAGATGCTTTTAAAATGTTAGCCAAAAGTAATAACGTAGGAGATAGTTTAGTAAAGGAATATAAAGAATTAGCTGATGAATTAGGACAAGA
>CAZPLK010000001.1:219542-221452 GCA_964587565.1 uncultured Muribaculaceae bacterium
GTAATGGCACAAATTGTCGCTAAAACAACAAATGTAAATTCTGTATATGACCCAACAGTCGGGTCGGGATCGTTACTATTAACTGTAAGTAAACATTTATCAAAAGAAAAACAAAATAATTTAAGATATTATGGTCAAGAAAAGAACACAGCAACTTATAATTTAACTAGAATGAACTTAATATTACATGGAGTAAGACCGGAAAAGATGACTATTAACAACGGTGATACTTTAGCAGAAGACTGGCCAGAAGATCCAAATAGACCTAATGAAGGTTATCAATTTGATGCTGTTGTTATGAACCCACCATATTCTTTAAAGAACTGGAATAGACATAATTTAAAAGTAAGTGACCAAAGATTTGAAATAGCAGGAGTACTTCCTCCAGCATCAAAAGGTGATTATGCATTTTTACTACATGGACTATACCATTTAAGTTTTGAGGGTACTATGGCTATTGTTCTTCCTCATGGTGTTTTATTTAGAGGAGGGTCAGAAGGTGAAATAAGAAAAAAGTTGCTTGAAAAGAATTTAATAGATGCTGTTATTGGTCTTCCTTCTAATTTATTTACTAATACTGGTATACCAGTAATTGTAATGATTCTTAAGAAAAACAGAAATTTAGATACACCTGTTTTAATGGTAGATGCTTCAAAACATTATACAAAAATGGGTAAAAACAATGTATTATTAGATAAAGACATATCAAAAATAGTAGATACGTACATTAAAAGGGAGGAAACTAAAGGATATAGTCATTTAGCTACTAGAGAAGAAATTATACAAAATGAGTATAATTTAAACATTCCAAGATATGTAGAAAATATATCCGAAGAAATAAAACACGATGTAGATGCTCATCTATATGGTGGCATACCGGAAGAAAATATTAACGAACTAACTATACTAAATAAAGAATTAAAAGATATTTTATTTAATAGTTTAACTAAAATAAGAGAAGGTTACTATGAAATTAATAAACCAATTGAAGATTTAGAAAGAGAGTTGTTAAGTAGCAACTATTTAAAAGAAAAAATCAAAACTATTAATTTGGAAGTGAAAAATTATTTAAATAAATATTTTGAAAAAATAAAAGTAATAGATGATAAAGAAAATATAAAAGGTTTAATGGATCATATGCTGGACGAAATAAAAGATTTTTTATCAAACTATAACTTTATTAATGAATATGATGGATATCAAATAGTATCTGATATATGGAAAGAAAGTCTTTTGGAAGATTCGGAAATTATATCTAATGTAGGTTTTTACGAAGCTGGAAATACTAAAGTTCCTAATTATGTAACAAAAGGAACTGGAAAGAAAAAAAGAACTGAACAAGAAGGATATAAAGGATTAATTATAGATAAAGACATTTTAGCTGAGACTTTATTTGATTTAGAATTAAAACAAATTGAAGATCTTAAAAATGATCTATTAGAAATTGATAATGAAATAAAAGAGTTAGTTGATTCAGCCCAAATAGAAGAGTCTTTTGAAAATGAAGTATTATATGATACATTAAATAAAAATAAAGACGATGAACCAACGGGTTCAATTAATAAAACAAAACTTAATCAAGAAATAAAAACAGTTGAAAAAGATAGTGAAGAATATAACTTAATTAAAAAGACTATTAATTTACTAGATAATAAAACTAAAATTACAAGAAAGATAAAGGACGAAGAAAAAGAATTAATAAATGATGTATGTTTAAAATTAGAAACATTAACTAACGATGAAATAGATAAAATTATGTTTAAGAAATGGTTTGGGAATGTTTTATCTAGTATAAATAAAATGATAGAAGAACCAATTATAAAAGAAATTAATATTTTGAAAATGTTAAAAGAAAGATATAGTAGTACATTAAAAGATTTAGATAAAGAATTATTAAACTTAGAAGATGA
>CAZPLK010000002.1:0-50394 GCA_964587565.1 uncultured Muribaculaceae bacterium
AAACAAATTCCCAATTTATTTACTATATCAAGGTTAATTTTAATACCTTTTATTATTGCAAATATTGTAAACGGCAATTTATTAATAGCTGGCTTTATAACTTTAGGGGCATCAGTAACAGATTTATTAGATGGAAAAGTTGCTAGAGCTTTAAATGCCACCTCATCATTTGGGGCAAAACTAGATGCTATCATTGATAAAATTTTTGTAATTTTTGTAACTACCCCTTTGTTTATTATAAATCCATATTTAATAATACCTGTTTGTTTAGACATGATAATAGCTACAATTAACGGTTATGCCCATGTAAATAATATTAAAACAGAAACAAGCATAACAGGTAAAATAAAAACTGTATTTCTCGACTCATTAATAATATCAACCTTCTTCACTAACTTTAACATCATTAATCATATTTCAAAACTATTATATTTATCAACATTAATGTTACAGACAAAAACAGCCAAAGAATATTATGATAACTATAATAACATTCATTTACAAAATATAATCGCCAATAATAATGAATATAAAGAAAATCCAACGCATATAATTCCAGAAAATTCAAAAGATGAAAAAAACAAAAACAATGAATTACATAAATTAAAAAAAATAAAAAAAGAACTTATTCATTATAAAGATATTCAAAACATTGAAGTAAAAGAAAAAATTAATACAATGAAAAAAAGGTGAATCAAATTTCACCTTTTTCTATTTTATTAATTAATTCCCAAACTGAATTAGTTCCACCCTTACTAACCTCAATTAATTCCGGTTTACTTAAATCGGTCATATAATATCCATTAAACATTTTGTTCATTGAAATATCATTAGTATTATCCCCCACTGTATATATATTTTTTTTATTAATATTTAATTTTTTTGCTAAATGGTTTATAGCATTACCTTTACTAGCATTTTTATTAACAATATTTATCCAACGAAAACTAAGGTATGCATCAATAGTTGGAAATTCATTTTTTATTCGTTGCATAATTATATTTGCCTTTGAAATATTTGTGTATCTGGCTATTACTGCATTAACATTATTGTTTTTCGGACTTATATAACTATAACCATCATCTATAAATATATTTGTTACATTACAATCATTTTCTAATATTTCAATAATTTTGTTTACGATATTGAGTTCTATATTTGTTTGATGAATCAACTCTAACTTTTTATTAAAAATCACAGCACCATCATTACATATTAAATAATCATATTTTATGTTTTTGCCCTTTATCTCCTTTTTTAACTGTTCGAAGTTACGGCCAGTGGCAATTGCAAACATATTACCTTTTTTAACAAAATCATTTATTTTATCAATGTTTTGTTCATAATCATCTGTAAATAAAGTATTATCAAAATCACTTACTACTAATTTCATTTTTTTCTCCTTTACAATTGTTGTATATTTATTATACATAAACATTTTAACAAATATAATAACAATGTTCAAGAATAAATATATTTTTATGTTTTATAATCCCAATCAGTAGCCTTTACCCATTTTTCATATTTAAACATATGTCCAAATTTCTTTTTAATAAACTTTTGAGATTTATAAACATTAATTAAATCTTCCTTTTTGGAAAAGTTACCCACCTTTAATAATTTAGTCTCATCTATTTCTTTTGCTTTATAATACTTACCAAAATAATATAATTTATTGATATCAGACACATTTGTAACAATTTCACTAATTAATTTATGATGAATATGTCCATACTCTCCATCCGGATTGTGTGTAACTATCATTTCCCAATTTTTCATTCCTACTAATAAAGTTATATCTTTTTCTAATAATTCATAATGATTTTCCCAATTATTTCTTACACCATTAGTTTTATCAGGGTAATTTAACATAACATATTTATTTTTAGTTATTTCCATAACTTTTAAAAATTCATTATTACGAATCTTATTATGACCACAAGTAACACACACAACTAAATAATCGCCGTCCAGTAATTTACTTCCACCCCAAATAGTTTCATCATCTGGATGAGCTACAATCATTAAATTGTTTGTTTTACTTAATTTAACATTAAAATTTCTTATATATTTTTTATTATTATAATTATAAATTATTACCCCAACAATAATTAATAACATACACAATAAAAATGTAATTAACTTCTTCATAACTCACCTCTAATTTATTATATAACAAGGTGAACTATTAAACAAATTTAAATAAGTAAATCCCCCAATAAAAGGGGGATTGATTAACTCATATTTTCTAGCTTGTTTTCTGTTAATTTCATTGTTTGATCAACTAACTTTTCCATTTGTTTCTTGATGGGTTTATTATATTTTTGGTAAGCCATTACAGCACCCGCACCTAAGGAAATCAGTGCTAAGTTTTTACCTATTTTCATTATATCACCTCTTAGCTAAAAAATATGTTGTATGATAAACATACATTATTAGTTTAAATCTTTAATTATAAATTATTCACTATTTTTGTTATTAATTCACTTTTCCTAATATATTCATCATTATTAGAAATTGCATAAACAAAAGCATTGCAATCACCAATAACATATAATTGCTCTTTAGCCCGAGTTATTCCAGTATATATTAATTTCCTATACAACATTCTTCTATAACTTGTACACATAGGTATAATCACGGTAGGAAATTCACTTCCTTGTGCTTTGTGAATTGATATTACAAAAGCATGTTTAATTTGATTAAATGTCTCAGAAGTATATCTAATAATATTTCCCTCAAAATCAACATATATTTCAGTTTTTTGACTTTCACTTAAAGAAGCTTTAATTATATCAATTATTATACCAACATCTCCATTATAAACATTTTCATCCGGAACATTGACTAATTGTATTACTTTATCATTAACGCGGTATATTATATCACCATATAAATATTCAGTTTTATTTGAACACTTTGGATTTATAACTTTTTGTAATTGTTTATTTAAATTGTCAATACCGTTAATTCCCCTATACATCGGTGCTAATATTTGAAAATTAGTTAAATCAACATTATTATCTAACAGTGAAATAACCAACTTTTTTAAATTTTCAACAATATTAGACGAACTACAATTAATAAATTGATAATCACTATATTTCTGAAAAATCTCAAATGAGTGACCAAGTTTAATATCATTTGCGAGTATAGGTATATATGATTCTTCATTTTGCCTATATAAAACATCCAATTTTGTTGTTTTAATTTTTTGACTTTCTACCAAATCTTTTAAGAGTTGGCCAGGAGCAACACTAGGTAGTTGATCATAATCACCAACTAATACCAATTTAATATTATTAGTTAAACCTTTTAATAAATTACTAAAAAGCATTATATCAACCATACTTGCTTCATCAACAATAATTAACTTACTTTTATCTTTATTATATTCATTAACTGAAAATTGATCCAAATCTTTATTCCATTTTAAAAATCTATGAATTGTCATCGCAGGAAAATTAGTAGCTTCATTCATTTTTTTTCCAGCTCTACCAGTCGGTGCCAATAATGCAAGTTCATCTAAAAGCTCATAGTCATCTAAATTATTTATTAGTTTATATAAATTAACAATCGCCTTTATTATTGTTGTTTTACCCGTACCAGGACCACCAGTAATTATTGAAACATTATTATTCAAAGCACTTATTATAGCTTCTTTTTGCATTTCATTATATTTAATATCATTTTTCTTTTCTATTTTATCAAGTTTATTATTAATTTTTTTATGTTTGACGGAAGTTTTATTTATTAAATAATGAATCTTCTCTACAATATCATTTTCTGCTTCATATAAATCAAATAAATAAATATTATTATTATTAACTATTATTTTAAGCTCAATCTCTAATTCTTCTAAATATTGATTAAATATATGTTCTATTATTCCTATATTTAAAAACCGCTCTAATTGATCTTTTAAAAATTCATAACTTACATAAGAATCCCCAGTTTTAAAAGTTAAATTTTGAATTAAATATATAATGGCAGCTTTAATTCTATTTTCATCTGTTTCACTAATATCATATTGCATAGCAAGTTTATCTACTTTTAAAAATGATATATTATTAACATCATCAATTATTCTATATATATTATTATTTAAATAATCCATAGTATTAATTCCATAAACGTTATATATATTTAAAGCATCTTTCATAGTAAATCCCATTTCACAAAGTTCAACTATAATTTTGTGATTTTCCTCATACTGTAAAAGATTTTTATAAATTAAATCTGCTAATTTAGAAGATAGTTTTGGAACATACTTTAAACTTTGAGGTTCATTTATAATAATATCCAAAGTATTATCACCTAGTGTTTCAACAATAGATGTTGCTAAAACAGGTCCAATTCCCGGAAACAAATCGCTAGATAAAAAATCAATAATCCCATCTTTTCCCTCTGGTTTTACCCTTTCGTATTTTACTACATTAAATTGCTTTCCATATTTGGGATGTTCAACTTCATTACCAAAAAAAACATATGGATCATTAAGTGTTAAGTCATGAAAATATCCCGTAAAAGTTATTGTTTTGCCAACTTGATTTTTAAATTGCTCTATGTTAGTTTTATTTATTTTAAATAGCCCTATTACATAGCCGTTGTCACTTTGAAAAATCTTACGCGAATAGATTCCTTTTATATATAAATCCATCATACCACCCATTAATATTTTAACATAAAATAAAACATTCGACTAGGAATGTTTTTATTAAGTTAATTTACAAGCACTTAAAGCTACTTTAGTTATTGTCACATCTGCATCAGTATAATTCTTTTTAGCACAATAAGTACCATCATGCAGTGCTAATGCAACATTACCACTATCATTTATTATAACTTCACCATTTTGAGGTCTAGCACCTTTGTAATCTAATTTAAATCCAGTTGGATTTGAAGTTTCAACACCATCAGTGTATGTAAAAGTTATACCTTGTATATTATCTCCTGATAATAAACTTTTCGAATGTACCAACTCTGCTGATTTGATTATTCCGTGGGATGAATTTTTAAAAGATCCTTGTCTAGCATCATCAATGATATTAATTACAACAGGTGTTGCTATTAACATAATAATTGCAAGTATAACAATAACAGCTAATAACTCTATTAATGTAAAACCTTTTTGTTTCATATTAACCTCCTACAATTATCTTTATCTAATTTTTCTTAATTATACATTAATTCAAATAAAAAAAATCAATATTACATTGACTTTTACAATTGGATTTTTTGCTGGAAAATTAATAATAATTCATTTAAAGTATCTATATCTTCAACACCAATTAAATTAATCTGTTCATTATTTTTCAGTTTTTGTTGAATAATAATATCAGTTTCATCTACAATATTAATTAAAAGTACATAATTATTATTTTTATAATTAATTTTCTCGGTGACAACGTATTCTTTGTTGTTTAATTCAATAATTTCTAATAAATTTAATTCATTCATCATTTTGTACCTCTTGTTTTTTCTAATTGTATATTAGAAAACCACTCTTCATACGCTTTATTTAAATCAAAGTCGCCTTCTTTTGTTCTGTAATCATACCCATTTTCAATGAAAAAACCATATATCATAGGCATATCAAATCCTTTTTGTTGAAGGGATTGTATAAAACCGCTAAAACCATAATTAATAGCCGCTTCTTCTTCTGACATCGTATGAATTAAAACATTTTTTTTCATTTCATCATAGTTTAATTCTTCTTCTAACAAAATTTCCTCAGGTGCAGAAATATATTCGTTATTATTTTTAATATCATATTTAATTTTTGTGCTAACAGCTAAAATACCTGCTAGTGCAATTGCAATAGCTACCTTGTTTCTACTTAAAGCACTCTTTTTAGTTTTTTTAACAACACCTTGATTAATAGTACTATTAACAACTAACCTTTCATACTGCTGTTTGAATTCTTTCATATCTTTATAGTTTTCTACAGTTTTTATTGCTTTATTAGTATATTGATCAAAATTATCCATTATATCCCCTCATTTTCTATAATAATTATAACATGATTATTTTCACTTATCAATTATAATTTCACTAATACAATGCGGATATTTTATTTCATTAATCTTAACTCTTATTAATGTATTAACTAATTCAGCGTTACCTTTAGCCTTAATGGATAAGAAATTGCCTGCATGACCAATTAAATATCCATTTTTATAAATTTCTGGAATAAAATCAATTGTTGTATTTAAATATTGTTTCATAGTTTTTATTTCTAGTTGTTTTGATAATTTCATCAAAGTTTTAACCCTTTGTTTTTTTACAATAGGATCTACATGATTTTTCATTTTAGCAGCCGCTGTACCTTCTCTCTTAGAATAAGGAAAAACGTGTAATTTAAAAAAATTAATTTCCTTTATAGCTTGCACAGTTTCTAAAAACAACTCTTCTGTTTCGCCAGGAAAACCAACAATTACATCAGTAGTAATTAACATATTTGGTCTTATTGTTTTTAATTGTTTTATTTTATTAATAAAATAATCAACATTATACTTTCTATTCATATATTTTAAAATATTATTAGAACCAGATTGCAATGGTATGTGCATATGGTCGACAATTATATTTGTATTATTTAACACTTCCATAAAATCATTATCGAGTTCTGTTATTTCAATAGATGAAATACGAACCCTTAACAAATTATTAATTTTAATAATTTCATTTAATAATTTTGCTAAACTATAATTGTTTAAATCAACACCATAGTTACCAGTATGAATGCCAGTTAAAACGACTTCTTGATGTCCGTTTTTAACCAAATCTTTTATTTCTGCGATAACCATTTCAGGTTTTTTACTTCTTACATTACCGCGAGCAAAAGGAATTATACAATAAGAACAATAATTATTACAACCATCTTGGATTTTAACAAAAGCTCTAGTTTTGTTAAAATTATTAAGTGTCATTTCTTCGAATTCAACATTACAAATATCTTGTATATTATTAATAGATTTATTAGTTTTCAAAAATTTATTAATATAATATACAATTTTACTTTTATCAACATTACCTAATATTATATCTACACCATCTATTTCTCCTATTAACTCTTCATTTGTTTGAGCCAAACAACCAACTACTACAATAATTGAACTGGGATTTCGCCTTATTAATTGCCTTATTATTTTCATTGATTTACTATCAGCTTTATTAGTCACAGTACAAGTATTTATTATACATATATCTGCCACTTCACCTTTTTGTGCTTCTTTATATCCACAATTTAATAAAGCATCAACCATTACATTTGTTTCATATAAGTTAACTTTACAACCTAAAGTTTCTATAATAAATTTCATAATTCACCTCCAAAAAAAATAAACCTATGGTTTATTCTAAACTACTGCGGAACTCTTTTAATGTGTTTAAAAACTTTTCGTTTTCAAACATTTCTTCTTTTAATTTAGTACTACTTAAAGTTTGCTCTAAATCTTCTATTGTAGTTTCATTTTCTACCTCAAAATTTAGTGTTTCAATTTTTGAATCTAACATATCAATCATATGTTCTTCTTCAATGAAAACATCAGATTCATCATCACCTAGTTTTGCTCTTCTTATTTTAGGTATTTTAGGATATTTTATTTCATTGTTAACCCTACCATAAACTGGTGAAATAAACTCAGATTTTTTAAATTTATTTATTTGTTCTTCTTCAGAAATGGATACCTCTGCTAATTCTTCTTCTTTAAATTCTTCTGTCTCATTAGCACGTAACAATTCTTGATAACTAATAATTGATTTTTCTTCTTGTTCTTCTTCGAATGTTCTAACAGGATCAACTTTTTGTTCCATTAAGCTTTTGCGCATTTCTTCTAATACATTATCAAGTTCCAATTGATCATCGCTTTCTTGTTCTAATGTAGTTGTAGTTGATATTGGAGTAATCTGTTCAGTAACAAACTGTTGTTCAAGTGTCTCTTTTGAGTATCTTTTAAATTTATTATAAATTAAAATAAGAGCTATAAGTAATATTATAACAAGAAATAAAAATATTTTTTCTGTTGTTGTCATATTTTCTAAAAAACTTATAATCATAAAATCACTCCATAAATTCATAATTTATTATACTTAACACAACTATTGGAACTGTTTCTACTCGTAATATATTTTTCCCTAATGAAACCCTTTTAAAACCAAGGTCAACTAACTTGTTTTCTTCCTCATTTGTTAGCCCACCTTCTGGTCCGATAACTATATTTATTTTATCATAAGTACTATTATTTTTCAAACAGTTTTTTATATTTTCTACATTTTCAGAAGTACTACAAACTATCCTTTCACCATCAATGTTTTTTAATTCTTCAATATGTTTTAAATTGGATATATGTGGTATATCAATTCTTTTAGATTGTTCACTAGCACTTTTACTTATTTTCATCCATCTCTCTAATTTTTTTCCAAATTTTTCGTCATCAAGTTTTATTTTACTTCTTGTTGCTACAAATGGGACGATTTCATCTACTCCAAGTTCTGTCGCTTTTTCAATTATTAAACGCATTTTTTGTTCTTGTAACAAAGGTATTATTAACCTTGTTTTTATCCTTTTATCATTTATATAAGATACTTGTTTTATTGTTTTTATTATATTGTTTTTAATATCAATAATATTACATAAAAATAGTTGTTCATTAAATACTACCTCTATTTGATTATTGTTTTTCATTCTCATAACAGTTTTAATATGATATAAATCATCTTCACTTAAAAATACCAAATCATTTTTTATTGATTGTGCGAAATAGCGCTGCATAATATCACCTTGTTTATTATATCACATTTCAAAAACTAATTTTTAATAAAATTAAATATTATTTTATTTAAAAATAAAAACGGATTATTAATCCGTTTTACACTATTTATGACTATTGACCCATTCAATTAATGGCTCTTTTGGCATAAATCCACTTCTTGTTGCTATTAAGTCTCCTTTTTTGAAAACCATAAGAGTTGGAACACTCATAACACCATATTTTTGTGCTAAACTGCGGTTTTCATCAATATCAACTTTAATAACCTCAAAATCGTTTTGAGCCTCTGCAACTTCATCTAAAACCGGACCTAACATACGACAAGGACCGCACCAAGTAGCAAAAAAATCTACTAAAACTAAATCATTTTCAATTAATTGTTGAAAATTGCCCTCGTTACCATTTATAACCATTTTATCCCTCCTTCTACCTATATTTTTTTAATATTATTTCAACATTATCTATTATCAATTTTTCATTTTCAATTAAATCATCAATTGTATTTATATTAACAATTTTTTTATCAAGCAATAAATCAATTGCTTCTAAATTAAATTGGTTATAATTATTAGATTCTTTATATTTGTTTTTTAAATCACCGATATCTTGCATAACTGTAAAAGATTTTTGAGCAAATTTAGATAAAACTGGTGTTCTAGTTAAAATTTTATCTTTATAAATTGATTCTTCTACTCCGGATACATTCATTATTGGTAATGTTAATATATATAACACAAAAAATACAATAACATAATTAGTAATTACTCCTACAATCGCACCTAATATTTTTGATATAATACCTAAAAAGATTGTTAAGTTTAATACTTTTTCAAATATTTTAGATGCTGTCATTGCTATTCTTAAGAAAAACAACAAAATAAATAATACAATTAAAAATGCTAATAATTCATATAGTACAATATTTAAAACTGTCGCCCCTTTTAAAATTTTATCAAATTTAAAAAAAGGTAGTATTTTAAATAATATTACTGAAACAGGGTTTTTAAGTTTAAACGCCAATATTAATACAACAATAGACCCTAAAGAATTAATCAACTGTCTAGTAAATCCACGTTTAAAACCTAATAATGCACCAAAAATTAAAAAGATTATTATGATTATATCTATTATACTCATTTTACTACCTCCTTATTAATTATATTATATTTTTATAAAAAAATAAAGTTTTTTTAATTTATTTATGGTAAAATTAAATGAGGAGGTAATTTTATGACTATTACTTTAAAAATAAGTGATAATACAAAAGAAAAAATGATTGAATATTTCCAAGATAAAAAAAGGCCTAAAACACCACCTTATGCTGTTTTTCAGGCAGAAGAAGCTGATACAGTCATTACACTATATGAATCTGGAAAAGTTGTTTTTCAAGGTCGTAGTGCAGATATTGATGCTTCTATGTGGAGCCAAATGGAAAAACATTTAAACCCAACTAAAAACATTGAAATGACTGATAGTAAAAATAAAGCGAAGAAAAAAGAACAAATTATTGATAAACAAAAATTTTACTATTCAAATAGTATTGGATCCGATGAAGTTGGAACAGGTGATTACTTTGGCCCAATTGTTGTTACGGCAGCATTTGTTAAAAAAAGTGATATTAACTTTTTAGAACAACTAGGAGTAATGGATTCTAAAAAAATGAGTGATGATAAAATATTAGAAATAGTGCCTAAATTTATTGGGAAAATATCACATGAAACTATATTATTAACAAATAAAGATTATAATAAATATTATAGTAAAGATTTAAACTTAAATAAAATAAAAGCAATACTTCATAATCGCGTCCTTTTATTAATGTCTAAAAAAATTAATAATTATGATTATGTAATAGTTGATCAATTTGCTAAACCAATAACTTACTTTAATTATTTAAAAGATAATCCTTTTGTATTCAGAAATATTACTTTTCTAACTAAGGCTGAAGATATTAATTTGAGTGTAGCCTGTGCTGCTTTAATTAGTAGGTATCATTTTATTAAACAAATGGATAAACTAAGCGAATTATTAAAAATAAACTTACCGTATGGAGCAAGTAATCACGTTGATGATGTAGGCTTAAAAATTGTAGAAAAATATGGATTAGATAAATTAAACGAATGTGCTAAAATAAACTTTAAAAATACAGAAAAAATAAAGTTATTAAATAAAAATAACTCTAATAATTAGAGTTATTTTTTTAATTGTTTTTTTAATACTTTGCAATTATATAAATTAGCTATTTTATCAGCTTCAATAAGTTCTTTGTTAGTTTTTGGTATGTATGTAATATTTTGTTTTGCCATTTTTTTCCTGTTTTGTTGTTCTATTACAAAATCATTACTATTAGTAATTCCATCATTTAATATGTCAATTACATCACACATCTCTAAATATATTTCATTCAACTCTTCTGTGTTATATTTTTGAACTGTTTTATTTAATGTACTAATAATGTCTTTTACCCCTTGTTCCTCTTTTTCATGCTTGTTAATTATAAATCTTATATCATTTGTAATACGTTCGTATATAAATTTATTTTCTTCCTTTGCAACTTTTTTTCTAGCACAATAATAGTATTGAATAATTTTTAAGTAACCTAATAACACGTCATTTCTATGAAAATAATTATCTAATTTTAAATTTAATTTTTCTTCCATCATATTACCTCCTATTTAACATTTTTGCTTAAAATTAATTTCTTTTCATTAATATTTTTCCTTGTTTTTACAATATTTGAAAAACTTAAATTATAATCACCATCATATGGTGCATTATTTTTTAAACTATATTTTTTTTCATCCAAATATATTTCGTTTACTACTAAACCATGTTGTAATTCATTTAAATAAAGAATTAAATCTGTTTTTATATTATTAGCCCTTTTTAAGCATATGTTTTCTTCCATTTTAACAATATAATCAAACATAGATATTAAATAATCCCGATCTCTTTTTTGTTCATTAATTATATAATCAATTTCATCGTGCAATGTGGATATATTATCATTTTTAATGCCCATGCTTAACATTTTTTTAATTTTTAAATAAACTTTAAAAAAATATAATTTATCAATTAAGTTAGTATTATCAATTAAAAATGAATCAACTTTATTATATAAACTAGACATAATTCCCTCCTTTAATTTATGGTGAATATTATAGCACTATATTATAGTTTTGACAACCATAAAAAAACAATATGAATTTACATATTGTTTATTTATTTTGTTTTTCAATTAATAATTTTTCATAAGCTTCTTGTAAAACATATATTTCTTTACTACTCATAAATAATATAACAGCATTTTCATGAACTAAAAGTTTTTCTGCCATATCATTATTTATATAATCACCATTATTGAGTTGTTTGATAATTTCCCTACAATCAAATGGTTCAACATCCTCTTTTCGATCAACATATATATCCATTACATATGCTTTATCTGCCAAATTAAGAGCATCTACGAACTCTTTTGTAAACTTTGCTGCCCTAGACCAAGTATGAATTAATAAAACAGCTACAATTTCTTTATCTGGATATTTTTGTCTAGCCCCTTTGATTGTTACCTTTACCTCGGTAGGATGGTGGGCGTAATCATCTATAGTAACAATATCTCCTATTACTTTTTCTTTAAATCTACGCTTAGCACCTTCAAAAGTTTTTAAATGCCTTGATACTTCCTTTGCATCTATTCTTTCATAATAACAAACAGAAATAACAGCTAAAGAGTTTAATAACATATGTTTACCGTAAAGTGGTAAATCAAAGTGACCATAGTAATTACCTTCTACAAACACATCAAAACTAGTACCGTCATCACCAAATACAACGTTTTTGGCAATTATATCATTGTCTTCATCTATTCCATAATAAAATATTGGTTTATCAACTTCTAATGAATTAGTATATGGATCATCTCCACAAGCGATAACCATTTTTTCTGCTTTATTAGCATATTCTTCATACGCTAAAATAATATCATCTATATCTTTGTAATAATCAATATGATCCAATTCAATATTAGTTATAATTGCATAATAAGGGGAATAAGATAAAAAATGTCTTTTATATTCACAAGCTTCAAGCGCGAAATATTCATTTTCTTTATTAGCACTTCCAGTACCATCACCAATTAAATAATTACTTCCGCGAATATTATTTAATACATGAGCCATCATTGATGTAGTTGTTGTTTTACCATGACAACCGGAAATACCAATTGTTTTAAACATTTTAGTTAGCTTGCCAACCATATCTTGATATGAATATATTTGAAGATCTAACTCTTTTGCTCTAATTACTTCTTCATGATCATCTCGAAAAGCATTTCCTTGTACAATTATCATTCCCTCTTTAATATTATTTGCATCAAAAGGATAAATTGGTATATTTCTTTCCACTAGTGGATCTTCAGTAAAAAAATGTTCCTCTTTATCACTACCTACAACTTTATAACCTAAATCATGCATTATAAGAGCCAAAGCTGCCATACCAGTTCCTTTTATTCCTATAAAATAATACATAACATCACTCCTATTTATATTATACAATAAATTCATATAATTAAGCCAATAAATTAATTATAAATGGTCCTAAAATTAATAAAAATATTAATGGTATTATAAAAATAACTGATATAATACTAACTTTGTTAGGTATTTTATTAATTTCTTCTTTTATTTCATATATTCTTTTATCTCTTAAAAAATCTATTTGATTATACATTGTTTCTAATATACTACTACCAAAAACATTAGTTTGCGTTATATTTAATATAATATTATTAATCGCTTCTGATGGAATTCTTTTTTTCATATTATCTAATGATTCTAATAATGACTTTCCAAACTTAACTTCCATTAAAGCACGTTTAAATTCATTTGATAACTCGGAATCTACATTAAAACAAGTTATTTCTAAAGCTTGTTCTAAATTTCTACCTGATTCAAGAGTTAAGGTAAGTATTTCAAAAAAATGCAGGGCCTCATAATCCAAAGCACTAACCCTTTGTTTTAACTTTCTTTCAATAAATATATAATTATATAAATAGTGAAAAATAACGGAAGCTATCGGTGCATAAATATAACCATTTTTTAAAAAAATTATTATTGAAACAAATAATATTACTGATAAAATTAACCTCTTATTCATATATTTAATTGCATTTATATTATCGTCACAGCCCAACATGTTTAATTTTTGTTGAATACTATTTATGTCCTTATCCCTATATATTTTCCTAATTACTTTATTCTTATTATTCATTTTAAATCACAACCTTATTCTTAAAAATTTTTGGATGATATATATGTATAAAATATATATTAATCCAATAATAAATAAAATAACTTTCCCTAATTCAGTTGTATATAGTGGAACAAAATAATTAGGATTAATTATTGTAATTACAAATACAAAGAAAATCGGTAAACAAGTTAGTAATGAAACAATTATTTTGGAACTACCAGTTAATGAATTAAACTCTAACTTTAATTTTTTCTTATTAAATAAAGATTTTTCAATTGAAGTGAAAACCTTAATAATATTTCCACCAGTTTGACTTAATATACTAAGTGAAACGGTTACATAAGTCGCCTCTTCTAATTGAACACGTTCGGCAAATCTTTTAAAAACAACATCAATTGATAACCCAAAATTAAGTTCCATAGACATTTTTTTAAATTCATTAGCAATTGGTCCGTCTAGTTCTTCAACAACTAAATCAATCGCTTGTGTTATGCTTCGTCCTGATTTAAAAGCATTGTTCATAACTGTTATTGCTTGTAAAAAATCATTTTCTAATTTATTTCTATATCTTTTATATTTGTACAAATATATAATGTCTGGAGTAAAAAAGCCAAATATAATAGGTATTAGTGCATCGTAGTAAGTAATTAATTCATACCTCATTAGCTTTGATAAAAAAGCCATCAATATAAAAAACATAGAAATTAATAATTTTTCACTTATAAAATCAATACTTTTATAATAATGATTGTTAATTATATTAATGTACTTTTCATAACGTTTACTAATTTTTTTAATAATTACAGATTTTTCCAACATTGCACTCAAAGCATCAATGATTTTTTTATATCGCCAAAATAATTGATCACCTAATGATAAGCTATCATCTTTAATCGGATTAATGGTGTATTTTGCAATACGTTTTTCCAACTTTATACCTTTTCGATAGCGATCCACAATTAATACTAACACAATTATAAAGCTAACAACAATAAATTGTAGTGCCATAATGCTATTATTAAAATTATTATATACATTAATTGGAATTGATAAACTTGAAAAATTACCTGCTGAATCAAATACACTATAAGTTAAAGTTTTAACTCCTGGTGTTGTTAAATCTAGTTGATCAATGTTAGTAGTAACTTTATGTAATAAGTCACCATCTTGATTATCAAAAGCACTTATATTATTCATAATATTTATATTATCACCAATTAGTATTTCAAATTTAGTAATATTTGTTTTAATAATTGGTTTTTCCTTATCTATTATATATATACCACTATCATATGCTTGTTTTTCACCAAGCTCATTATAAGTTATAACTTTAATTTCATACTCACCAGTTTCTTCTAATGAAATATCAACTGGTGAAAAATCATTTATAGTTTCATTTTTTATAACTTTTTTATCTTTAATAATATTATACTCATATTGAGTTGTGTTTTTATTTGGAGTAAAAGTAACAATAATATTTTTATTTGTAGGTTGTAGCTGTTCATAAATATTAAAATTGTTTTTAGCCATTTTCTACCTCAAAAATATCTTTTAATGTATCTATTCCTCTTGATTTTATTTTATTATACACAGTTGGAATATAGTCATGTAATATAAATTCCCCTAGTACTTCACCATTATCGGATACACCAGTTTGAATAAAACCAAATATTTCTTTAATTTTAATATTATCTTTTTCATAACCAACTGTTTCACAAATACTTACTACTTTTCTCCTACCATCACTTAAACGCTCAACTTGAATAACAATATCTATTGCATTTTCAATATATTCCCTAACAGCTGTAATAGGTATTTCCATACCTGCCATTAAAATCATTGTTTCTAATCTATTTAAGGCATCTGAAGGTGAATTTGCGTGCATCGTTGTTAAACTACCATTGTGCCCTGTATTCATGGCTTGAAGCATATCAAAAGCTTCTTTACCGCGAACCTCACCTACTATTATTCGATCAGGCCTCATACGTAGGGAGTTTATTACTAAATCCCTTATTGTTACTTCCCCTTCACCTTCGTAATTAACTAATCTCGTTTCTAATGATATAACATGTTCTTGTTTTAAACGAAGTTCAGCTGCATCTTCAATTGTTATAATTCTTTCATTATCACCAATAAATGATGATAAAACATTTAATAAAGTCGTTTTCCCACTACCTGTACCACCGCAAATAATAATATTTAATTTTGCTTGAACACACGCATCTAGAAAACGTGCCATATATGGAGTAAGTGTTCCACTTCTTAAAAAATCTTCAATAGTAGCTAAATCATCTTTAAATTTACGTATTGTTAACACAGGTCCTTTTAAAGATAAAGGGGGAATAACTGCATTTAATCTTGAACCATCAGCCAACCTTGCATCAACCATAGGGTTAGTAGAATCAATTGTTCTACCTAATGGTTGAATCATCCTTTGAATAGTTCTTATTATATGCTCATCATTAATAAAAGATATACTATCATCTCTCACAACACGACCATTAAGTTCAATATATATTTCATTGGATTTATTTACCATTATTTCTGTAATTAACTCGTCTTTTAATAACTCAGTAAGAGGCCCATAACCACTAATTTCATTTTCTATTAAGTTATAAATATAACTTCTTTCAACATTAGTTAAATCATATCCTTCAAGTGTTCTATCTATTTCATTTTTAATAAATTCATCCATTGTAACTTGTTGCGTATTATTATCAATTATATTTTGAATAATTTTAGTTCTCAATTTATCCAATAACTCTTTATTTTCAAAAGCTTGATAATCAGGTATATAAGTATGTGATCTTTTATCAATTTTAATATTAAATTCATCAATTAGTTTTTTCATATTACTCACCCCTATTTATTTTTAATAATGATTTAGTTAACAATTCAAATACTTTTATTGTTTTTTTATTATTGTTTCTTATTCTCTTATTTAAAGTAAAAATTTCACCATCTAAAACATGCTTATCAAAATTTCTTAAATAAAATTCATCGGGAATAATATAATCAATATTACTTTTAATAATATTTTTAATATCGTGTTTGCTAAAATAATTTTTTTGTCTATCCTTTGAATTGTTTAAAACTACCTTATAGTTGTTTTTATTCATATCTTTAAAAATAGATACCATTGTCTTCATATTTTTTAAATCTATTGGGTCATTATTAACAACATAAACAATACAATCACTAGCATCTAATGTCACTAAATTAATTTCATTTAATATATGATTAGTATCAATTAATATTACATCATATTTTACACTGGCACGACTGAAAACAACGTTTAAATATTGACTATTTATTTGATTAGCTAACCTTGGGTCTTTTGGGGATGGAATAACATCTATAAAATCATTGTATTTAGAAACATAATCTTCTATTTGTCTAAATCTATTATTATTTAAATCATCTACTAATTTAAATATATCAGTATTATTAGATATATTTAAACTAGTCGCAACAGCACCGCTGTATAAATCCATGTCTATAATTAACACTCTTTTTTCCATTAAACTAAAAATACCAGCTAAATTTAAAACCGTTGTCGTTTTACCTGTACCACCTTTTACCGAAGTAATCGTATATATCTTTGCTTTGTGAACAGCCATATTATCCCTCAATCCTTATTTCATCGTTAACTTTGTAACCTTCAAACTCTAAATTAATTTTATAAGATTCTTCAAAAATAATTGAAGGTACTAAATTAGGTATATTTAAAATTACACTTACCTTTATATAATTATTATCAATCTCAATATTTAAATTATCTATATGTTTTAAATTTTTAGTTATATATTTTTCAACCTTATTATAAATTGCATTATTATCTTTAATTTTAAAGCGATACTCAATTGCATTTTTTATTTCATTAGTCGCTCTTCGTTTGTGAATATACACAAAACCTTCATTTGCTACAAATGATAAAAGCATTATCATGAGAGGTAATAAAATAACAAAAACTACTAACGTTTGACCCTTATTATTCATATATATACCTTTTTGCATAAATATAATAAGGTTCTTTAAATACATAATTTAACCCCGGTGTTGATATATTTATTTTTTTAGATACTTCAATTGTTACATGGTCATCTTTATCATTGAATTTAAAAGCAATTTTATTTTTATTAACATAATCATTTAATTCAATTTGTTTGTTTTGTTCAAATAAATTTACTACAACGTCTAAATCATTTTCTAATTTATATTTTTGGTGTAAAACATTACCTATATCAAACATAGATAAAATAATAAATAATAATATTGGCAATATAATAATAAATTCAATTAACGCCTGACCTTTATCATTCATTTTAACACCCCTATCATAATAAAATTATACCAAATTATACATAAATTAACAATGATTAACTTTTGTTTCATTATTGTACATATAACATAATACAAAGCTTAAAAAAAATAATATATGTCTGAATAACTGTTTACAGTGACTTAAAAGTTTTTAACACCCTTTTATATAAGTTTTAAACAATAAAAAAATGATTTACATCATTTTTTATTGATCTACACACTTTCCTTCTCCTGGTCTTTCACCTTCTACATAAACTTTATTAACTAAAGAGCATGAAGTTTTTGTAACTGAATCTTGTAAATAACCTCCTAATAATTTAACAACACTAATAACAACAACACTTATAACCGCGATTATTAATAAGTATTCAACTAATGCTTGCCCCTTATTGTTTATTCTAGACATATTTACCTCCATTTTTACCTAATTTAATTTTACATCTTTTTATATAAATTGTCAAACAATTTTGTTTATGTTATATTTATAATGGTGGTTATATGAAAATAATAACTTATACTAAATTTTTCAATAGATTGTTTGGTTTAGCATTTATTAAAGAAAAAATTGATTATGGCATTTGTTTTCCGAAGTGCAACTCAATTCATACATTTTTTATGAAACAAGAAATTGATGTTGTTATGACAGATATTAATAATAATGTTTTATATATGTATGATAATCTAAAACCTAATAAAATAATATTACCTAAAAAAAACGTATATTATACTTATGAATTACCAGCAGGTAGTATTAAAAAAACAAAAATTTATAATAAATTCCCAAATTAAAAATCCTAATATAGGATTTTTTGTTTTTCTTTTGTTCTAAAATCATAATAATCTTTACACTCATCAGATATTTTTATTTGGTGTTCTTTTTCAATTTCTTCAATTATTTCTACAATATTTATTTTGCAAACTTCGTTTAAGTAATCCCTAAATTGTGGATATTTCCTTAAAAACCTTTTAAATCTGCTTTCCCAAAATGCAGGTGCTATTAAAGAGTTACCTACAGAACAATTTAATGTTCGATTTTCTTTTGTATTAAAATAACAACCAATCTTTGCATATTCATAAGCTTCGGCATAATCAAATAATGGTGCAAATGTAATTGAATGTTCATCCTTTTCAAATAAAAAATTACTTGCCACACGATCAACTTGTCCCATTAAATAATCTAATGCAGTCATTTTTAATATATTGTTTAACAACTCATCATAATCATCTTTACTACAATACCTTTTCAATTTATTAAGGTTTTTATAATTTGGCATTGTTTTATTACTAAAACCTAATTCAAACATAGTTAAATATTCTTTGTTTGGTTCCTTAAAATTTTCTGATAATATACCATAAAAAGTTAAGTCATTACTAAACTTCATTTTTGCTGGTAAATTGTTTGCACTTCTTAATTCTAAATTTTGAGCGATTTTAGGACCTATAAGTTCATTTAAAATTGGATAAATTTTATCAAAAAATTTAAATCGATAATAGTTACCATTAATAAGATGCCACTTAAATTGATCCGTTGCATCATACAATGTAATATTGTTTTTTTGAGCCACTAAATTTGCCTCTTTTGATGTTCTTATTATAGGTTTTAATTGTATAATTTTACTGTTCTTATAAACATTTTCAAACATACAAATCCCCCTTTGGACGATTATTATAGCATATTTTATAATTAAACAAAAGAATAAGTATATTCTTGTACACTTATTCTCTATATTCAAATTCAAAATCTAATATTTTAACAATGTCACCGTCTTGAGCACCCATTTTCCTCAATTTATTATCTACACCCATTTTCCTTAATTTATGTGTAAATCTCCTAATCGCATCATCACCCGTAAATCTAGTCATAAGCACTAATTTTTCAACTTGTTCCCCTTTAATTATCCAAGCATTAGTATCTTCAATAATTTCAAAAGGTTCTTCTTTTTCAAATTTATATAATACGTGGCTTTCAAATTTTTCAGTATCATATAATGGTTGTTTTTCTATGTTATCTAACATATTTGCTAACTGAATTAAAACATCTTCTAAACCGTCACTATTAATTGCAGATATCGGATAAATTGGTATTTTTACTTTATCTTTAAATTTTTCCAGATTAGAACTAGCACCTACTATATCCATTTTATTAGCTATTATTATTTGTGGTTTGTTTAATATTTTTGGATTGAAATTTTTAAGTTCATTATTTATAGTAATATAATCATCATATGGATCTCTTCCTTCAACACCACTCATATCAATAATATGTGCCAATACTCTTGTTCTTTCAATATGCTTTAAAAATTGATCCCCTAATCCTTCTCCCAAAGAAGCTCCTTTTATTAAACCAGGTAAATCTGCAACTACAAAAGAACGATTATCAATTGTTTTAACAACACCTAAATTTGGGGATAAAGTAGTAAAGTGATATGCTGCTATTTTGGGTTTTGCAGCGGATATTTTAGAAATTAATGTTGATTTTCCAACACTAGGCATACCCACTAATCCAACATCAGCTAATAATTTTAATTCAACTTTTACTTTTCTAATCTCACCAGGCTCACCATTTTCCGAAATAGAGGGCGCAGGATTTGAACTCGTTGCGAAAGCCATATTTCCTCTACCACCGCGACCACCTTTTGCTACTATTACCTCGTCATCACTTTTCATTAAATCTGCAATAATTAATCCTGTATCAACATCAGTTATAACAGTTCCTATTGGGACTTTAATAATTACATCTTCAGCATTTTTACCATGTCTTCCTTTACCTTCTCCATTACTCCCACTATTACCTTTAATTATGCGTTGGTATCGTAAATCAATCAATGTATTTAAACCCTCATCAACTTTAAAAATTATATTAGAACCACGACCACCATTACCACCATAAGGGCCTCCCATTGCTACAAATTTTTCTCTTCTAAACGCCATACACCCATTACCGCCGTTACCAGCATGAATATTTATAATTACTTCATCAACAAACATATTATCACCTCACTTTTTAATTATACACTACATAGTATTTTAAAAAAAGATATTAACAAAAAAATCTTATCTTAATAGATAAGACTTGTAATAATACATACTATCTTTCAGCATAAACACTAACTTGTTTTTTATTTCTTCCCATTCTTTCAAATTTAACATATCCATCAATTTTAGCATAAACAGTATCATCACTACCAATACCTGCATTATTTCCTGGATAAATTTTAGTTCCACGTTGGCGATACAATATTGAACCACCAGTTACAAATTCGCCATCAGCAGCTTTCGCTCCTAATCTTTTGGAATGTGAATCACGGCCATTTCTAGTTGAACCTTGACCTTTTTTCTGAGCGAATAGTTGTATATTTAATTTTAATAATCTCTCCATTTTAGCACCTCCTATTTTAGGTTAATATTTTCAGGATATTGTTGTTCCAATTCCTTTAATAATTCAATCATATTAATAACTAAAGTATTTATAATTAATTCATTTTTTAATATTTTTAAATGTATATATCCATCTTTTACTTCATAATTTATGCCTTTATCATTAATCCTTAGTATGGCATTGATAGTTGTTATTACAATACTCGATACAGACGCGCATACAATATCATTTCCAAATTCACAAAAATTAGCATGTCCTTTTATAATGACGTCTGATATATTGTTTTTTTGACTTTTAATAGTTATATTAATCATATTAATTTTCTTTAATTGATTTAATAACTACTTTAGTATAAGGTTGACGGTGACCTTGTTTTTTACGATATTTTTTCTTTGGTTTATACTTAAATACAACAATCTTTTTTTGTTTACCGTGTTTTACAACTTCACCAACTACTTCAACATTTGATAATAATGGTTTTCCAAAAGATCCATTTGCCATTAATACCTTTTCAAAAACAACTGTTTCACCAACTGGTTTATTAATTTTTTCTACATATAATTCTGTTCCTTCTTCAATATAGTATTGCTTTCCACCAGTTTCAATTATAGCTTTCATTTTTTACCTCCTTAGTTCTAAGACTCGCCATCCAAGGTACTAAAAATAGTTTTAACCTTTTCTGTGCGGTTGTAGAGTAAGGCTCTACACAGTTTAAAATTTTACCATAAAACATTGCTTTTGTCAAACCTCCTCTTTATTATTTCGTCTTCTTCATAATTTTTATTATTAATATTAAAAATATGCCTATAACCTTTATAAATTTTTTGAATATTATTACCTTTTATTATTTTTTTCTTTTGAAAATTGAACTTATACATTAATCTTTCTAATAAAAATTTATTGAATATGTAATCATGTTCATTATATTCGCTTATTATTTTAATTATCAAAAATATCATTATTAATAAAAATATTAAATTATTTATTTTTAGTATCATAATAGAAAACGTTATTAGCAATGATACATAAATTGTAATGAGATGACTTTTTTTAAAAGGGAAAAATTTATTACTAATTATATTTATAAATTTTGAACCATCTAGCGGTATAATTGGTAATAAATTAAATAATAAAATTGTATAATGGTAATTTTTTAAAATGTAACTAGGGTGTATATTCATAACTATTATATAAAATAAAATTTGAAACAAAGGACCCATTAATAATATAATAAATTCTTCAAACAACGATTTATTTAAACTTTCTTTAAAAACAGTAATACCACCAAATGGTAAAATTATTACTTCATCTATATTCCATTTATAATATAATGCTGCTATTATATGTCCTAATTCATGTATTATTATTATTGATGTAAATACTATCATATCTTTAAAATGACCAGTTATAACCGTAATTAAAGCTACAATGTAATATAGAGGATTAATTTTAAATTTATGGTATAAATTGATTATAATCAATGTTTCTCCCATCTTTTTTAAAACATAAATATAATTCATTATTTATTGTTTCACCAATTAAATCTCCTTTTTTAACATAATCGTATAATTTTACATTTATATTGTTTAAATTTGAATACCACACATCTACATTATTACTTTGTTGAATTATAACCATATTAAAATAATCATCTTTATCACCCGTGAATATTACTATTCCTTTATCAATAGAAGGTACCAAATAATTATTATCCACTATTAACTTAGCGCAGTTTTTATATTTATTAATTTCTTTATATTGTAGTGTTTCATTAAATACAGGTGTAATATTATCTTTTAACAAATTTTTAAAAGGTAGTGGACTTCCGAAATGTTTTTGATAAAGTTCATTTAAAGGTGCAAAAGATAAATGGGAATCATATACATATTTATAAAATGAATTTCTTATATTAAGGTTTGACTTTAAAATAATCATTATAACTAACGTTACAACTGTTAATATTAATATCTTATTAATAAATTTATAAAATTTATTAATAATTGAATTATTCATATAATTACTTTGCGTTTTAATATGTCGTTTCTCTTTTATACTTTTTTTAATATTTTCCATATTATCATACATAATATCACCTATAAAATAATATGAAAAAAAAGGCTTTATTAGACCCTTAATCAATTTTTAATATTTGATACTTTTTACTAATTTTGTCGCTAATTATATAACCAATAAAACTATATATTATATTTGCAAAAAGTGTTTGATAAATAGAAGTAATTAAGTAATTAAAATTAAAAGTTTTATACCCTATTATTACTAATAAAAAGTATGTAATTATTAAGTACATAATAACACTACAGGCAGCTATAATCATAACATTAATAAAATTATTTGATAACGTTATGTTAATTAATTTAATAATTAAACCTACTAGTAAAAAAGAAATTAAATTTAATGGCACTGTATTTGTAAATATCAAATCATAAATTAATCCTGTAATTGCACAGTATTTTAAAAATTTATCATCATCATTCACAAAATAAGGATAAATAAGCACTAATGAAACCACTGTAAACAAAGGTGTAAACATACTGTTTAATGGAATGTGATTGGACAATATATTTTCCAAAAATAATGATGATAAAATTATATACATAATCATTGTTTACCAACCTTACGTTTTAAAATAGTAACGTAGTTAATTTGATTAAAATTAACATCAGTTTCTACTTCTACAATTTTAGATAAATCAAAATTATCAGTTGTAACTTGCTTCACTTTACCAACTAATATACCGCTTGGAAAATAATCACCTAATCCAGTTGTTGTAACAATTGAGCCAGTTTCAATATCAGTGTTTTGATCAATACCCTCAATTATAAACAACCTCTTTTTTGCATCATAATTAACTAATAATCCATATATATATTTATTTTTGTTTTCAATTTTAACTGATATTTTATCAATAATACTATCACTAGTTAGCAACTTTACAGTACTATTAAAATTACTAACGTTCACTACTTTACCAATTAAACCTTCTTTCACAATAACAGGCATATCCTTTTTAACACCATTTTTAGAACCTTTATCTATTGTAATTTCATTATACCAAATTCCAATATTTCTATTAACAACACTTGCATTTAAATAACTATCTTCATTTAACGTATTATTTAAATTTAATACTTTTTTCATTTCCCTCAAATGATAATCTAATTCCCTTTTTTGTGCCTCTAGTATATCGTAATTATCTAACTTACTTTTTAATTGATTATATTTATCATATATTTCTTTTTTCTCTTTATTTTCAACAACTTTGTTTTTAATAAACTTTACAGGTGAGTATACAATTTTATTAATAAATATCCCAGTATCTTTAATAACTCCTTCAATTTTAGTTAAATTTCTATTATAATTAACTGTTTTGTGTAAAATACTTAAAGCAATAATAATTATAATAATTATTATAACAATTAAATATTTTTTTTGATGTTTTCTTCTTCTATTCATATAATCACCAAATACATTATAATACACTTCTCTTGTTTTTTCCACCTAATAGATTATTTTCATAAAAACTATAATAGTTATCATTACCTATAATAATGTGATCAAGCACTTGAATTCCTAAGAGTTTTCCAATATCCACCAATTTATTTGTAAGTTCAACATCTTCAATAGATGGTGTTACATTACCACTAGGATGATTATGAATACATATAATGGCTGATGCACTTAACAAATACGCTTCTTTAAATATCTCCCTTGGATGAACAAGACTTCTATTAATAGTGCCCTTAAACAACATTCGCTCATCAATTACCTTTTTTTGACTATCTAAGTATAAACAATAAAAACATTCTTGAAATTCGTCTTTAAATATATCTTTATAATATTTATATACAAGTACAGTAGAAGTTATATGAACTTTTTTAATAGTTTTAATCTCTTTATTCATCCTTTTAGATAATTCAATCACTGCTAATAAAGTACACGCTTTTGCCTCTCCAATTCCCTTTATTTTAGTAATTTCTTCATAATTTGTTTTCGATAAATTATTTATTCCACCTACATTTGATAATAGTTTACTTGCAAGCAGTTTTGCAGATATTTCTTTTGTACCAGTTTTTAAAATTATCGCTAATAATTCTTCGTTATTAAGTTTAGTTACTCCTTCATTAATTAATCTTTCACGCGGGCGATCTAAAATAGGTATATCTTTTATTTTAATATTCATAATTAACAATCACCTCATATTGTTCAAGTACTTGTTGACTAATTTGTTTCATAACTTCCTCCTCATTAGTACCCTTTATTATTTGATCATAATATTGCAGGGATTCCAAAAACTCATTATTTGAAACATTATATTCCTTTATATAAGTATCGTATCCCACTGTTTTAAAATATCCTTTTAATTTTACAGCGTTTTCATAAATACTAGTTATACCGATATAAACATAATAATAACCATCTGCTTTATTATATATATAATAATTTAAACTTTTCGTGTTGTTTTTCATGCTTTCTTCAGAAGAATATACTCCAAATTGTATAAAGTGTAATTTTTGTCCAACATTGAAAATAGGCATAATCTTTTGTTTATTATCGTATAAACTTAAAAAATATTTAGACAATAAAAAACCAACAAGCATACACATAATAATCGGAATAATAATTTTTCTCATATTATCACCAATTATATTATGGTATATTAACTTGATGGTTTTTGTCGTTTATTATAGCATTTCTTTAATTTTTTCAATTACATCAATTGTTTCAACATCAAAAGTTTTATTATTAGATCTTAATTTAAATTCCACTATATTTTTATCAACTTTATTACCAACTGTAATTATAATTGGTATACCAATTAAATCCATATCATTAAATTTAACACCTGGCCTTGCATCACGATCATCTAAGATAGTATCAATATTTAAATCATTTAACTTTTGATATAACTCATTAGCATAGTTAAATTGTATATCATTTTGATTGTTAATCAAAATGATTGCAACTTTAAAAGGGGCGATGTTTATTGGCCATATTATTCCTTTTTCATCATGATTTTGTTCCACAACACTTGCCATAATTCTTTCAACTCCAATTCCATAGCACCCCATTACAACTGGATGAAGTTGATTGTTTTTATCTGAATAATATAAATTTAAATCCTCTGAATATTTCGTTCCTAGTTTAAAGGTGTTACCAATTTCAATACCTTTTTCAAATTTTAATTCAGCAGCACAGTTAGGACATAAATCCCCTTCTAGCACATTTACAATATCATCTTTTATTATAAAATCAAAATCTTCTATATTAACATTTTTATAGTGATAATCAGTTTTATTAGCACCTACAATAAAGTTTTTTAAGTTTACAATTTCTTTATCAATAATAATAGGTATATTAATATTTATTGGACCTGCAAAACCAACATTCGCATTTGTAATAGCTTGAACATCATCTTCATTAGCTAATTCAACTTGTGCTGTCTTAAATATCTTTGATAATTTTGTTTCATTAACATCTCTATTACCTGGTACTAAACACGCATAAAATTTATTTTCTATTTTATATATTAAAGTTTTTACAAACTTTGTTGGTGGTTCTTTTAAAAATATTGATACCTCTTCAATCGTGCCAACATTAGGGGTGTAGACTAACTCCTTTTTTAATTGTTTTTCATCATTAGCAACAATATTATTTACACACTCACTAACTTCAATATTAGAAGCATAATCACAATTTTGGCAAAGCACTAAAGTGTCTTCTCCTATTGGTGAAATTGCTTGAAACTCTTCTGATAGCAATCCTCCCATTGCACCTGTGTCAGCCTTTACAATTTTATATTTTATATTCATTTGATTAAAAATGTTTTTGTATGCCTTAAACATCTTATCATATGATTTGTCTAACCCTTCATAATTAGTATCAAAACTATAAGCATCTTTCATTATAAATTCCCTAATTCTAATTAATCCAAAACGGGGGCGTGGTTCATCTCTATACTTCATTCCTATTTGATATAAATTAAAAGGGAAATTTTTGTATGATTTTGATTGCTCTTTAGCAGCTACAACAAATAATTCTTCATGAGTTGGTCCTAATACATAATCCCTATTATAACGATCTTTTAAAGAAAACATACTAGCACCAAAAACATCACGTCTTCCACTTTCAACATAAACTTCCTCAGGCATTAAATTTGGCATTAATAATTCTTGTGCACCAGTTTTATTCATTTCCTTACGAATAATGTTTTCAATATTATTTAAAACTTTTAAACCTAATGGCATATACATATATATACCGTTACCTACTTTATTTATCATTCCACTTCTAACTAATAAATTCGCACTATTTGATTCTTCATCTTTTGTATTTTCTCTTTTTGTAACAAAATAACTTGTTTTAAGTTTCATAACATCAACTCCATAATTGATATTATTATATCATAATAAAAACATTATAGCACGATTTTATAATTATATAATATTTTTAGAATATTATTATTAAATTAAACCATAATAATTTTGAAAGGAATGATAAAATGAGTACAGTACCGAACATGATATCCGCAAAGGATTTATCATATTTATCAGATTTATTTAAAATGCATTTAGTAGCAAGTAAAAAATGTAGTTTATACGCTAGCAAAGTAAAAGACGAAGAAATTAAACAATTATTTGAAGAAATTAAAAATACACATGAAAATTATTGTAATAAAATTATAACTTTGTTAAGTTAAATTAAGGAGGATTTATGGAAAACAATAATGAAATGAATAATCAACAAATTGAACAACAACTATGCTGCACTATGGAAGATTGTGATTATTTAACGGATATTTTAAATACTGAAAAGTATATATCAAGTATCACTTGTACAGCTATTAGTGAGGCAAGTAATGAGGTTCTGTATAACGAGATAATGAATATGTTTACAGAAGTTAAAAGTTTAGCAAGAAAAACATTTGATTTATTATATAAAAATGGTTGGTATCCAGTTGAACGAGCTGAAGATAACAAGATTCAGCAAAAAGTAACTGAATTTAATGAAAAATTATCTCAACAACAATATTAAAAGGTAATCTAAGATTACCTTTTAATATTCTTTAAATGGAATAACATTGCCTTCAATATCAGTTAAACTAATAATAACAGTACGGGCAATCCCATCTGTAATAAATGTATTGCTAACATTAACAATGTTTTTGTATTCATTATGATTTTTTATAATTATTTCATCATTATTTTGAATGTTTAATAAATCAATAGATGATATAGTACCGTTTTTATTAATAGAAATGACTTTTTTACCAAAACCATTACCATAGGAATACACACCAACATTTATTACATTATCTATACCTTTATATTTATCACCATACTTATTAATAAGTTTTTCAGAATTTAATATTAAATAAAGTTCCCCTTTATTATTTAACTCAACACTTGAAATCTTATTTAAATCATCGTCAAATAATGTAATTCCTTGTCCATTTTGCCCTAAACCATTTATATATTTCATACGATTTTGAACAAACTTTTCATACAGTTGTGAGACAGTAGGACACTCTTCTTGTTTTGGACATTCCTTATCTATTGGCTCTTCTTTCTTAACTGAATTATTTGGTAATATAAATTTAGTAATTGTATATGATGTAGATGCAATTGTTATAAAACTTAATATAATTATTACAATAATTAATTTTTTATTTGTTTCCATAAATCCTCCTTAAAATTATTATAACATATTTTTTTAAAAACCACTTCTTTTAAATTCCTTTTCTAAATCAGAAATTGAATAATGTATAATAGTTGGTCGTCCATGTGGACAAGTATATGGATTTTTTGTGTTTCTCAAATCAGTTATTAACTCATCCATTTCTTCTAAACTAATATTTTCATTCGCTTTAATTGATAATTTACAACTAATATTAATCGCCACTTTTTCATTGAATTTTTCAACACTAAAGTTTTTTTCATTAGTAATTATTAATTCAATAATTTTTCTTATTGCTTTTGTTTCATAATTAGTAGGTAACCAAGTTGGATGTGATTTTATAATTATAGAACTAACTCCAAATTGTTCTACATGAAAACCCATTTTTTTTAATAAATCAGTATTTTCCTTAATAATAATAAATTCATCGTTAGTAAACTCAAGAGTAATTGGTAATAATAATTCAGTTGTTTCTGTTTTGGGATTCCCTAATCTTTCTTTATATAATTCATAATTAATCCTCTCTTTTGCTGCGTGTTGATCAATTAAGTACATTCCTAATTCATTTTGACAAACAATATAAGTGCCATGAACTGTTCCAACAGGATATAAATTTGGCAATATTCCCTCTTCGCTTTCTTTTTCTTTTATAAAATTATTTGTACTACTTGTATAATCGTTTACTTGCTCGCGAATTACATTAAATTCTAGCGTTGATTGAACATATTCTTTTTTTAGTGTCGGGGATTTAACAGAAACTTTTGGAATCAAATTGTGTTCCTGTATTGATTTTTCAATTAATTCATTTAACAAATTAATTAAACTATCAATTTTACTAAACTTAATATCTTGTTTAGTCGGATGAATATTTACATCTATTAAACTTGGATCAACATATATATTAATGACGACTATTGGATATTGATTATCTGGCTTATACGTATGATAACTATCATTAATCGCTTTATTAATAATATTGTTTCTTACGACCCTTCCATTAACAAGTGTGACCATATGATTTCTATTAGAACGATATACCTCCGGTAATGTTATATATCCACTAACGCTATAATCATCATTATCACCTTTGATTTTAATCATTTTTTTAACAACATCCATTCCATATATTGCTGATATTGTTTTTAATAAATCATTTGAACCGTCAGTATTTAACAAAGTTTTACTGTTATTAGTTAATATAAATTTTATATTAGGATGAGAAAGTGCGATTTTATTTACAAATGATGTAATATTTGCCAATTCTGCATATAAACTTTTCATATATTTAAGTCTAGCAGGCGTATTATAAAAGAGATCCGATACTGTTATAATTGTACCTTTTCTTGCAATACCATTTTTAACACTTACAACTTTACCCGCATCAATTTCAATAACTGTACCAATGCTACCAGTAGAAGTTTCTAACTTTATTTTACTAACACTTGCGATAGATGCCAGAGCTTCCCCCCTAAAACCTAATGTATTTATTCTGTATAAATCTTCATCCTCTTTCAATTTACTTGTAGCGTGTCTATTAAAGGCTAAAACAGCGTCATCTTTTTCCATACCACTACCATTATCAATTATTTTTATTTCTTTTGTTCCTGCTTCAATTAGTTCTATTTTTATTTCTGTGCTACCTGCATCAATGCTGTTTTCAACTAATTCTTTAACAACTGATGCACATCTTTCAACAACTTCGCCAGCTGCAATTTTATTTGCTAACAATTCATCCATAATTTCGATTTTTGACATTTTATCACCTAATTTATTATATCACATTAATTATCTTATACTTTATAATCTTTTAAAACCTCGAACAAATTTATTGCCACATTCATCGGTAATGTTTCCTGTAATTCTTCAACCGTTAATTCTTTTAACTTTGTAATAGTTTTATATTTTTTCAATAGTTCTGTTTTTCTTTTATTACCTATTCCCGAAACATTATCTAAAATGCTCTCCATAGCTCCTTTGCTCCGTAATTGCCTATGATAATTTATTGTATATCTATGCACTTCATCTTGAATACGTTCTAAATAATGAAATAAATTACTATTCTTTTTAATAGATAATTGTTGTGTTGGATTTAATGTTAATAATTTACTTGTTCTATGTTTATCATCTTTTTTCAAAGATATTATTGGAATTTTTATATTTAATTTTTCTAAAATTTCGTATGCAGCATTTAATTGTCCTAAACCACCATCTACAATAATTAAATCAGGCTTTGGTAGATCGTCCATTATTACTCGGTGATATCTTCTATAAATTACTTGTCTCATCGCTTCATAATCATCATTTTTATTGTGTTTTATTTTAAATTTGCGATAATTATGTTTAGATGGTTTACCACTTTTATATACTACCATTCCTGATACACTATAACTTCCAAATAAATGTGAATTATCAAATATTTCAATAGTATCCAAAACATCTAATTTTAATAATTGTTTTAACTCTTTATTAGCGCCTATTGTTCTCTTTTCTTCCTTCTTAATTAATTGCAATTCTTTTTCAAGCATTATCTTGGCATTATTATTAGCCATATCAACAATTTTTTTCTTTACTCCCCTTTTTGGAATTTTTATAGGTATTTTTAAATAATCATTTAAGAGTTCAGTATTTACTATTTGGGGCACTAATAATTCCTTTGGCAATAAAACTGATTCATTATAAAACTTAGCAATATATCTAGTTATTTCTTCGTCTACTTCATCTACTATTGAAATGATATTATTATGGGTTTCAACGATTTTTCCGCCGCGAATAAAAAACACTTGAACAGATAAATATTCTTCATTATAATAATATCCAAAAACATCCCTTGGTGTTAAATCATTAATTTCTACTTTTTGTTTTACTAAAGTTATTTCAATATGATCAATAAGTTCCTTTAACTCTTGTGCCTTTTCATAATTCATTTTTTTACTTTCTTGTAACATTTCTTCTTTTAATTTATTTGTTATAAAATCAGAATCACCTTTTAAAAAGTTTATTATTTGTGTTTCCATTTCTTTAATTACTAAATGATCAATATTATAAACACAATACCCTAAACATTGATTTATGTGATAATATAAACACGGTTTTTTAGGATATGTTCTACATTTTCTTAATGGATATATTCGATTTAATAAATCAACTGTTTGACGTGCTGCAAAAGCATTTGGATATGGCCCATACATTCTATTTGTATTAGATCTTTTTCGGTTTACATTTCTAACTATCATCAATCTAGGCACACGCTCATTTGTAAGTTCGATATATGGATATGTTTTATCATCCCGAAGAAGTATATTGTACTTCGGGCTATGTTTTTTAATTAAATTTAACTCAAGAATTAAAGCCTCGGTCTCACTACTTACAACTATATACTCAAAATTAGTTATTTCACTTATCAATAACTTTGTTTTACCAGTATGTGTTCCGCGAAAATATGAGCTTAATCGTTTTTTTAATTCTTTAGCCTTACCTACGTATATAATATTCCCATCCTTATTAAGCATTAAATAACAACCTGGTTTATTTGGGACTAATTTTAATTTTTCTTTAAGCATGTTCCACCACCTTATTTATGTTATTATATCAAATAGAATGAAATTTATTAAATTTTTTGCTTAATTTTATTTAATAAGTTATAATTAATTTGGTGATAAAATGTTATCAATTGAAAAAAATGTTAATTTTGAAATAACAATTAACAAATCACGTTTTATAACTTACTTAATAAAAGTAAATAATGAAAATGAAATAAATAATTATTTAAATGATTTAAAAGAAAAATATAATGATGCAACACATCATTGTTATGCTTATATAATAGGTAGTACTAAAAGGTTTAATGATGATGGGGAACCTAGTGGTACGGCTGGGATACCTATATTAAGTGTTTTAGAAAACAATAATTTAGAAAATATATTGTGCGTAGTAATTAGATACTTCGGTGGCATAAAATTAGGAGCAAATGGATTAGTAAGAGCTTATAGAAGAGCAACCATTTCCTGTTTAAATAAAGTTAATATTATTGAATTAGTTAAAGGAAAAAAAATAATTATAAACTTTAATTATAATGTAACAAATACAATAGATTATCTTTTAAAAAACATTGAAATTGTTAATAAACTATTTGAAGACACAGTAACTTACACAATTTTAATATCTAATGAGCGATATAATAATTTAAAAAAGGAATTAAATTTATATATAAATTATATTAAAGAATTAAAAAACATCCTAATTGAAAAATAGGATGTTTTATTATTATATATCTTGAATTTGACTCATCACTTCACAGGCAAAATCTTCATTTCTTTTTTCAAGACCTTCCCCCACTTCGTAACGAACCATATTAACAATATTTCCACCATTATCAGAAACAAATTTACCAACTGTTATATCACCATCTTTTACAAATGGTTGTTCATCTAAGCAAACTTCTGAATAATATTTTTTAATGCGCCCTTCTACAATTTTAAGAGCTATTTCTTCAGGTTTACCTTCATTAATTGCTTGTTCTTTTAAAATGTTTTTTTCATTTTCAATTTCACTTTTTGGAATATCATTTGAACTAATATAACTTGGCTTCATTGCCGCAATATGCATTGCTACATCATGTGCGATTTCTTCATCAGAATTTTCTAATACAGTTAATACTGTTATCTTACCACCCATGTGTGTATAATTCCCAAAAACTTGATCATCATTTTTCACTAATAGTTCAAAACGCCTAAAATCTAGTCTTTCGCCAATTTTTGCTGTTTTTGCTATTAACAATTGTTCAATAGTACCTTCGTTTGTATTTAACTTCATTGCTTCATCTAATGTTTTAACATCAGATTTTATAATAGTTACCATAATTGTATTTACTAATTGTTGAAATTCGGTATTTTTAGCAACAAAATCTGTTTCAGAGTTTACTTCTACAATAACAGCTTTATTACCATCTATCATAGTTGCTGATAAACCTTCAGCAGCGATACGACTAGCTTTTTTAGCTGCTTGGGAAATACCTTTTTCTCTTAACCAGTTAATTGCTTCTTCTATATTTCCTTTTGTTTCTTCTAATGCTTTCTTACAATCCAGCATTCCAGCACCAGTTTTTTCCCTTAGTTCTTTAACTAAACTAGCACTAATCATATTATTCCTCCTTAAGATTATATTATTTTAATGCATCTATTAATTCAGCTTTTTTCATTGTTGAAAAGCCTTTTATTTTTTGTTCACGAGCCAAATCACGCAATTCAGCTACAGTTAAATTAGATAATTCTTTTTGTTCTGTAGTTTTAACAGTTTCTTGAACTTTGGCTTTTTCTAATGTTTTTTCTTCAACTTTTTCATTTTGTTCTTGCTTCATAACTGTTTCTCTTTGATATCTTTTTTGTGGTCTTCTTCTTGGACGGTTATCATATCTTCTTGAACGGTTATCTTTACGTTTTACAGTCTCAAGAGCTTTTTCCATAATTGCGGAAACATTTTCCTCCGATCCTGATTCTTCAGTATTTGAAAAATCAATTATATGTCCACCAGTTGCTGCATTTATAGCATTTGCCATTACAGCAGTAATTAAACGAACAGCTCTTATAGCATCATCATTTCCAGGTATTACATAATCAACCATATCTGGATCACAATTGGTATCAACTATTCCAAATATAGGGATGTTTAATTTCCTAGCCTCTCTTACTGCAATTTCCTCTTTTGATGGATCAACTACAAAAATAGCAGCTGGTAATTTTCTCATATCTCGGATTCCAGCTAATACTTTGTTTAATTTAGCATACTCTTTTTGAAGTCCTACAACTTCTTTTTTAGGTAACACATCAAAAGTGCCATCCTTTTCCATCTTTTCAATTTCTTCTAAACGTCTAACCCTTTTTCTAATTGTCCTAAAATTAGTTAAAGTTCCACCTAACCATCTTTCATTAACATAATATGAATTTGAACGTATTGCTTCTTCTTTTATTGCATAGCTTGCTTGTTTTCTCGTTCCGACGAATAAAACCTTTCCACCATTTTCAGCAATTTTGTACAAAGCATTATACGCCTCTTCAATTTTTTGAGCGGTTTTTTCTAAATCAATTATATAAATTCCGTCTCTTGCTGTGTAAATATACTTTTTCATTTTAGGATTCCATCTTTTAGTCTGATGACCAAAATGAACCCCAGCTTCTAATAAATAACTTGTTGACACTACTGCCATTTTATTCCTCCTTTTGTTTTTTCCTCCGACATATCAACTTTAAATACCACCAAACTGGCACTAGGCATTTAAATCAATATCGTGTGTTTTTGAAAAAGCCAATAATATTATACCATAATTATAAAATTTTACAAAGATTTACATCTTTTTTTTCAAGTTCGAGTAATTTCCTTTTAATATTGATCCCACCACTATAACCTATTAAATTACCATTTGATCCAATTACCCTATGACATGGGATAATAATTGCCAGTGGATTTAAATTATTAGCACTACCAACAGCACGATGAGCTTTGGGTGATTTTACCATTTGTGCCACTTCTTTATAACTTTTTGTATCACCATAAGGTATACTTTTAAGAGCATCCCAGACTTTTCTTTGAAAGGGAGTACCATAAGTATATTTTATCGGTAAATCAAACTCTTTTCGTTCACCCTTTAAATATTCGTCTATTTGATTATATGCCTTTTTCGTTAAATCAGTTTCTAAAACTTTATAATTAAAGTTATTTTCACCAAAATAAACACCAATTATATAACTATCATTAACTACGATGTTAATATTTCCAATAACTGTATAATAACTATAAATATATTTAATATTATCACCTCAAATATATATTACCATAAACAAAATAAAAAGGTTGTAAATTTCCTTTTTATTAAATTCATAAATATTCATTGATCATATCACTTAATTTTTGAGCACTAAAAGTATTCAAATGACAACCATCAACCGTTAACAATAAATTTCTTTTATTACTTACATATTTACTTAATTTCAAATAACTTGTTAAAAAAGTATCAATACCAACACATATTGGATTTTTAGACATAAAAGCATAACTTGTATCATTATTTTTGTTTTTTGTTTCATATTGCCATTTATAAAAATTGATAAAAGGAATTTCATTATTATTACATTCCGTTTTTATTATTTTATTTAACTCATTAATTTTGTTATTTAATGTTTTTTCATTTGTTTCTAAATAGGGCATACTAAATATAATTATATTTTTATTTGTACTTTTTAATATTTTTATTAATTTTTTAAAATTAAGTTCAAAAGTTTTATTACATGCACTATGTATACTACCTCTTTTTTTCAACATTTTAACTCTTAATTTCCACAAATTGGAATAATCATTTAAATAAGGTTGTATTACATCATTAGCCCCCACTCCTACCACTATGCAATCAATCGTATTAAAATATTTTTTTTGCATTATATTTTCAAGCCTTTTTATCACACCCAATAATGTATCCCCAGAAAGACCTTTATTTATACATTTATATTCAAGAAAGTTGACATAACTTACACCAGGATGACCTTTTGTAATACTATCACCTATACATAACACTTTTTTCTGCACAATCATTTTTCACCATACTTTTTAATATAATCTAGTACATACCCTTCAAAAATTGGTTCCAGCTCTTTTAGTTTTATTTGTAAATCATAAGGTCTATATAATTCTGATGGCTTTTCATCATCTATTAAATTTGCATTTATAAATAACTCAGATACGAATTGTGTACAAAAATAATAATTTTCACGCTTTACTGGTATGTTAAGGGCTGCAAATATAAGTCCAAGTAAATTATATTTTAAATTTTCTTTGTTATTTTTAAAATCTTTTAAAATATCTATGATCAAACTATATTGTTCTTCACTAACACTCAGTTTATACACTATACATTCTGAATCAATATTTTTTTTATAAACGCCTTCTCTAATATTTTCAATAACAAAACCACCTGAAAATGGATTGTTTGGAATTGTCCTACCAAAAGAATACATATTATTTAACTCCCTATCAAACGATAAAGATACATGGACATATTTTTTTCTTAAAATAAATCTTAAAACATTAGATAACCAAGTACCTGTTTTAGAAAAAACTAAATAAATTTCCATTTCACTACCACCTATCAAGTTATAAAGTTTATTTTCTTATATAATTATACAATTTTTACCTTATTTTATCAACTTAAATTTTAATTTATACATTACTGATAATGATAGCATTAACAAACCTATAATTATAAATATAGTTTCAATCATTATTAAATCTGCAAGTGGACCAAATATTAAAATAGCAAAAGGCATCGCTCCTGAAGAAATAATTTGTAATATTGAAAAAACTCGTCCTAACATTGTAGATTTAACATTTTCCTGTATAAAAACCGTTACCGCTGTAGTGATTATAGGCATAAATATTCCAGCAATACCCATTATTATAATAAACAATATAAACTTTTTAACTATCCCAAGCATTGTAAATGTTATACCAAAAGCTATTAAACAAATATTAATAATAAAAGGTTTATTATCAAATTTATTATTAAGTGATATAAATATACCACCTAATAATGTTCCGGTAGTCCAAAATAATTCATTAGTCGTTAACCTCCATACATCACTACCAAACACCCTTTCAATAAAAAGTGGAGATAAAACCGCAATAGGTGTAATTAAAAAAAATGATAGCGCATAGAAACAAATTATTAATTTTAAATATTTATCATTTAATGTATAATTCAGCCCTTCTTTTAATTGACCAAACATGGGTTTTTTAACTTTTTTTTGTTTTACTTCTTTAAATTTAATAAAATAAATGATAACAATTGCTATAGATGCTGTTACAACATCTAACATAAATGCCCATATTATTTTTACAGGTCCCAATAAAAGTCCACCTATAGCAGGTGCTAATAACAGTAATACTGATGATAGCGTTTGATTTATCCCTTGAACAGTTACCAACTTATCTTTTGGAACTAATTGAGGATATATAGCATTAACAGCCGGTGTTTGAATCCCAGCACCTATTGATCTTATTATAGATATTAATAAAAGCATCACAATATTTTTATAACCCATTAAAAAAGATATTGCTAAACATAGTGTAGAAAGTGCTATAAAACCATCTGCTAACATTATTACATTTTTCTTATTATATTTATCAGCCCATACACCTCCTATTAGAGATATCAATACTTGTGGTACCATTGAACATATTGTAGCTAACATAAGCCACATTCCTGATGAAGTTTTTAACGTTATATACCAAATAATTGCAAAACCTACTACTGATGAACCAAATAATGATATGTTTTGACTAATAAGAAATAATGTTATTCTTTTTTTATTCATAATACTCCCCTTTTAAAATTTTCACTGTATATATAGTTTATTTATTTTTTTGTTATTGTTGTATATTTACAACTATTTTATTTAAATTTGGTACTTTTTAATTATTATTAAATACTATATATTAGTACTATTACAAAGGGGTGAATTACTTGTTGTCAGAACATGAATTTATTCAATCGTCAGTAGAGATCAATTTATTCTTTCAAAGAATAATGAAAGAACATTTATTTTTTATTGAAACTAATTTACAACCAATTGAAAGAGGATTAATTAATGAAGCAAGAATTTTAAAAGAAAATTTTGAAGAATTACTTGCAGAAACAACTTATTACGCCAATTACATTGTCACTAATCAAGTTATTGAATCTCATGAATTAGTAACACCATATACTTTAAAAGCTGAAGAAATAACTTCAAAATTAACTGGTGCTAATATTAATACTTTAATAACTGATGCTGAGTTACAACTAAGCGGAAGCCAAAATAATGATTATACAAATGAGTTACATAATTTAATATATGATTTGAATAACCGTACTTTAAATTTATTAAATAAAGTGATAACTTTCAAAGAAAAAATATTAAACTTATCACTCAACTGTTCCATTTTTATAACAGTTTATGATGAAATGATAGTTCACGATATTAATGAAGCGAAACACTATCAAAAGGTATTAAATGCCATTCAAAATAAAAAAACTATTAATGAAACAATATGTAATGAATTAAATTTTTGGAACCATATAATGGAAGAACACGCATTATTTATTGATGGAATGTTAGATCCAACTGAAAATACATTAAAAAAAGAAGCGAAAAGTTTAGCAAATAATTTTGAAAAACTTGTCAAAGAATGTATTGATGTTACAGAAAATTTAATTTTAAATAATAGTATTAATTCAGTGGAAAATTTAAGAAACTATAAAATAACAGCGACAGAAAAATTAATAAATTGTAATTTAAAATCTATTATTCCACCATTATTAGCTGATCATGTTTTAAGAGAAGCAAACCATTATTTGAGATTATTAAAAACAAAAAAAGACATTTAAATGTCTTTTTAATTACCACAATAAAGTTTTAAATGCTATTATTATCAAAATTATCCCACCAATAAATTCAATTTTAAAATTAAATTTCGATCCAAATAAACTTCCAATTCTAGTACCAATATAGGAAAATAAAAATGTTATAAATCCTATAAATAGAATGGAATTAATGACATTTATTTTAATAAATATTAAAGTTACTCCTACCGCCACTGCATCTATACTAGTTATAAAAGCTAATAAGATAATAGTTTTAAAATTTAAGTTTAAATTATTATTTTTATCTTCATAAGAATTTTTTATCATCTTTAAACCTATTAATAACAATAAAATAAAAGCTATCCAAGGTATATAAAGTAATATATATTTTTTAAACTTTAAACTCAGCATATGTCCAGTTATTAACATTAATATTTGAAACAAACCAAAAATAAAACCAATCATTAATGCTTTTATTTTATTGTTTTTAGACAAAGAAATACCTTCACACATTGTAACTGAAAATGCATCAATTGAAATTCCCAATGAAATTGCTAATAATTCTATTAAATTCATTTTTAACTCCTTACGTATAAATCTAGTATAAGTTTACCATATATTCAGTTAAATACAATATGTAATTAACATATATGTGTCAAATTTAACATACAAGAATATGATGTATTAGGATTAAGTTTATAGTCTATGAAAGGATGTAATAATGGATAATAAAACACCTGATTGGGATCATAGAGAAAATGAAAAAGACAAACAATTAAAAAAATACTATGCCCAAAACACGGGTCCAGGTAAAAAAATGAAAAGCGATACTGGACTTAAAATTGAAAATGATCGCTTTAGTTTAAGAGCTGGCAGGCGTGGGCCGACTTTGTTACAAGACACGCATTTTTATCGCAAACAATCAAGACTTAATCGAGAACGTATACCTGAAAAGGTCGTACACGCTAGAGGTTTTGGATTATATGGCGAGTTTGAATTGTATAAATCAATGAAAGATTATACAATTGCTGATTTTTTGCAAGTACCTGGTACTAAAACACCTGTTTTTACACGTTTTTCCAATTTTATTGGTAGCAAAGGTTCAAAAGATACTGCAATCGACATAAGAGGATTTGCTGTTAAATTTTACACACAGGAAGGTAATTATGATATGTTATCTCTCCAATTTCCTGTTTTTATTTTATCAGATGCTATGAAATTTGCTGATGTTACACATGCAGTTAAACCGAATGCAATAACAGATGTCCCACAAGCAACAGTTGCACAAGATAGATTTTGGGATTATGTTGTTAAAAATCAAGAATCTGCACATATGGTTATGTGGTTAATGTCTTTACGCGGAAGACCACGAAGTTGGCGAATGATGGAAGGCTGGCCTATTAATACTTTTAGATTTATTAATAATAAAGGTAAATCTACATTCGTGAGATATACATGGAAACCTAAATTAGGAGTTCACTCACTACTTTTGGATGAAGCTAACATTATTGGTGGCATTGATCCTGATTTCCACCGTCATGATATTATTGAAGCTGTTAAAAAGGGTGCCTACCCTGAATATGAATTAGGCGTACAATTAATCCCAGAAGAAGATGAATTTAAATATGACTTCGATATATTAGATGCGACAAAACTTTGGCCAGAAGAAATTATACCAGTTGAAATTATAGGTAAATTAACTTTGAATAAATTAGTAAATAACTTTTTTGCAGAAGATGAACAATCTTCATTTGATCCAGCAACAATTGTTCCAGGGATTGATTTTACTAACGATCCCGTATTGCAAGGGAGAACGTTTGCATACAGGGACACTGATTATCATCGTCTAGGAACTTCAAATATAAATGAAATACCAGTCAATAGACCTATCGTTGAAGTAAATACGAATAGCAGAGATAGTTATTCTAAATATAGAATTGATGTTGATTATATTACTCATCATGAAAATATGTTAGCACATAATACACCAGCTGAATCTTCCATCGAAGAAGGCGGTTACGTGCACTACCCCGAAAAAGTTGATGGGCATATTACTAGGGAAAGGCCAAGTGAATCATATTTTGATTATTTCACACAAGCTAGAATTTTTTGGAACAGTTTAAAACAATATGAAAAAAATGATTTAATTTATACATTCATTTATCACTTGCAACATGTCAAAAGTAAAGAAATAAGAGAGCAAAATGTTGAAATGTGGGCTAATGTAGATAAAGAAATGGCCTCTATTATTGCGGATAATATTGGGGTTAACAAACCAACAAATACAAATGTTCCAGTTTCAACTAGTTATAATTCACTTAGCTTAGCAAACACCCCACATTTTGCATACACACAAAAGTTAGCTGTATTGATTGGTAATAATTTTAATGGTAATGAAATTGAAAATGTATTGAATTTTTTAAATGAAAATGGCGTTTTTATTGATATTATTAGTCAAAAATTAGGTACAGTTAAAAGTCGTGAAGGCAATAAATTAGAAGTTGACGCTACATTTGAAACTACTAAATCTGCACTATATGATGCCATATACATTGTAGGAGGAGCTGTGGATAACCAACAACTCTTTAATCAACAAATAAATGAATTTTACTACGATGCATATAAAAACTACAAACCTATTGGATTAGCAACTACCGCACAACCATTTATACAATTACCTCAAAATTGTAACATCAAAGGCATTGTTATAGCAAACGATATAATTAATTTTGAAATTGAATTTATAAATGCTATTGCAAAACAACGCTTTTGGAATAGAACATAAAAAACAACTACATTATGTAGTTGTTATTTTATTGTTTTAATGCAAACAATAAAGTAATAGTATTTTATGATCAATATTAAAATTATTACACACTTACTAATACTATTTTTGACAATTATAAATGATATAATTAATAATAAAGTAGCGATAAATAATATCTTTATTTTTTCTTTTAACTTTAAACTTTTATTATTAATATAATTAGTAATATGTTTTCTATATATTTTTTTTGAAAATAACCATTGTTTAAATTTAACAGAACCATTTTTTAAAAAATATATAGATATAATAACAAATGGTGTAGTAGGTAAAATTGGTATCATTACTCCTATTATTGCAATTATTAAAAATAATAATCCTAAAAAGTTATTAATAATTTTTTTTATAATATCCCCCTTTAATAATATTATATATTTATTGCATTTTATGTTACAAAAAAAAGCCTATAAATAGGCCTTGTTTTTTACATGGTGCCGAATGACAGGATCGAACTGTCCTCTGATGCTTACCATGCACCTGTTTTACCACTAAACTAAATCGGCTCATACATTTATAGTATAACACCTCTATATTTAATTTTCAATATATAATTTATAACCTTTTTTTAACTTGATTGTATATATACCGTCTTTTAAACAAGTAAATATTAAATTATGATTACACTGTCTATTTTTTTCTAATTCAGTTATTTTTTCTAATAACTTATTCTTTTCCTCTTTTAATTCATTAACATTATCTAACATATTAAAGCATTTATTTAATTCTAATTGTTTACTATCTATTAACCGTTTATATTTCTTTATTTCATTTTTATAAAATTTTATTTCATCAGATGATATTTCACTTTCCTTTAATGATGTATTATAATGTATAATCACGTAATTACCATACCCATTATTGTAACCAACAGCAGCCACTACCCCTACAAAACTTCTATTCCAATATATATCATAATGTTTTCTATTTTCGGGAACAATATCATACGCATAATGATTTTGATAATTAAGCCAACCAGCAGTGATTAACACTCTATCTTTATTATTAAACAAATCATTTTCTGTAAAATACAACGCTTCTACCCGATTAGGTATTAAATCATCACTCATACTATCTAAAGTCCATGTATTTGTCATAGCACCTTCAACTACAGATAAATGCAAATGTGTTCCGGCGTTTGGATTAGATTTAGTAGGTTTCGGAATTACTTGGCCTGTATTTCCTATTTTACCAATCGCATCACCGTATTTCACTTTATCTCCTACATTAACGTAAATCTCGTTTAAATGGCCATATAAAACACTATAAATCATATTTTATCTCATTATCTTTCAATTCGTTAAAAGGTTTTAATTTACCTTCTAATGACCTATACAATGTATCTGCACCAATAAAAGAAAAAAGTCCAATCCAAAGTGATTCAACAACATCTTGACTTCCAAACGAATAAGTAAATATTAAACCAAATATAATGTTTACAATAAAAGAGTATAATATAATTGTTTTACTTCTTTTAAACATCATTTTTGTTTTTTGAATAAAAGACATAGTAATTACCCCACAAGGTATTGATATAATTAATAATTGTTCTAATAAAGATATATTTAACATATTATCACCTTATCTCTTACAAATATTATATGATAATATTATTATTAAGGCACAATAAAAACCCTGTAAAGGGTTGTTTATTTTATAATGGCGTCCATGATTGGATTTGAACCAACGACCTATCCCTTAGGAGGGGATTGCTCTATCCAGCTGAGCTACACGGACATTAGATAAAATTATCTAATATAATTTATTAAAAATAATACAAATAAATTAGTTGCATAACTTACTTTGTATCCAAATTTTTTAGAAAGTTCTTTAGTTGAAACAACTTTATCAACAATATTAACTACCCAACTCTCAGCATATTTGGGAATATGATAATTAAAAGGAAACATATGACCTTTTATAATATTAATTTCTTTTTCACAAACATTAAAATGTTCACATGATTTTGAAACAGCATGTTTTGGATGCACAAAAGTTGAAACAAACCTATCTTTTACTGTTCTCTTTGCATCGCTTAAGAAAAAATCATGCAAAAGTCCTGCCCTAGCTGTTTTATAATAATCTAATTTTAAAAATTTAGCTACTTTATAAGAAAAATATCCTACTTTTAACGAATGATCGTAGCGGTTTATTCCATGATGTTCAATATTTTTCAATGTCTTAAATTCATCATTATTTAATATATGTTCGACAATAGAGATAAACTCATTATCTTTATCGTATAAATTCATTATTAAGTCACCTCAACATTATTATATTATATAATAATTATCATTTTATTATAATTACTATAATGTATATTTTTATTCTATTTTCAATTCTTGTCCAATAGGTTGTATTTGAATAAAGGTATTACCGTCATTTAAAGTAATTTCTTCACCATTTAAATATTGGTAAATAGTTTTGGAAGCCCTATTTTTTTTAATTACCTTAATAGGAACAGCATAACCATTTGTAATATAATAACCTTCAAAAGTACCGATATTTAACAAATTATTTCTACCTTCTGAATCATTTACAATTGGGTCATATTGATTTTTAACAATAATTATGTTCTTAAATGTATATTGTTCACCCGTTATATAATCTTTATGTTGGTAATTATTAACAAACCTTTTATATAATTTAAGTTCAGCATCATATTCATAAAAATTATTAACCTCATATGAATAATTTACAGTAATATCATTAGCAGTAATAAAATCATCTTTACTACTTAAATCTATTTCTGAAATACTATAATTAAACAATAATTCCTTATTTCGTTTAGTGTTAATATTTGATAAACCTTTATCAATATTTTCAATATTAGTAAATAATGTATGCCAACTAGGTATTGGCAACTCACTTTCTCGCCATGCTGTTTTAGGATCCCCAACTTCAATTCGATCTATATTTAAATTTTGAAAATCCCTTCGCGCTAATTCTGATTGACCATGGTGCACAAATATAGCATCATTTTCTAAAACATAATCTAAAAAATAATGTCTTGCGCTACGTATAGAACCGATCCTTTTTGTATTTTGTTCCATGAAAAGTGCTAAAAATCTAGTAATCCCGCGTTCAGAAATCATCTCATAAATAATATACGCATCTTGAAGACCACTTTGATATCCTCTTGCATCACCAATATTATTAATGACTACTGCATACGGTCTAGATTTTGATTCAATATCTAATATTTTTAATTTTTTTTCTTTTTTTGATAATAAATTTTGAAATGGTTTTTCAACACTCTCCAATTTAGTTTTATTTTTACATCCACTAATTATTATTGTAATTAACAACAATATTATTATAACATTCTTTTTCATCTTGACACTTCTTTCTAGAATAAATTATATCAAAAAAGAAGTTATAGTTCAATAAAATATGATTAATTTTTTTTCTTTCTTTTTACACGTTCTTTTTCACGTTCAATTGCTTTTTCAAAACTATTTTCAATAAGTGCTAAAATAGTTTGCTTATCAGCATTGTTTACATTAGCAAAACAATCATCTTCATCCAAATAATTAAATATTTCTATTAAATCATTTGACTTCATCATATTAAAACTGTTGATCAAATACCATAAAGCTAATACTTTTCTTTCAATGTTATATGATAATAATTGTTCTGGTTTAGAAAAATCAGAATACACAAACACTTCATTTAAAGTATTTATAATTAATTGGTATTGAATATCAAGTTCATAATAATATGAGGACATATTTAAATATTCTGCTTGTGCTTCATATGATAAAACCATTAAGTTTTTTGGTTCAAAATTATTAATAATTAAAGATTTTTCAACACCTTTATCTACAAAAGCCATGTTATATTTATATTCAATATAAATATCGCTTAATGTTTTTTCATTACATTTCGATATTGGTAATTTTTTTAAATCTTTAGAACATTTTAAATATTGATTCATTGCTTTTAAATTATGGTAATGAAGCGTTTTATTAATAATTACATAAGTCTCTGCATAATCATCACAATTCATTAAATACTCTTCATTTTCTAAGTTTTCATATTCCTCAATTTTTGATTCTAAAGTTTCTATAATTCTAAGCACAGCTTTTGTTTCTTCATCAAAATATACATAATCCAAATACGAATTCGCACCATATAAATTATATTTTTCTTCCAAATAAAACAATATTAAATTCATCTCATCTAAATTACCTATTATTTTATTTAATTTATTTTCTTCAATCCCAACTGCTATTAGTAAATAATCAATATACTTTTTAAATTTAGCAGTACCCTTTTTACCCTTTTTTTCCATTTGACATAGTTTAGTATAAATATTATTGATTGATAATCCCAATTCGATAATATTATCAATATCTTTCTCTAATGATTTATTCAAATCCCACATTTTACTACTCCCCCTAAATAATTGAAATATATTATACAATATTTTTTTAAAAATGCAAATTACTCTTTTATTGCCTTAAACATTTTTTTCCATAAACCTTTTGAAGAATAATTTAATATTCCAACTTTATATATTTTCATTCCATATTTTATTAATAACCAATTAAATCCAACTGTAATAAATATCGATATGATGAAATGAACTACTGTAATTTGTCCTAATACAAACAAAGTTGGTGATAATATCGCCGATATTAATGGAATAAACGATAACACTTTAATAAAAATTGAGCCCTTTAAAAATGTTGCAAATATTGCTAAGTAATAACCTAACAATAGTATTAACATCAGTGGAGTTTGTAATTGTTGAAAATCTTCAGTATTAGTTGTCATTGATGCTAGTATACATGCTAATAATGAATATGATAAAAACGTTAAAATCATTAATAACAATGATAATATAATAATTATTATAAATTTATTAGAAACTCCAACTTCTAATACATTATTTATTATATTTTGAAACTCATTTCCAATAACATTAACAATACTAGTAGAACCTATTTGATTTCTAATCAATAAACCAATACCACCATACAACATTAATAAACTTCCTTGAATTAAAATAAACATGTTTCCAGCAATTATTTTAGAGAAAAAATGAGTTTGTGGTGATACATTAGATATAATTATTTCCATTCCTCTTGTTGATTTTTCATCATTTACCTCCGCACCAAGCATTTGGACTAAAAACACAACTAACATAAAAAACGGTAATGTTACAATCGGAAACACAACAGACATAACAGCAGCCATGCTTTCTTCATCACTAACTTTTTCTTCATCTAAATATTCTCTTAATATTTCAATAGGTGAGTACAAACTAGTTACCTCTTCAACTGGTAAATTAGATTTCCCAATTGCAAGTGAAACCTTAGTGTTATTAATAGCACTTGATAATATTTGGTATTCAATTGCATCAATATACCCTTCACTAACAACAGTAGCAGAAATTGTAGTATTCAAATCTTCTTCAAATATAACAACCCACGCCTTTAAGTCTTTTTCAACAATTTTCTTTGCATCTTCATCTTTATTCTTGTGTACTTTAATTTCATAATTTGATTCTTTTTTATTACTGAAATTTATTTCAACTGCTTTTAACTGTTCCTCAAATACATGAGCACTTTCATTAGTGTGATCAATTACATATATTACTTGCTTTTTATCAAAATCACCACCAAAGAAATTAATAACACTATCTATATTGGCAAGCCCTACTATAACAATAGCTAATAAAATGTTTGCTATTACAAACCATTTTGTTTTAATTTTTCTTTTTAAACTAACACTTATTAAATAATTTAACTTACTCATCATATGATTCACCTACTTTAGCGACAAATATTTCATTTAATGATGCTTCTTCAACAATAAATTTAGATATGTTATCATATTTTTTTATTTCATCGAATACAGTTTGGACAACTTTTTCATCGTCAATTTTAATTTCATATTCTTCAGATTTTTTTATTATTTGTGAAACACCTGGTAATGATTTTATTGCATCAACATCTATATTACCCTTTACAAAAACATTCTTTTTCCGATATTCCTTTTTTATATCTGAAATGTAACCTTCTAAAACTGCATTACCCTCTACCAGTACAACAATTTTTTCACAAAATAACTCAACGTGTTCCATACGATGACTTGAAAAAATAATCATACTTCCATTTTCAGCCATTTCAATTATTAATTTTTGAAACAATTCAACATTGAGTGGATCTAAACCAGCAAATGGTTCATCTAATATTAATAGTTGGGGGTTATTTAAAATGGCTGCAATAAATTGTATTTTTTGCTGATTTCCTTTTGATAATTCTTTTATTTTCCTATCTTTATAACCCGTTATTTCAAAATAATCTAATAATTCATCCAATCTATTTAATATTTCATTTTCTTTCATCCCTTTTAATGTCCCATAAAATAAACATTGTTCTTTAACTGTTAATTTTGTTAACAAGCTTCTTTCTTCTGTTAAAAAACCTATTTTATCGGTAACAGAATAATCAATTTTTTCGCCATTTAAAGTTACCTCTCCGTGATCCGCATCAAGTAATCCCATAATCATTCTAAATGTTGTAGTTTTACCAGCACCATTTACACCAAGTAAACCGAATATTTCACCTGGTTTTACAGTAAATGATAAATTTTTAACAGCTTTTATTTTTCCATAAGATTTACCAACATTTGTAACCTTTAACATTTTTTCACCTCTTCATAACTATACACATTATACCATATTATTATTAATAATTAATATTATTTTTATATTGACAAACATACAATAATAATGTAGAATTAAAGACATATGGAGTAGTACTCAAGAGGCTGAAGAGGCGCCCCTGCTAAGGGCGTAGACCGGGAAACTGGTGCGAGGGTTCAAATCCCTCCTACTCCGCCATAAAGAAAAACAAAACCATCAAATTTGATGGTTTTTTTATTCAATAAGTTTTTCATTTATTTTGTTATATAAAATTCTTAAGTTTCTTTTTCCTTCTGGCGATAATTTAATAAATCTTAAACGAAATGGATAGCCACTATACATATTCATATAAAAATCAGTAGTTGATTTTGCAAATTTAACAGAAAATGTTGAGATGGTTTTATAAGGGATAGTAGTTATTTCTTTTATATTACCCATTCCTCTTTGATCAAATAAAATAATTTTTTCATTTGTGAAAACTCCATGATCACGATAAGTCTTATATACAGCCCATATTTCTTCACCATCAACAATATAATCGTTAATATATTTAGGAATATCATTTGTTCCAATCTCTTTGAAAAAATTAAAATAATGTGTAATTTCTTTAAATTTAATAAATGCCATTCTTACACCTCTCTAATATAATTTTACCATATAATGTGATAAAAGAAAATATAAAAGAAGCTAAGCTTCTTTTATATTTATTTTGTTCTATAAAAACGATTAAATATAATCTTCTGGTGTATCATTTAATGGCTTTTCCAACTCTACGTCGTCTTTATATGTTACACCATTTATTGTAACTTCTGCTACTACTCTAGTTACATCACTATCTATTTTTCTATACCAAGTTGAATCCCAATATTTTTCGGATTTTAAATTACCAAACGGTGCAAATGGACTTGTCAATACATCATTTTCTTCTATATTTTTTAAATATTTTGTTCGTGATGTTAATACATTTTTAGCTAATATATGCTTTCCTGTATATAATTTTAATTCTATTTTTTCTGCTTGACCCACTTTAAATCCATTTAACTTTAATTCAGTCATATATCCATTATAAGTTGCAAATTTACTTGCCTCTTCTAACGTTTTTAATTCAAC
>CAZPLK010000002.1:50494-135708 GCA_964587565.1 uncultured Muribaculaceae bacterium
TATATCCATTATAAGTTGCAAATTTACTTGCCTCTTCTAACGTTTTTAATTCAACTACATTTTTTGGTGTATCATTTAATGGCTTTTCCAACTCTACGTCGTCTTTATATGTTACACCATTTATTGTAACTTCTGCTACTACTCTAGTTACATCACTATCTATTTTTCTATACCAAGTTGAATCCCAATATTTTTCGGATTTTAAATTACCAAACGGTGCAAATGGACTTGTCAATACATCATTTTCTTCTATATTTTTTAAATATTTTGTTCGTGATGTTAATACATTTTTAGCTAATATATGCTTTCCTGTATATAATTTTAATTCTATTTTTTCTGCTTGACCCACTTTAAATCCATTTAACTTTAATTCAGTCATATATCCATTATAAGTTGCAAATTTACTTGCCTCTTCTAACGTTTTTAATTCAACCACATTTTCCTCAAGCATATTAATTTCACTTATTAAATCAATTATAATTTTTTCTTGTTCATTAATTTTTTTCTGTGTTATATTTTTAGCAGTTATTATTATTTTTGCTTGTGATATTTCACTTTCTAACTTATTTAAGATTTTTTGAAATGGGTGATTATCTGTTTTAGCCATTATAAACGTTTCAGCCATCTCAATTGTACCTTCAAGGCTATTCAAGTCAAGATCGTTTTCAGTATTATTTGGGTGATTTTGGTCATTATCATTAACGCTGGTTCCCTCACCTGGCTTCTTAACTTCTTCGTGTTCACTATTATCAGATGATGATAATTCCAGTTCAACTGGTTGATTTAAAGTATTCTCAACGGTGCTTGTGACATCAGTTTCTTTTTCAGTACTGATTTTTTGATCATCCGCAACATCTGGTTTATCTAAGTTTTGCTCGTTTATTTCTGGTATTTTATAATTTTCATTTTCAGTAGCTGGATTAGGTCTTGCAAATGAATAAATAAATAACCCGGACAAAATAAAAACAGAAATTGCAAATATCGTTTTTCTTTTGGACATATTGTCCTCCCTCCTCTTTCTATATGATAATATAATTGCATCCCCCTGTTACTTTTGAATACTTCTTAAAAATGTTGTTTTTGAAAATGCACAATTATAATAACACAATTTGTAATAGTTTGTAACACAATTTGTAATAGTTTGCAACTCAATTTGCACTATTATAGCAAATAAAATCAATAAAAAGCTATATTCATTATTAGAAAATAAAAAAATAATAATCAATACAATCATTATTTTATTTAGCAATTTTATTCAATTATTGACATTTTTTTGAAAGGAATAATTTTAAAGAAAGGTTTCCCAATTATTTTTTCTTGTTGAATTAATCCAAAATTGCGACTATCATCAGAATCTGTCCGGTTATCACCTATTACTAAATACATATTATTAGGTATCGATCCATAACCTATATCAATAATATTAAAATCATCAGTTTTAATATTGTTTATAAAAGGTTCATCTATTACTACATTATCAATATATAATAAACCGTCTTCGTAAAATATTGTTTCACCTGGTAAACCAATTACACGTTTAATCAAATATTGGGAATTATCATGCTGAAATGTTATAATTTCAAAACGTGAAGGTTTCCGAAATTTATATATAATTTTGTTTATTAATAATACATCTCCATTTTTTAAATTTGGGGACATTGATGATCCTACCACTTGTTGCAAAGAACATACATACACAACAAGTATAAGAACTCCTACAACTACCATAAAATATTTAATTACATCTAATAAAAATTCTTTCAAGGTGCGAATGTCCATCTTATCATCTCCGATTATTAATATTTTATCATTATTTTTTAAATATTACCAGCAATAAAAAAATAAAAACACACAATTAATGTGTGTTTAGTTTATTTCAATAACTTTTTTATTGTTATCTTCATCTTTCTTAGGTAATAAAATTTTTAATAACCCGTCTTTAAATTCAGCATCTATTTTTTCAACGTCTATATTTCCAACGTGAAAAGATCTTTCATATTTACCACTTGTTCTTTCTCGTCTAATATAATTAACGTTCTCTTCCTCTCTGACATCTTCTTTGGATGCTGATATAATTAAATACTTATCTTTATATTCAATTTTAATATCATCTTTATTAAATCCAGGTGCATCCATTTCAATATGATAGTTACCATTTTTTTCATAAATATCACATTTTAATGTCGTTGGACTTGTTGAAGTAATAAAGTCATTAAAAATATCTCCTAATAAAAAATCTTTTGTTATTAAACTCATACTACACATCCTTTCTAATTATAATTATAACATGTTTTTGGCACTTGTCAAGGGTGAGTGCTAAAAAGCCTCTCATTATTATTATAAGCAATCCATAAATAAATATTACTATATTATTGAATACAACAAAAAAGATCATTATATAAATGACCTTTTTTTATTTATTGCTATAATATATAGCTTAATATCAAAATGGTGATCCGTATGGGATTCGAACCCATGAATGCTGCCGTGAAAGGGCAGTGTGTTAAACCGCTTCACCAACGGACCAATAAATGGCGCCTCAAGTAGGACTCGAACCTACGACCCCTTGATTAACAGTCAAGTGCTCTAACCGACTGAGCTATTAAGGCGAATGGTGGGCCTGATAGGACTTGAACCTATGACCCCACGCTTATCAAGCGTGTGCTCTAACCAACTGAGCTACAGGCCCATTAAATTATGACTATTTAATTATATAATATTTTTTTGCTTTTGGCAAGCATTTTATATAAATAAATTTTAAAGTCACTTTGGTTGAATGAGCTAATAATATTATACTATATTAATTAAAAAAATCAATACTTTATTTAATGTTTTATATAAAAAAGGAAATATATTATATATATTCCCTACGCTAAGTCGTTTTCATCTAATTTTTTAACCAATTCTTCTTTTACATCGTCTATTTCATCATGATCTTTAATTGGTATTAAACTAATTTCACCATCAATTATATCTTCTTTTACAATTTTGACATGATCAACTAATTCTTGCCCTTGATCATTTACTTCAATAATGTAAAAATATCTATTATTATTTTTAACAGTTTCTGATAAAACTAAAAACTTGCGATTATCTTCTAATGTAACGACGTCATTAACATTTACTTTCATTATCGAACAATCCCCTTTCCTTGATTACTTAAAACTTCTTCAGCAGGTGTAACAATTTTTATTCCAGGACTATCTGCCCTCATCCAACATAAATCGTCACTTGATTTACTATTTGTTGGAGCTTCTATATAATTTCCATTTTCATCTCCTGAACCTATGTGTATCATGACCTCGTACTGATCAGCTTCTAGACCAAGGGACCTTGCTAATTCTTCTGCACTAACTCCTGGTGTGCTGTTTATTGCTAATATTTTACCTGTTGCATTACCTAGCATATCCTTTTCCATTATGGCTATACGGTTAACATTATAATTTTCAGGTCTTAAACCATACGAACCATGACCCGCCTCATAACTATTGTTATCTAGTTGTGCTGATGTAGCATCACGGTAATATTTTGTACCTTTTTCTATATTAACCTTATCGCCTATGCTATTCGTTACTGTTTCTTCTTCTAATTCATTTAATAACGCCATTATTTCATCTGGGGATGAAGCTAATTCATCTTCTGTTTCAATTATTGGCTCTATATAATCTAAATGCTTATCATTAACCACTTTTTTGTTTAATAGCGGAGCAAGTAGTATCGCACCAGATAAAATAAACGGTGCCGAACGGTTAGCTAATGTTAAAAGTTTATCTTTAACCGCTTTTACCTTTTCCAATAATAAAGAACTAGCCTTTTCAACTTTTTTGACTTTATAAGCTTGTGTTTCTTCTTTAACTGGTGTTTCTTCTTGTAATTCTAATGAATCTTCTAATTGATTTTCTTTCGGATCTTCATTATATATTATTTCGTTTAATTCTCTTCTACCTTTAACATTTTCATAAAGGTTTTCTAACTCATACTCTATTTCGTTATTTCTTTTTCCCAGCAACTCAATATTTTTTGTAGCATTTAGTTGTTCTTCAACTAAACTAACATCGTTTTTAAAAAAGATTGTTCGATATGAAAAATCGTTAGGATAATTTATATTAGGGTACTTTCTTAAAAAATCATTTTCTCTTGTTTCAACAAATTGTTCAATTGTGGCAACTTTATTTTTTAACTGTTCATAATTGTCAACTTTAGATCGCATTAAATTTGACAAATCAACCATAAATAATAATTCATTTGACTCTTCAATTATTATTTTATCATTTTCATAACGTTCATCCAAATATTTAAATTGACTAACATCAATGTTTTGAGCAGTTTTCAATAATTCTTTATTTTCCTTAATGATTGCTTGCCTTTCTAGCGCAACCATTTTAGCAATAGTAGCTGCATTAATATCAATATCATCAATTTCATTAATAGCAATAAATCGTTCATATTCTTCATTTAATTTATTATTAAAATCTTCGAAGGACATTATTTTACTTTCAAGTTCATTTAATTTTAATAAATTATTTGAATATTCTTCTTTTAATAATTGCTCTTTTTGTTTGTTTTCTTCAACTAAATCAAGTTGTTCTTTAACAAGACGAACATCACTAGCATGAAATACTGCTTCATACTCTTGTTTTCTTCTAATATCTTCGAATAAATCATATAATTCTTTTTCTTCTTTGTTGCTAGTATTAAACAAATTTGATAAAACATTTTGACGAACTCTTGATAACTCTAGTATTCTTTCCCTTTTCAATAATTCATCACGAATAGTTATTGTTTCTTCAGTTTCTAATTTACTTAATTCGTCCCTGTATATTTCTTCGTATAATTCATCTAACTTAATTGCTAAACCTAAAACTTTCCACATTATGTTGTCAATAGCAACATCGTTTATTTGTGGTTGTGCTTTTAATAATCTAATTTGTTCTAAATAAGCATTTATTGCATCTATTGTTGCGTCTATTTCCCACATAAAATCACTCCCTAACTATTATAGTAATTATAACAAAAAAAAAGATTTGTGTAAACCTTTTCGTTTAAAAAGAATCAATATTAATTCTTACTTTTTTATTGTCATGATTATATGAAGCAGCTTGTACGATTGTTCTTATTGCATTAGCATTACTACCTGATCTACCAATAACAACACCCATATCATTTTCAACTACTAATACCTCAATAATAACCATATCATCATCTTCATTATTAAATTGTTTTACCGATACCATTTCAGGTTCTTTAGCTATACTTTTCACCAGAAACTCGGTTAATTTTACTAAATCCATAATTATTTTACATCCTTTTTAGCCATTTTTTCATTATGATATTTTTCTAAAATACCAGTTTTTCTAAGTAATGTTCTAACTGTTTCAGTTGGTTCCGCACCATTTCTTAACCACTTTAAAACTAATTCTTCATCCAAGTTTATTTCAGCTGGTTCAGTTAACGGATTATATGTTCCAACATTTTCAATAAATCTTCCATCTCTTGGACTTCTCGAATCCGCTGCGACTACACGGTAAAAAGGTTGGTTTTTCGCACCCATTCTTCTTAATCTTAATTTCACTGCCATAGTATCCCTCCATTTCTAAATAATTTTAGCACAAAAAAAAGAGAGTGTCAACCTTTTTCTGTTGACACCTGATTATATATAATCTTCTTTTACTTCTTCTTCAATTTTTTCTATTATTTCTTCTGTAACTTCATCCTCAATTACATCCCATGGTTCTTCATCTGCTTCAACCTCGATTTTCATTTTAGTTTCACCTACTATTTCAACACCGAGCTCTTTCTCAATATCAAAATTTATATTGCCATTCGGATCAATTGATACTTTTGTACAATTAGGTTGGTTTAAAGTTCTAACTATAACATCAGTGTCACCATTTAAATTTGTTTTATCCCTTATTCTTACATTAAACAGATCATTATAGTCTATCTTTTTATTAATCACCGCTGTTTTACTATCATTATCAAATGAATACCAAATATTAACATCATAGGAGCCATCAACACCAATTTTATCGCCAGATTTATAACCTCTAAATTTATGGTTAATTACCCAACACCCTAACACAGTAGTAGGTTCATCAACAACTTCTATTGTATAGTTATTTTTAAAATATTTTTTCCCTTTTCCAATAATAGCTTTAGTAACTATTTCTTTATATATTGCCATTATATCACCCCTCACTTTAATTTATGCTTATGAGGGGCAAAAGTTCACAATAATATTTAATTCTACTTTATTTTTTTGTAATATGTTTTTCCTCTTTCAAGTTCTGTTTCATCAAATAATTCTTCTATCGTTACAAATTCATAACCTTTTTCATTTAAAATTGGCAACACATGTTTTACAATATCTATTGTAGGCTTATATAAATCGTGCATCAAAATAATCGAACCATCCTCTATGTTTTCTAATATTATTTCTACACCCTTCTCACTATTCCTATGTTCCCAATCTCTAGTATCTATACTCCACATAATTAATGGAAATTCAACATTTTTCTTCACATTATTATTAACACTTCCATATGGTGGTCTAACAATTGTTTGTGTAACATTATATTGTTTTAATAAATGTTTTGTTTCTTCTAAAATTTGTTTTAACTCTTCACTACTCATTTTAGTAAAATCTTCATGATTTGATCCATGGCTCCCTATTTGATGTCCTTCCTCCTTTATTTTTTTTATAATATAACCATATTCTTTTATGCGAGAACCAACAACAAAAAATGTAGCACGTGCATTGTTTTCTTTTAATATTTCTAATAATTCCTCAGTATATATACTTGGTCCGTCATCAAAAGTAAGTGCTACTTGTTTTAATTCCTTTTGCATTTCTTGCTCTAATGAACTATCATTTAATTCTTCTTCTAGTTTAGACTCAGTAACCTCTTCTTTAATTACTGCTTTATTTAAAAAATCTGATTCAATTACTTTTTGATTGTTTTCAATATCAACTTTTAACTTTTCATTAACACAATCATTTAAACTTTCATTATTTTCAATAATATTATCTACTATATTATTTATATCCAAATCTAAATCAACAATATTATTTACTGGTACAACTACATCAATATTTTTAATATATTTATTATATAAATTTTCAAAAATGATTATTATTTCTTTTTTCTTTTTGGTAGTTACTGATAAAATTAATGTAACAGCAACTGATATTGATATAAATTTATATTTTTTTTGATTTTTCATAACACACCTCTAAATTTTAAATATTATAACACAATTTAAATGTTTTTTAAATAAAAAGAAATATGATTAATTACATATTTCCCCGTCTAATGACCAAGTTTTTACATTCGTTATTTTTACATTAACAATTTTACCTATGTATGATTGATCTCCTTTTACATTAACCCTTTTCATAGTTTCAGTATAGCCGTAAAGTACATTTTTATCTCTTTCAGTTTTATCTTCCAACAAAACAGGCACTATTTTATTTAAATACTTTTGGTTTGCTTCATTAGCATAATTATTTACTAATTTATTTAACTGTTGTAATCTTTTATTTTTAACATTTAATGGAATATCATCAAACATCTTAGCGGCTGGTGTACCATCCCTTTTAGAAAAGATAAACGTAAATGCAGAATCAAATTTACATTCATTGACAATTTCTAATGTCTCATTAAAATCTTCATCAGTTTCACCAGGAAATCCTACTATAATGTCAGTGGTTATAGATACATTAGGTATTTGTTTTTTAATTTTATTATATAGTTCTAAATAAGATTCCTTTGTATACCTTCTCCCCATTAATTTAAGAATATTGTTAGAACCAGATTGAATCGGCAAATGAATATAAGGCATTATATTTTTATGTTTACTAATTATCTCAATCATTTTATCAGTAAAATCCCAAGGATGACTTGTGACGAAACGTATTCTATTAATACCTGTTTTAGCTACATCTTCTAATAAATTTTCCATTCGATATTTTATATTTAAATCTTTACCGTAAGCGTTTACATTTTGACCTAGTAAAGTTATTTCTTGATATCCTTCTTTAACTAAATCATTAATCTCTTTTATTATATATTTTGGTTCTCTACTTCTTTGTTTTCCCCTTGTATAAGGCACTATACAATAAGTACAAAACTTATCACAACCATACATTACATTTATCCAAGCTTTATATGGACTTTCTCTTTTAACTGGTATATTTTCATATACATCACCTTCAATACTTAACACTTCAATTTCTAATTCTTTTTTAGCTAAGGATGTTAATAGTATGTTTGGTAAATTGTGAATGTTGTGAGTCCCAAATACGATATCTAACCAACTATATTTAGTTAATATTTTATCAACAACTACTTCTTCTTGTGCCATACATCCACATATACCAGCAATCAAATGTGGTTTTTTTTCTTTTAAGTGTTTAATATAACCAATAGCACCAAATACTTTATCATGAACATTTTCTCTTATTGCACATGTATTTAATAAAATTAAATCGGCATCATCCATCGTATCAACTTCAAAAAAATTCATATCTTCTAACATCGCTTTAATTTTTTCAGTATCATGTTCATTCATTTGACAACCATATGTTTTTATATAATAAGCTCGATTCAAACCGATTTTTTTCATTTCTTCAGTTATTTTATAACTATCAGTTATAACTTCAACTTCTTCATTTGTTCTTTTTCGTGCCGCTAAAAAATTAGGTAATTTCATTGTATCACTTCTTTTCTTTTTACTTCTTATAGATATTAACACAATATCTATAAGAAATCAACATTTTACCATAAAAAAAGTAGTGCTAAATTTCTTGCACTACTATTAATATCATAGGCCTTGAACCTGTTTTTTTATATAAATATTTGCCCAATTTATCACGAATATCTGATTTAATATTATTAAAATCAATATATTTATTTTTAGTGTTTTCCTGAATAACTTTTAATGATATTTTTTCTGCTTCTTTTATTAATTCAGTATTATCTTTAACAAATATAAAGCCTCTTGTTAATATTTCAGGGCCAGCTAATATTTGCTTGTTTTTTCTTGATACGGTAGCAGTTACAAGAACGATACCATTTTCACCTAATGATTCTCTATCCTTTAAAACTAACTCCCCTATATCACCTACTGTTTTACCATCAATTAAAATATCATCTACTTTTACTTTATCATTAGAATCTAATAGTTCACCATTAGAAAAAGTAACAACTTGTCCATTTAATTTTAAAAGAATGTTACTCTCATGTAGCCCAACTTTTTTAGCGATTTCACCATTAGCTACTTGATGCCTATATTCTCCAATAACCGGAAAGTAATATTTTGGTTTAATTAAATCCAACATCAACATTAAATCTTCACTTGATGCATGATGTTCTAAATACTTCTTAGAAGACAATAACACTAAATTAGCACCTATTTTTGAAATTTGGTCAAATAATCTTGTTGCACTCTTTTCTAAACCTTCATATATTGGAGCAGCAAAAACAACTGTATCATCTTCATTAATTTTAACAAAACGATCATAACCTCTAACAATCCTTGAAATGTTTGAATATGGTTTTTCACGCTCATCTGATATTAAAATCACAACATTTTTATCACTAGCACGCTGAATTGAAGCTATTTTTCTTTTATCAAAACTAATGTACTTCATATCAATTGCCTTTATTATAGAGTTTTGTAGCCTTTTACCCACAATCACTATCTTTCTATTTGTTTTACTAACTTCATCTAACAACTCTTGAATTCTATATAAATTATTTTGAAAAGTATTAAATAATATACGACCATTATTTTTATTCAATGTTTCTCTAATAATTGATGAAGTTCGGTGATTTGGAGAAGTAAACCCTGTTTTATCTGCGTATATAGATTCACCTAATAAACAAAGCACACCTTGTTTTCCAATATAGGCTAATTTGCCTATATCTGTTTTATATGGTCCACTCATCGTTGGATCAAACATAAAATTACCAGTATAAAATATAGTTCCTGATTCAGTATATAAAACATATCCAACCGTATCTGGCACTGAATGCGTTAAACTAATTGGAAAAATACTGTTTTTACCAACTTTCATCTTACGGTGAGGACGTATCACATTTAAATTACTTGTTTTCATACCTTCATCAATTAGTTCGTTTCTAACCATTTCTAATGTAAATTCTGTACCATAAATTTTTAAATCTGGTATATCTATCAAAATATCAGGTATAGCCCCCATATGTTCATCATGACCGTGAGTTATAAATAATCCAACAATCCTTTTTTTATTTTTAATTAAATAATCATAATTAGGTATAATATAATCTACACCTAACATTTTATCATCGGCATATTTTAACCCTGCGTCAAATACAAATATATCTTCATCAACTTCAACAATATACATGTTTTTTCCTTTTTCGTTTAATCCACCTAAACTAAATATTTTTATTTTACTCATGTTTCCTCCTTTCTTTTTCTAAAAAAGCCTTATTAATTATAACAAAAAAAAAGGAATTAGTCCATTTAAATTGAAATAAATAAGGAATTTACTCCATGCTTATTTTTAACTTATTAATTTGTTCTTGGTAATTACTACCATTTGTAATATAACTACCAACTACAATAATATCAGCTTTTTTACAATACTTTATTGTTTTATTGTTTATTCCACCATCTACTTGAATTACATAATCATAATTGTTTTTCTTTTTCAAAGTGTTTAAATTATCAATTTTTTCTACTATGTCCGTAATAAATTCCTGTCCACCGTAACCCGGTTCCACACTCATAATAAGTACTAAATCAATAATTGGCAAATATGGTAGTAATAGATCAATAGATGTCTCAGGCTTAATTGAAACACCTACATTAATATTGTTATTTTTTATATAATCTATTATCTTTTTAGGATCTTGTACTGCCTCTAAATGAAATGTTATGTATTTTGGTTTTAACACTTTAAAATCATCGACATATTTAATAACATTATTTACCATTAAATGGATATCTTTTGGTTTAGTTGTATTTTTTAATATAGGTATTATTTCATCAATTGTGTATGTAAAATTTTCAACAAATTCGCCATCCATTATATCTAAATGTAAATAATCAATACTAGTTTTATCTAAAATTTCAACATTTTTCTTTAAATTTTCTTCAATCGACAAAAAAGATGCTGATATTTTCATTTTATCCCTCTTCACTAATAAATTTTAAATAATTGTCATAACGACTCTTTAATATTGTTGAGTTATTAACCATATTTTTAACTGCACAAGTTTCCTCATATTGATGCATGCAATCTTTATATTGACAATCATGTCTATGAATATTAAATTCAATAAAATTATCTCTAATGTCACTCTTATCCATCCCGTCAAAATTCACAGCTGAAAATCCAGGGGTATCTGCAATTAAACCACCCAAAGTACTTATTAGCTCAACATGTCTAGTTGTATGTTTACCTCTTCCTAAAGCTTTTGATATAGGGGCAGTTAAAATATTTAAATTTTTGTCAAGTTTATTTAATAGTGTAGATTTTCCAACTCCACTTTGTCCCGTAAAAACTGTTATCTTATTTTTAAAAATATTTATTAAATTTTCTAGTTCATTATTATAATAAACTTGATACCCTATATTTTTATAATATTCTACATAAACTTTTAAGTTTTCTTTCTCTTCATTAGTAGCTAAATCTAATTTCGTAAAACAAATAATTGGTTGAATATTATTATACTCAATTATTACTAGCAATTTATCTAATAAATTTGTTGAAAATTCTGGTTCTTTTACACTTGTAACTATAACAGCTTGATCGACATTAGTTATTGCTGGTCTAACTAATTCATTTTTTCTTTTTTTAACCTCGACTATTAATTTTTTTTCAAGATCCACCTTAACAATATCGCCAACTGTTGGACGAATGTTTAATTTTCTAAATGTTCCTCTTGCTTTACAGATATAAATTTCATCATTTATAAGAACTGAGTAGTCATTACTTATTAACTTAACAATTATACCTGACATTATTCACCCCCAGGTAATAAATCATCAATTGGATCTTCTGCTTCAATTGGTTTTGCAGCTACAATTAATTTTAAAGTGGCATCTTTCATTACCCTACTCTTAGGCGGACGACTTTGGGAAATAATTTGTCCCTCTTTATAGTCATTTGTTTCTTTATATTCAATTATTAGTTCTATGTGATATTCATTAGCAAAAGCTTCAACATCCTTTATTGACCAACTTTCATTAACAAAATCTGGATATTCAGTAATAATATCCGCAATATACAAGGTAACTGTGTCACCCTCTAATATTTTTGTTCCTACATCAGGCTTTTGTTCAATTATTATATTTTCCTTGTGCTTTGTAATATCTTCTACTTGCTTTTTTTCGGTTAATACATAAAAACCTTGTGTTTCAAGAAGTGCCTTTATTTCAAATATGTTCTTTCCTTTATAATTTTCTAATATTAATCCTGCTTCACCTAAAGAAATGTATATCGTTATAAAATTACCTTTTTTAACTGTACTATTAAACTTTGGACTTGTTCTTGTTACTTTCCCTTCTTCTATGTCGTTATGGTTCTCCTCTTTAATTTCAGTGTTAACCTTAAGGCCTAAATCATTTATAACTTTTTCTGCCTCTTCTACAGTCATATTAGAAACATTTGGAACTCTTATTTCAGGTACTGCTGTAAATTTAGGCAACAAAATTAACATAATTAAAAATATTGCCATTAATCCAATCGCTGTACCTGATAAAATCATAAGTGTATTGTTTATTTTTTTATCATCCTTATTTGTTTTTTCAGTTTCAGTTTTAACACTTTCTTTCAAGAGAGGCATAACTTTCGTTGCCTCTAAATCATTTTCTGAATATTTATAAACCAACCTTTTAACATTAGTGTTTTCAGGTGATAAAGCACTTTCTATATCCGAGTACATTTCTGTTACATTATTATATCTGTTTTTAGGATTTTTTGCACATGATTTTAATATTATATTTTCAATACTCTGTGGTATATCTGGGTTTTGTTTTCTTACACTTGGTATTTGCTCTTTCATTTGTTTAATTGCTATTTCAACAGCATTTTCTCCCCTAAAAGGAATTTTGCCTATTATTAATTCATACATTAATATTCCCAAAGAATATATATCGCTCTTTATTGTAGCGACATTACCATTAGCTTGTTCTGGTGGTAAATAATGAACAGAACCCATAACTGAATTAGTTTGTGTTAATTCATTACTATTAAGAGCCATAGCAATTCCAAAATCAGTAATTTTTAATCGCCCATCATCTAAAATTAAAACATTTTGGGGCTTAATATCACGATGAATAATATAACCATCATGGGCGTGTGCGATTGCACTTGTAAGTTGTAACATTATGTCTATTACTTCTTGAACAGTAAGAGCACCTCTTCTTTTAACTAAACTTTTTAAGGTATGTCCATCTATATATTCCATAACAATAAAGTATTTTCCATCATCTTCACCAACGTCGTACATTTCAACAATATTCGGATGGTTAAGTGAACTAGCCGAAATAGCTTCCCTTTGAAAGCGTCGTACAAATTTTTCATCATCTGCTAAATCACCGCGTAAAATCTTAACTGCTACTTTTCTATCTAAAATAGTATCTAAGGCCAAGTAAACATTTGCCATGCCACCTTCTCCAATAAGCCTTATTATTTGATATCTGTCATTAATTTTTTGACCTTTTATTATCATTCATTGTCACCATCCTTCAAATAACATGCAATTGATATATTATCAGTACCACCACGATTATTACTTTTTAAAATCATTTTATTTAACTTATCTTCTAATGTACTTTTTTCATTTAATACTCGACTTATTTGATCATCATCTAACATATTAGTTAAACCATCACTACAGAGTAAAACTCCATCTATATCTACTTCAACATCAAATATATCCATTTCAACCTTTGTTGTTGCACCAAGTGCCCTCATTAATACATTTTTCTTAGGATGATCTTTTGCTTCTTCCTCGGATAATTCCCCTGAATTAACTAATAAATTTACTAAAGTATGATCCACTGTTATTTTGTGCAGTTTTTTATTTTTAAAAACAAACCCTGAACTATCACCTATATTTCCAAACAACAAATACTCATCTGTTTTTAAACAAAGTACTAAAGTTGTTCCCATTCCTAAGCTTGTAGGGTTTTGCTCTGCATACTTACATATTAAAATATTTGCCTCACTAACAGTATCTTTTAACCAATTAATTGCTTCTTCCTTAGTACCAATACTGCTTAACTCTTTAAATCTTTTACCTAAATGAGTTATCGCAATACTAGAAGCAATTTCACCAGCTCTATGCCCTCCCATCCCGTCAGCTACAAGTAGTAAGTATTCGTTATTATTATTTTTCACAATAGTAACGCTATCTTCATTATGATCTCTAACTTTACCAGAATCAGTTATATAAAAAAATTCCATTATTGGCCCTCCTTATAATTCGCACGAAGTTGCCCACATGCTGCCATTAAATTTGATCCAAACTCTTTTCTAATTGTTACATTTATGTTGTTTTTTTTAAGTATATCATAAAACTTAAACATTGTTTCTTTTGTACTTTTCCTATACGATTTATTGCTTGTTTCATTATATGGGATTAAGTTCACATAACAATTTAATCCTTTTAAAAGTTTAGCAAGCTCAATTGCATTTTCTTCACTATCATTAATATTTTTAATTAATATATATTCAATCGTTACCCTTCTGTTAGTAATATTTATATACTTTTTAATAGCATCTATTAATTTAGATATATTATAAGCTTTATTAATAGGCATTAGTTTATTTCTAATATGATCATTGGGGGCGTGAAGAGAAATAGCCAAGTTAACTTGTTTTCCATCTTCAATAAATTGTTCGATTTTAGGTACAACTCCGCTAGTTGATACAGTTATGTGTCTTGCACCTATATTTATTCCTTTGGGATTATTTATTACATTTATGAAGTTAATTACATTTTTATAATTATCAAATGGTTCTCCAATACCCATTAAAACTATGTGTGAAATTCTCAATTTTAAATCAGCTTCAATCATTAATATTGGCAATAACATTTCACTTACTTCTAAGTTTCTTATTTTTTTCAATCTTCCACTTTCACAAAAAGTACAAGCCATATTACAACCTACTTGGGTTGAAATACATAAGCTATTGCCATAAGGATGCTGCATTAAAACTGCTTCAATTGTGTTTTCGTCATTTAATTTAAAAAGATATTTATAAACATCTTCACCTTGTTGTTTTTCTGCTATTATTAACTTCGGTATATAAAAATCATCTTTTATTTTTTTAAGTAATTGTTTATTAATATTATTTATTTCAGTAAAATCATTTATCCTTTTTTTGTATAACCATTCATAAATTTGAATGGCTCTAAATTTTTTTTCATTTATATTAATAAAGTACTGTTCCAACTCTTCAATTGTATAATTATATATATTATTCATATTTACACCCTATTACAATTATAACAAAAAAAGGGAAAATTAAAAAGATATCTAGTACCTTTTTAATTTATTTTTGTTTTTTATAATATTTTTCAATAAATTCATCGCGATATTCCAATATATTATCATTTTTAATCGCTAGCCTTAAATCTTCAGTTAATTTTATTAAAAAACGAACATTATGAATTGATAACAACCTTCCGCCTAATGATTCATTGCATACAAATAAGTGCCTCAAATAAGCTTTTGTATAGTTTTTACATGTATAACAGTCACAATTATGGTCTAAAGTTGTAAAGTCCTCCTTAAATCTTGCATTTCTAATATTTATTTTTCCAGTAGTTGTAAAAGCACTTCCGTGTCTTGCAATCCTTGTTGGCATAACACAATCAAATATATCAATTCCTCTAATTACACCTTCAATGATATCAATTGGTTCCCCTACCCCCATTAAATATCTAACTTTATCCTCTGGCATATACGATGTTGAATATTCTATCATTTTATACATTACATCTTTACCTTCACCAACACTTGTTCCTCCTACTGCATAACCATCAAAACCAATTTTTACAGTTTCAATAGCACTCATTTTTCTTAAGTCTTCAAATTCACCACCTTGAATTATTCCGAATAATGCTTGATTATTATTTTTATGTACAGATTTGCCACGTTTAGCCCATCTTAAAGTTCTTTCAACACTATTTTTCATATATTCATAACTAACAGGATATGGAGGACATTCATCGAAGCTCATAGCAATATCACTATTTAATTTGTTTTGTACTTCAATTGAAATTTCAGGGGTTAAAAACAGCTTACTACCGTCCAAGTGATTTTTAAACAGTACTCCTTCTTCTTTAATATTATTTTTTTCAGCCAATGAAAACACTTGAAATCCACCACTATCAGTTAAAATCGGACCATTCCAATTCATAAATTTATGAAGTCCACCAGCTTTTTGAACAATATCAGCTCCGGGCCTTAACCATAAATGATATGTATTCGCTAATATAACACCCGTATTAACGTCTTTTAATTCTTCTGGACTTAATGTTTTCACATTTGCTAAAGTCCCTACAGGCATAAACATCGGTGTTTCATAAGTACCTCTTAAAGTTTCTAATTTACCTAATCTAGCTCTTGTTTTTGTAGATTTGCATAATAATTTGTATTTTATATTCACACAATCACATCCTAACAAAGTAATTATATATTATTTTCTCATCTTTTTCAATAGAAGCAAAAAAGTTGATATCGATACCAACTTTTATATTAATATTCAACACCCTTATCATCTTCTTGATAAGAGAATTCGCCACTTGTATATGTAGTTTTATTACCTAAAATATCTTGTGCTTCAATTGTAAGAAAGTATATGTATCCTTTTTCCATTTTTACTGAAACTATACTATTTGTAGTTAGATCTATCCAATCATTTGATCCACCAACAGGGGGTTCATTTAGTTTAAAAGATTTCCAACGATACCTAGCAAATTCTATTGTGCTGTTATCAGTTATATCAACATTTATCAAATATCTAGAAGTATAATTACAAATCGGAGGCATAGTGCCAGGCGGCTTAATACAACTTCCATTTGGATTAATAGTTATTCTAGGTCCTTCATTATCAATACTAAATGCATTACTCCCTATTATTTTTTCGTTCCCAGCAGTATCAACCGCTTTTATCCACAAATAATAATTTCCTGTTTCTTTATCAGGCGTACTTATCGTGGCATTATTAGATATTGTTTTATTAAAACTATTACTATTTGGTGGATTAGTTGACTTTGTCCACTGATAATAAATATTATTTATTGATCCATATGGCGAGTTAACATTTACTTTTGTACTATGTGATTTTTTGAAATTAATGTCTCCATTTGGGCTAAATGAAATTTGAATACCTTCGTCAGTTACATTAAAAGCATTACTTCTTTCAATCGCAGTATTTCCTTCCACATCTTTTGCCATAACCCACAAATAATAACTCCCTGTTCCTCCTTTTGGTGTTGAAACAGTTTGCCCATTTGTGAAGGTTATATTAAAATTACTTTCTTTTGGTGTTGCAGTACTGCTACTCCACAAATATTTTAAACTATTTAAATCTATTGCACTATGTTCGTCTGAAACAGTAATTTGTGTTTCATGAATTGGTGCAATAGAACTACTACCATTTGGGCTAAATGATACATTTGGTGGGATATTATCAGAAACAACAACTTTTCTAGAAACTTCGGTAATTTTATTTAAACTATTTGCCACCTTGTACCAAACTGTATATGATCCCACTCTATTGATATTAACATTTGAAGAAATGGATACTATATTAGTTAAGTCACCATCATTTTTATCCAAAGCAATTACGCCAGCATCGCGATAAGTTTCACCCAAATTAATTACAGTTGGATTACTTCCTTTTAATTCAATAGTTGGATAACTTGGATTAACAACAGTTATAGATCTATTTTTTTGTGTTTTATTTCCTGATGAATCGGCAGCAGTATATGTTATAAGATAAACCCCAGGTAAAGCACTTATGTTTCCGGATACTTTCACATTAATAACTTCACGGGAATTATCAGAAACTTGGACACCATCCATATAATTAAAATTAGCAACTTCATCAACAGATAAAGTCGTATTTAATGGAATAGTTAATGTTGGGGGTTTGGTATCTCTTACTGTCACAGTTCTTATAACAGAAGACTTGACACCATTATATTCAGCTGTATATGTAATTTTATACTGTAATAAAAAACTAGTATCTACTTTATTAACAATATTGTTATTTGATCTAATTTCTGTTTCTACATCATACAATAAAGAGCCATTAGGTTCTCTAGCAGACGCACCCTTTTCTATATACTCCTCATTTATTTCAACAATTTCATGAGCTTCACCGTTTAAAACAACTATTGGTGAGTCATAATTTATTATGTTATTTACTCCACCAGAATCTTCAACAATTTCATAATTCAATGAATTAACACCACGGATTATTAATATTTCCATATCATTCGGGAATTGTTGCTTATTTCTTGGATCTTTTATATCATCTTTTACAAATTTACCAACTTTTAATTGGCCTAAAGTCAATGTTATTTTTTCACCTTCGTTTTCTGGTAATAAATCAACATTACTAGCAGCCCAATCTTTTGCTGCACTTTCAATAGTTGAGAGTTGTGCTGAGTATAATTCTTCCCTACTTTGTCTAACTACCCTATCAATTGCTGGTATCGCGACAAGTGAAATTATACCTATTATAAGTATTACTGCTAGCAACTCAATTAATGTAAATCCTTTACTTTTTTTAAAATTATTTGTTTCTTTACTACTCATTTTTTCCTCCTATTATATTAATTATATAATCACATTTATTTATTGTCAAAAAAACTCACATATATTGTGTAAAGTAAAAGAAAAGATCACCTCGTAGTGATCTTTTAATAGTTTACCTAACAAAAACATATTCCTCCACCCGGCGGACAACAAGGATCATCTGGGGATTTTGATCTATATAAATTACTTATAAAAGTTGACTTATTTCCAAGTGAATCGGTTGCTATAATTTTTAATCTATATGATTCATCCAATATTATTCTAGGAGAATTTATTATTCCATTAGCTGGTAACATAAATAGTGGATAGTTTTCTTCCCCAGTTTTTACCCAACCATAAGAGGCCGATGGTATAAATACCGGACTACTTATTATAACTTTCACCTCGTATTCAGGTTTATAGTTACAATCTGACCCTCCCAGTGATTCTGGGAAATAATTGTTTGGAGTATCGCCCAAATCAGGAAACTTTGGATCATGAGGAACAGTTGGATCTATTGGCGTAGGCGGCCTTGAGGTTTTACAAGAACCGTTTGGATCAACCTTTATAGTTGGTCCAGTATCAGCCACGCGGAAACCAACACTTCTAGTAGTTGTTACGTTTCCGATCTCATCCTCGGCACTAATCCATAAATAATATATCCCAGTTACATTGGATGGCGTTGTTAATTTGGTTCCTTTTGCAGATAATTTATTAACGAAATCTGACCTAGACGGAGTTGATGTGCTATTAGTCCAAAGATAATATAAACTACCTAAATCTGAATGTTCATCCAAAATAGATACTGTAACATCATGACTCCTTGCATACGTATTATAATTATTTGAATGAGTGAAAGTTACCTCTGGTGGAGTATTATCAATATAAAATGCATTAGTTCTTTTCTTTGCAACATTACCAGCAGTGTCTTTTGCTATTACCCACAAATAATATTTACCAGTCACATTAGAAGGTGTCATAATATTGGCATTATTATTGAATGGGGAAGTAAATACTGCCTCAATAGGTTCAGCCATTGATGTAGACCAAACAAATTTTAAACTAGCATTATTTACACTACTATGAGCATCTGTTACAGATACTTTAACACTTCTAGATCTAGCATATGTTGTGTTACCTGTTGTATCAAAATTTATAACAGGTGGTACATTATCTATTACCATTACTGTTCTTGTGGCAGTAGTTTGATTATTGGAAGAATCTGATACCTTGTAAGTTATAGTGTAATTCCCTGGTCTATTAACGTTTACTGTTCCAGTAACTGCAATTTTATGAGTTATATCACCATCAACATCATCCATGGCAGTAGCTCCAGCATCAACATATGTTGTGCCAACATTAATTAAAACAGGATTACTTCCCTTTAATGTTATTACAGGTGCTGTATTATCCGCAACTATTACTGTCCTTACAACAGGTGTAGCATAATTACCGCTGCTGTCAGCTGCCTTATAAGTTATTTTATATGAGCCTGGTACATTAACGTTTACAGTTCCAGTTGCTGTTGCAACTATATTTGTATCAACATTATCAGTCACCGTAACACCAGGATCCATGAAGCTTGAACCTAGATCAATACGCATGTTTGCACTACCTTTTAATGTTATCACAGGGGGAATATTGTCTAAATTAAATGCGTTACTTCTTTCAATTGAAGTATTTCCAACAGAATCTTTAGCTAATATCCATAAATAATATCTCCCACTAGCACCTGAAGGTGTTACAATCGTATTCCCATTAACAAATGAGCTAGAAAAACTTCCTTCACTTGGTGTTGATGTACTTGTACTCCACAAATATTTTAAACTGCTTGTATTTACATTACTGTGAGTATCAGTAACTGTTACTTTTGTACTATGACTTTGTTTATATGTACTATTACCTTTCGAACTAAACGATATTACTGGTGGTACATTATCAACTACATTTACTGTCCTTTTAGCTGTTGCTTTATTACCAGCGGTGTCAGATACAGTATACGTTATAGTGTATGTACCTGGTATATTTATATTTATAGTTCCGCTTGTTGTTATTCGCGATGTAATATTACCATCCACATTATCAGTCGCTGTTGCTCCAGCATCAGTATATGTTCCTCCTACATTTAGAGTAACTATAGAGTCTCCATTTAACGTTATTACTGGTTTAGTATTATCTAGTCTAAACACATTACTTCTTTGAATTTTTCTATTTCCTGCAGTATCTTCTGCTAGTATCCATAAGTAATAATTTCCACTTACTCCTGTTGGAGTAGATATTGTACCATTATTATTAAAGTTAATTGTAAAACTACTTACACTTGGTGTTGATGTACTTGTACTCCATAAATATTTCAAACTACTTGTATTTACTTTACTGTGAGCATCCGTAACTGTTACTTTTGTACTATGACTTTGTTTATATGTACTATTACCATTTGTACCAAATGATATTACTGGTGGTATATTATCAACTACATTTACTGTCCTTTTAGCTGTTGCTTTATTACCAGCTGAATCGGATACAGTATACGTTATTGTATATGTACCAGGTATATTTATGTTTACAGTTCCACTTGTTGTAATATTATTTGTTACATCTCCATCAACGTCATCAATTGCAGTTGCACCTTCATCTTTATAAGATGTCCCTACATTTACTATTGCTGGATTACTCCCTTTAATGGTTATTACAGGTGCCTCACTATCAATTACAACAACAGTTCGCTTAACAGGCGTAGCGACATTACCAGCCGAATCAGATACATTATAAGTTATTGTATATGTACCAACTTTATTAATATTTACAGAACCTGATACTATTATTTTATTTGTAATATTACCATCAATATTATCACTAGCTGTCGCACCGGGATCTTGGAATGTACTTCCCCTATTAATAGTCATAGATGAACTACCAGTTAGTGTTATTACTGGTTTAACATTATCTAAATTAAAAGCATTACTTCTTTGAATAGAGGTGTTACCAGCTTTATCTAAAGCTTTTATCCATAAATAATATGTTCCAGTTTGATTACTAGGTAATGAAAGGTTACTTTCGTTTGTAAACGAATTTGTAAATAATTGTTCATTTGGTGTAGTTGTACTTACATGCCATAAATATCTTAAATTTCCATTATCAACGCCACTGTGAGCATCAGTAACCGTTACTTTTGTATTATGATTTTGTTTATATGTACTATTACCATTTGGGCTAAACGATATTACTGGCGGTATATTATCAACTACATTTACTGTTCTTGTTGCAGTCGATACCGTTCCAGCACTGTTTTTAACAGTATAAGTTATCTTATATGATCCTATTACATTCATATTTATAGTTCCGCTTGTTGTAATATTTGAAGTTATATTACCATCAATCGCATCAGTCGCTGTCGCGCCTGGATCTTTATATGAAGTACCAACATTAACGGTCATTGGGTTTTGACCTAATAAATTTAAAGTTGGTGCTGTATTATTTAATTTAAAGACATTAGTTCTTTGAATTTTAGTATTGCCTGCAACATCTGAAGCTTTTATCCATAAGTAATAATCACCAGTTACATCCCTTGGTGTATTAATAGTGCCATTGTTAGTAAATGTATTAGTAAAATCCCCTTCTTTTGGAGTTGAAGTTGATGTACTCCATAAATATTTTAAACTTTGATTATCCACAATACTATGAGCATCTGTTACTATTACCTTTGTACTATGATTTCTTGCATATTTTGAATTACCATTTGGTTCAAATGCTATAACCGGTGGAATATTATCAACTACATATATTGTCCTTACAACAGTTGTTGTATTACCAAATTTATTAGTTACAGAATAAGTTACATTGTAAGTACCTGGTCTACTTGGATTTATATTTGTATTAATTAACACTTTATTTGTCAAATTACCTTCACTTTTATCATGAGCTGTAAACCCAGGCTCCATATATGAAGTGTCAACGTATATAGATAAGGGATTATTCCCTTTTAAAACAATTTCCGGATGACTAGCACTTATTACCGTAATATACCTTGTTTTTTTAGTTTCATTTCCTGATGGATCTTTAGCTATATAAGTGATTAAATACTGCCCTGGCATGGTGCTTAAATTTCCTTTTACCTCAACAGAAACATCACCTAATGAATTATCTGACGTTTTTACACCTTCCATGAAATCAAAACTTGCAACTTCTTCATCAAATATAGTTATATTACTTGGTATAGTTAAAACCGGTGGAATTGTATCTTTGATTGATACAGTTCTTACAACCGAAGAACTCCTGCCATCATGAGTAACGGTGTATATAACTTTATATTGTGTAAGTTTATTAGTTTCAATATTTGAAACAGTTTTATCATTTAATTTAATGACAATATCTATATTATCTAGAAGCACACCATTTGGATCCCTTGCCTCTGCACCTTTTTCATTATAATAGGAATTTATTTCAACAATCTCATGAGCTAAACCATTTAAAACAATAGTTGGAGCATCATAATCAATTTCGTCATCTACTCCACCTGAATTTTCGATGATTTCATATTTATAACTATTCATAACGCGATGAACAACTATTTCCATATCATTTGGAAATAGTTTCCTATTTCTAGGATCTTTTATATCTTTTTGGACAAATCCACCCTTTTTTAATTGACCAAGAGTTAATGTGATTTGTTCGCCATCATTTTCAGGTAAAAGTGTAGGATATGTTGAAGACCAACTCTTAACCCCTTCTTCAATATTATCCATTTGAGTTTGGTACAACTCTTCCCTACTTTGTCTCATCAATCTTCCAACAGTCGGAACTACAATAACTGAAACGATACCAATAATAAATATCACCGCTAGTAGTTCAACTAAAGTAAAAGCCTTTTTAATTTGTTTTTTAGAATTTTCATCTATTATTCTTTGATTAATTTTTTTTATAATATTTTTCAACATCAGCAATACCTCTTTCAATCGTATATTTCAATTATATATTTTATGTAGAAAATTGTCAATAAAACACATAGAAATAACTACATATTTTTTAAATATGTAGTTATTTTTTCTAACTGCATTTTTCGGGACCCTTTTATTAAAATAATACAATTACTTAAATCCATTTCTTTCAAATGATTTACTAATTGAACATTATCTTGAAAGTGATAATATTTTCTTTTTAATACTTTCATTTCTTCTCCTACTAAAAGTACTGTTTTATTATGAATCCTCTTTAATTTTCTATGAATTTTTTTATGAATAATTTTACTGTATTTCCCGAGCTCTAAAATATCTCCTAAAATTATTATTTTGTGTAATGGATGTTTTTCTAATAAATTTAACACACCTATTAATGATTCATAACTAGAATTGTAACAATCTTCAATTAATATATTATTTTTTCTAAGTTTTTGCACATTCATTCTTTTATCAATTGCTTTAAAATTTCCAATTCTTTTTAATATATCTTTAATAGGAATTTTATAAATTAATCCTACTTTTATTGCCAATAATACATTAGTAATTAAATGAATACCAGGGATATTAAATACAACATCATACTCTTTATTTTCTACTTGTATTTGAAAAGTAGTTTTATCAAAGTACTGCTTAATATTGTAAGCAATTAAATCATTACTCTCTTTCAACCCACACTTAAAAATATTAAAATTTTTATACTTGTGTTTTTTTAAAAATTTATCATCACCATTAATAACTATAACACCTGAATTCATACCACTTAATATTTCTAGTTTTGATTTAAAAATATTTCTTACTGAACCTAAATTACCTATATGAGATGTGCCTATATTTGTAATTACTGAAGTAGTAGGTTTACACAATTCCGATAGTTGCTTTATCTCCCCTTTGTGATTCATTCCTAGTTCCATTACCACTATATTATGTTTCTCATTTAATTCAAACATTGTTTTAGGAACCCCTATATGATTATTATTACTTTTTTTACTCTTTAACACGTTGTAATTTGTAGACAATATATATGATATTAAATCTTTAGTAGTAGTTTTACCAACACTACCTGTTACTGCAATTAGTGGTATATTATATAGTTTTCTTTTATAATCAGCTATATTAATTAACACTTCATATGTGTTTTTAACTTTTATTATAGGTACTGATGTTTCAAAACCTATATTCCTTTCAGTTATAATTGCACCAGCACCTTTATTAAGTGCATCTTTGATATAATCATGACCGTCATATTTTAAACCAACAATTGCAATAAATAAATCACCATTTTTTATTAATCTACTGTCTAATCTTATTTTTTTTATTTTATTGAATTTAGGATTATATTCATTAATAATCTTTCCTTTACATACCTCTAGCAAACTTTTAATTTCCATTAAATCACCTTTCATCGACTATCCTTAATACATCTTATTCAGTTTGATAAAAATAACAATAAAAAAATGACTAATCCATATATTTAGTCATCGTTTTCATCATTTGGTTAATCTGTTTTTGGCTTGGTGTTCGTCCCATTTGCTGCATCATTGCTCTTATCATTTGTTCATTTATAGGTGGATTTTGCTTCATATATTTTTTCATGTAATTACGAGCTATAAAAAAACCTATTAAAGCTCCACTAATTAATCCAAATATTACTTTTAATAAATCCATTAAAAAGGCTGTCCAATTCATTATATCATCCTTTCTATATACTAATTTTACTAAATAATATTATTTTAATCAAGGTTTATATTAATTATATTCACTTACCTTAAAGTTATTATTTGTTTAGACAACCAAAAATAATCATTGTTTTCAAAATCACATATAAATACATAATTACTATATAAATTCAATATCCAAAAAAAATAAGGAAAATTTGAATTAGTAATAATTACTAATGTTGAATAATTAACAAATAATAAACTTGCCTCTTTTTTTGTTAAATATAAAAATTTATTATTGTTATTTTTAATATTAGGAATAGTTAATAGTATTTTAATGAAATTTTTAGTATTATATTTATTACACATTTGCTTATATAAACTAATGGGATGATTTATATTTGAATTTTTATAATTATAAAGTTGATATAAACTAACATATAATTCTTTTAAGTTAAACTCATAAAGTGATGCCACTTCCTTTTTTATTACAAATGCATAATATTTTCTCATCGTATCACCTATATTATTGTATTATTTTTTTTATTAAATTTTTGTAGAAAAAAGAATAATTTTAAACATTATTCTTTATATTTTTGTAATATTCTATTTTTAATTTGAGTATATGTGAAATCACAATAATTTAAAACTTCTTCCCTCGTTCCGCTTATTCCATAATTACTAATTGTAATTAAATCACTTTCATCTTTTACAAAGCGATGCCAACCGAAAGAGGAACCAGCTTCTATTACAATAGTTTTTACATTTGATGGTAACAATCTCTGTTTATATAAGTCCGTTTGCTCTAAAAATAGTTCCATTGAAGGCATGCTAACTACTCTTAAATCAATATTATGAGTTTCATATATTTCAACGGCAATATTATATGATGTCCTAACTTCACTACCAGTTGCAATAATAATACCATCTAGTCTTTCCCTTTCAGCCTTAACTACATAAGCACCATATTTAACTCTTGATGGATCAGTTGTCCTTAATATTTCAACATGATTTCTTGATGCAATTAAACAATTTGTTCCTTTATTATTTAGTATTTCATGCCAGCAACCAACTAATTCCTTGGCATCAGCAGGTCTAAACACATTAACATCAGGAGTTGATCTTAACATAGCTAATTGTTCAATCGGTTGATGAGTTGGACCATCCGGTCCTATTGAAATAGAGTCATGTGTATATATATAAGTAACAGGTAAATTCATCAATGCAGATAATCTTATCGATGGTTTTTGATAATCAGCAAATGATAAAAAAGTTGAACCAAATGGCCTAAAACCTGTCAATGCTAATCCATTTAATATTGCAGCCATTGCATGCTCACGAACACCAAACCAAATGTTTTTACCATTATAGTTTTCCTTAGTTATATCGGGTTGAGTATGTAAATAAGTTTTAGTAGAAGTTCCTACGTCTGCACTACCGCCAATAAAAGTATCTATTTTTTCACTTAACTTTAACATTATTTTACCATTAATATCGCGTAAAGAGTCTTTTTCAAACATTAAATAATCCCACCCCATACTTACAACATCAATGTTAAAACGACTTGTTACTACATTGTTAAATAAATTATAATCACCACGATATTTACTTTCTACATATTCTTTATAAATATCATCCCATTCATAAAAATATTTTTGGTATCGTTTACTAACTTCTTTTCTAAAATAGTCTAACGTACCTTTAGGTATATAAAATTTATTCTCGGGCAAATGAAGTTTCTGTTTTAATAATAATGTTTCTTTATCACCTAAAACTTTTCCATGCACCTCATGAGTTCCTTCAAGCGATGTACCTTTACCAATAGTTGTTTTAATTTCAATAATAGTTGGTTTTGATGATGATTTAGCACGATTAATTGCTCGATTAATTGCTGATAAATCTTCACCATTTCTTACTAATTCCGTATTCCATCCCATAGATTTAAAACGTTCCAGTACATTTTCATCAAATGAATTTGATGTAGGCCCATCTAAACTTATATCATTAGAATCATATAACACTATTAAGTTGTTAAGACATAGTGTTCCCGCTAATGATGCAGCTTCATATGATATACCTTCCATTAAATCACCATCACCACATAATACATAAACACGGTAATCAAAAACAGACTTATTTGAACCAAATATTTTTTTATTATCTGTCGTACCATATTTTTCATTATTAATTTTTCCACCTAATGCCATCCCAACAGCGCTAGCAATTCCTTGCCCCAATGGTCCAGTGGAAATATCTACTCCACTTGTTACACCGTATTCTGGATGACCTGGTGTAGGAAAACCACTTCTTCTAAATTTTTTTAAATCATCCAAAGATATATTAAAACCAGCCATATACAACATAGCATACAATAATGCTGAACCATGCCCCGCTGACATTACAAAACGATCTCTATTAATCCAACTTGGATCAACTGTACTATATTTTAAATGATTTTTGTATAAAGTATACATTATAGGAGCAGCACCAAGTACTATACCAGGGTGTCCACTGCCTGCCTCATTTATCATATCAATTGCTAATCCTTTTAAATAATTAATAGCCATCTCATCAAAACTAATCTTTGTATTTTGTTGATTTCTCATTATTCCACCTCTATTATTAGTATACCAAAATAAAATATAATAATAAAGATTAATTAGTAGTCGTTAATAGTTATTTGGATATTTTCATTGTTTTTTTCTAACTCTTCCATTTTCCTAACATTCACCGAGTCAAAATAAATTATAGTAACAACAAAAATCATAAAACTGATCACCATCTTATTTTTTAATAATTCTAACACAATACCCCTCCTCTATTAAACACAATATATCACGAACGTTTGTTTGTGTCAACCTCAAAACGAACAAATGTTTGACTTTTTTGTAAAGTTATGTTAAAATTTATTTATAAATATAAGTAGGAGGTGTTTATGACAAAGTTAACTAGTCGTCAAAATGAAATTTTACAATATATAAAAAAATACATAAATGAAAATGGGTATCCCCCTACTATTAGGGAAATTGCTAAAGCTATGGGTGTTTCATCTACGGCTACAATCCATGCCCATTTATGTAATTTAGAAAAAAAAGGTGTTATTAAAAAAGAAAACACGAAAAATCGTGCAATTGAACTTTTAGTAGAAAATGAATATTTGAATACTGAACAAGATGTTGTAAAGGTACCTCTTTTAGGAAAAATAACAGCCGGCTCACCAATTGAGGCTATTGAAAATCCTAATGACTTCTTTCCATTACCTAGCCATTTAATTCCAAGTAATAAAGAAGTATTTACTTTATTAGTAGAAGGCGATAGTATGATCAATGTTGGGATATATGATGGAGATACCGTTATTGTTGAAAGATGCAATAATGCCTACAATGGTAATATTGTTGTTGCTATGACCGATGAAAATGAAGTTACCCTTAAAACTTATTATAAAGAAAAAGATCACATCAGATTGCAACCTGAAAATGATCATATGGAACCAATAATAGTACACAACATTACAGTTTTAGGGCGCGCTATTGGATTATATAGAAAATTATAAAAGTTAGTTTAAAACTAACTTTTTTTATTTGCGATATATTAACAATCCTTTTTATATTCCAAAAAACGCTAAATATACTAAAAATACAGTGAACATTGCTGTCATTACCCAACCGTTAACCTTATCCGAAGTGGTTGATTTATACTTAACACCAAGTGCCATTGAAATTAATACTCCACCAATCAACCCTCCAATATGTGCAGCGTTGTTTATCCCTGGCAAACTAAATCCAATTAATAAATTTATTAATATTAATGGTATTATTTGTGATCTTATTACAGAGCCTAAATATACACGATAATGATATCCAAAATATAATAATGCTCCTAAAAGCCCAAAGATGGAACCGGATGCCCCAGCACTTACACCATCAAAAAACAACATAGATAATAAACTTGATGTAATTGCACTAAAAAGGTATATTACAATAAATTTAGTTTTTCCATAAAAACTTTCAAGTTGAGGACCGATTATATATAATGCATAATTATTAAAGGCTAAATGGAAAATATCTATATGTAAAAATGAACTAGTAATTAATCGATAATAATCACCCGCAAGTATGTATTTTGGAAAACTAGCCCCAAAATTAATTAAAGTTTCAACATTTCTACTGCCATTACCAAATAAATACATCATTAAAAATAGTATTAAATTAATTGCTATTATTATTAAAGTAACAATTGGTTTTTCCATTTTAAAAATATCTTCAGCCCGTCTTGCATCTTCTTCATTTTTTTTGTTAATATCTTTTGTTAATTTCATAAACAATTCGATTCCTTTTTCTTTATAATCTGTTTTAAAAGGTAGTTTTGGAAAGTTTTCTAAAATAACTTTTTCTTTTTTTAAATCATCGATTTCTTTAATATTAATACATGTAATATCATTAGGCTTTAATTGAAGTTCTACATTTTCACCTAAATTTAAAAATATGTTTAATGTATTAATATTGAGTGATAAAGTTTTTTTCTTAATATCTTTCATAATTCTACTAGTTTTATATATGTCATAATTTAATTGTTCTTTATTATGTATGTAATTAGAAGTAATTCTAATTATTTGATAATCGTTATTTAAATTTTCTAACCAAATTTCTTCTTTAGCACCATGTAATACAATTGGATTATATCCTTCCTCAGTTATAAAATAATGTAATAGTTTTATTACTAAATCATCACCTTCATTTTGAATTATTTGATTCATAATATCACCACTTTCTAATTTATGACTAGTTTATTTTATGTTTATTTAAATTATTGTTTATTGACTAAATTCATAACTTTTATAAACTCACTTGGCAAATCACTAGTAAACTCCATATATTCATTAGTGCTTGGATGAATAAAGCCTATTGTTTTTGCGTGTAAACACTGACCTGTTTCATCAATTGTTTTTTTTCTACCATATAATGGGTCATTTACAACCGGATGTTTTATATATTGGAAATGAACTCTTATTTGATGAGTTCTTCCAGTTTCTAAACTAACTTCTACTAAAGTTGTTTTCTCAAATCGCTTTATTACCTTAAAATGAGTAATAGCATCTTTACTATTATGAGAAGTAACAGTTAATTTTTTACGATTATTTAAATCCCTTCCAATTGGAGCGTCAATTGTGCCAGTTTGATTATTTATAATTCCCCAAACTAATGCGTAATATTTTCTCACCATAGTTTTGTCTTTTAATTGTTTAGCAATAAATTTATGACTTTCATTATCTTTAGCAACTACTACTAGTCCTGTAGTTTGAGAATCTAAACGGTGGATAATTCCTGGCCTTAACTTTCCATTAATATCACTAAGATTATCAAAATGATATAATAAAGCATTTACTAGCGTTCCACTTTCATTACCAACTGCTGGATGCATAACTAAGTCTTTATGTTTGTTAATTATTATAATACAATCATCTTCATAAATAACATTTAAATCTAATTTTTCAGCACATACTTTTATTTTGTTATCTTTAATTCTTTTTATAATAATAACATCACCATTTTTTAAAATATAACTGTTTTTAACACTCTTATCATTAACTAATATATTTTTATCATTAATTAACTTTTGTATTTGGTTGCGACTAATATTCAGTTTTTCAATTAAATATGTATCAATTCGTTTGTTATCATCATTATGTTCTACTATTATTTTCTGCATTTTTTTGCTCCTCTTTAAATATTTCAATTATTAAAAAGAATATTGAAATTACAATAAAACAATCCGCAAAATTAAAAACTGGAAAGTCGTAATTGAAAACAGTAAAATCTAAAAAATCTACAACATAACCTAATATTATACGATCAATTAAATTACCCATAATACCCCCAATTAAAGTACCTAATATTAATATGTTTTTATTATTTAAAACCTTATTTTTTATAAAATAATAATATATTAAAATTATTGACATAATTGCTACAACTATTAAAAACAAATCATTTCCTTCTAAAATACTCCAAGCAGCACCAAAATTTCTCACATAGGTGATAGAAAAAAATGATTTGATAATATTTGTACTATCAAATAAATTCATTTTTATAGTAACTATATATTTTGTCAATTGGTCTATTATTAAACACAATAAACTAATTAATGTTAATTTTTTATACATTCATCTCACCAACAACATTATAACATGAAATAATTTAATAATAAAGTTGGATAACAATTAAAAAAGATAAGTTTTAACTTATCTTTTATTCAGCTTGGGCAATAGCATCTTTAACAGCAGCATATAATGCATCAATTTTCATTGTAACACCACTTATTGAATCAGTAATTGATTTATCGTCGTCTGTCCACTCAATAAAATCTAATTTTTGTTTTTCTACTATTGCACTTTCTAGTGCTTCAACTTGTTCAAACCATTCCTTTGAAATAGGGGATGCAATTCTCATTCCATAATCTTCACCTAATGTTTTTTTAGTAGTTATTACCCCATCCTTTTCAAATGTTGTATCTAAATAAACTGACTTAATGTTCCCGTTTGAGTCAACATAAACAACTGCTGTAGCAACACTGTTACTTCCTCCATAATTATCAAGAGCACTACCGAAATATGTTCCTTCTTTATATATACCTTCATCTTCTATTTTAGTACACCCAGTTATAACCATTAATGCGACTAACATTAAAATTAAAATTCTTTTCTTCATTTAATTCCCTCCTACATTACATTAAAATTATATATGATATTTAATTGTTTTGCAAATCATTTTCAAAATAATTTACCATTTCTTTACTTATTTTACCCACAATCATCCCCGTTGGTATTGAAAATAATAATAACCACGGTAAATAATAGATCATACTTACTGATTTCAAAACAATTATAGCAACTATTATTTGCCCAACACTATGAAAAATTGAACCAATTATACTCACACCAATTATAGAAAGTGGTGTAAATTTTTTAGCACAATACATAGTAATTCCACTAAATAATGCACCCGCCAAGCTAAATGTAAATGTTTGACTAAAAAGCCCCGTTCTTAGTATACCCATTAAAAATACTCTTAAAACTGAAACATATAACGAATCTTTAAAAGAATAATAATATAAAACAAACAAAATCACAGTATTAGCGAGTCCCAATTTGAGACCGGGTATGTGACCACTAAAAAATGGTATAGTACTTTCTATTAATGCTAAAACAACAGAAAGCGCTAATAACATTGATAATTTAATATGTTTTTCTAATTCCATAATTTCACCTATTTTACAACAGCATCTAATTCTGTAGATGCTTCTATTACAATAATTATTTTATTTGGTAAACAAACTATTGTTTCATATGTCTCTTTAATCCAACCTTGTTTTGAACATAAATTTAACGGACTATTTTCCTCTTCTACCATTATTTTATTTCCATCAACTTTAATAATTACATCACCATTATATCCCTTAACACTAAATGTTTTTGACTTGCTATCCATTAAAGGAATAGATAACAACAATTCATTTTCATAATAAACTTTGGCAATCTTCTCGCCATTACTTTTATTAAAAACAATTGATAATAATATAATAATAGAAAACACAATTATAAATATTATTAAACTAATATCACTTTTGTTCATATTTTTCAAAACCTTTACTTTTAATTATTTTATCATTATTAGAATACCAAATAGCTTCTACATTATCAATTGAAGATACAAATTCAACGCCATCTTCAATCGGCATTAAAAATAACAAAGTTGTCAACACATCGTTTAATTTACTATCATTAGATATAACTGTAACACTTTGCATATAATCACCCGGAAATAAAGTTTGGGGATTAATTATATGATTATACCTTTTATTTTCATATTCATAAAATCTTTCATAACTGCCACTTGTAGCTATAGATATATTTTCACCTTTAACAACAACTAAATTCTCATGAGGATTTTTAGGATGCCTAATTCCAATTTTATATAAATCTTTTCTATATTTATCTCCAACTAAAACATGTCCACCAGCGTTAATTAGAAACTTATTAAATCCATTATCTTTTAAATGTTGGCCCACGACATCAGTAGCATATGCTTTTGCAATCGCACCTAAGTCAATATTAGGTTTATTATTTAATATTTTGTTGTTTTCTAATAAAACAACTTGTTTTGTCGTATTCATCGCTTCTTTCAATTCTTTTTCAAAAGGAATGCCATCTTGTTTTTCAATATGATTTTTCCAAATATCAATAACATTACCTATTTCAATATTAAATACACCTTTACTTTTTTCTTTCCAAACCAAACTATACTCTAAAAGTTCATATAATTTATTATCTATTGTTAAGAACTCATCTTTACTATCATTATTATTAATATAATAAATATTTTCAATATTATCATAAGCATTAAAACGATCCGTTAAGTAATGGTATTCTTTATATATATTATCTACTTCTTCTAATATTTTTTCTGCTTTTTTATCTTTCGTATAAATTTTTACATTTATATATGTATCCATATAAAAATAATTTTTGTTATAAACCGTTACTTTGTTCTCATAATTTAAAAAAATATATATTAATATTAAAACAACAATAACACTTATAAAAAATATATGTTTTTTCATAGTACCACCTGATTTATTATAACAAATTTAACAATGTAAATCTACTAATAATATTTAACATTAAAAAACCAAAACATATAGTTTTGGTTGTAAGTTTAAAAAGTCATTTTTACTAAAATTACATCTTCTCCAATTTTTTCAATTTGACTCCACTCTATTTCTATTTCATCTTTCATTGTAAACATTGAAACAATAAATTTACTTTTTTCAATAATTAATGATTTCATGTTTCCATCTTTATTAATAATAATATCAATGATGTTCCCAATTTTTTTACCGTCAACTACATTTACGACATCTTTATCTTGTAATTCTGATAATCTCATTTTAATCACCTAATTAATTATATTAAAAATTAATTATATAATGATCATCCTATTAATTTTCTCAAATCTTCCAATGCTCCTTTTTCTAATCTAGATATTTGTGCTTGAGATATTCCTATTTCTTTTGCTAACTCAACTTGAGTTTTCCCCACCATATATCTTGAGTAAATTATATATCTTTCTTTTTCTTTAAGCTTGTTCAAAGAGGAACTAAGTGCAATGTAAGACTCTTGGTCGTAATAATACTTATTGTTATCCCCTAATTGATCAGCCAAATATATTGTATCACCTCCATCGTTATATATAGGTTCAAACATGCTAATTGCATCTTTCATCGAGTTTAATGCGTAATTAACTTCATATTCAGTTATATTCAATTCCTTAGCAATCATTTCAGCACTTGGTTCTTTACCTAATTTATTGGTCAGTTTTTCTTTTGCTGTTAAAGCTTTATACGCAGTATCTTTTATACTTCTAGCAATCCTAACACTGTTATTATCCCTTAAATATCTTTTAACCTCACCTAAAATCATTGGAACTGCATATGTTGAAAATCTCACCTCGTGTTTTAAATCAAAATTATCTATAGCTTTTATTAATCCAATACACCCCACTTGAAATAAATCATCCATATTATCAGTACGATTTTGAAATCTTCTTAATATGCTTAAGACTAATTTTAAATTTCCATTTACTAGTTCTTCTTTTGCTAATTGATTACCGTTTTGAAATTCAATGAATAATTTTGTCATTTCTTCATTAGTTAAAACTTTAATATCCGCAGTATTCACGCCACTAATTTCAACTTTGTAGCGTGCCATAAAAAAATCTCCTTTCACCTTTTATAATGGTGAATTTAGAGATTTTTTATTCATTATTAAAATTTATATCTTAAATTTTTTCTTTTTATTAATTTTTTCTGCTTATCAAAATCTATTGAAATTTTAATGTTATTGACCAAATTATTAATAGATGTACTATAAGGGTTATGTAACATTAAAAACTCTTCACATGGATAATCATTAATAATATTACCGATCATTTTAATATAATTTAATTTTACAATTTCATCTTTTTTAGTTACATCATTTATTATTTGAAATGATTCATCAAAATCAAAACAAACTCTACCAGTGCTTAACTCTTCTTTTGTTTCTAAAAATATTGAGTAATTGTCATTGAGTAGCATTTTAATAATAAATTGATCTAATTGATGATATTCCCAAAAGTTTTTTGAAAAGTGTTCCTTTAAAGATTTTATTAACAATCTATATATGTATTGATCATAAAACTGCTCAATCATTTGATACGCATAAATATATTTATATAAGTCAGCTTTAGTTTGTATATTTGAATTGTTATATTCCTTTATTAATTCCTTTTTTATTGTTAATAAATCTTTTAATTGTTCAGTAACCTTTAATTGTATTTTATAATACTTTTTATTTTTTTTCTTATTAAAATCATGAAACTCCATTAAATGTTTATAACATTGATCCATTAAATCTATTGTTAAAGGTATTAAAAGTGGAACAACGGATGAAATATCAATGTTTTGATATTCTAATAACTTTAGTCTTTTTTCCTTTGATAAATAAAAATTATTAATTGTTTTTTCGTTCATTTTTTCTCCTTTTTAAAAAATTACTACGAACTACTTACTAATTTTTAATATTTCATATATATCATCCGAATCACAATAAACAACATTCAACTTCATACCCTCTTCAATAAATGGTAATATGTTTGGGTTTACTTTTATTGAAACCTTATATTTATTATTTAAATTATCTAAAAAATAATAGTATGAAGTGCCATCAATAATTGCTGTTTTAATCGAAGATATAGTTATCTTTTCCCATACCATGTCCTTTTCATCTATAATGTTTAAATCATTACCTAAATAATTTTGTGCTGCTTTTTTGATACCTTCTTTTGCATCTGTAACAACTACCTTTTGATAATCTACGACATCAACAAATGCGTACATCTTTACTAAACCGGCATTATCTTTTAATGATAATAAATAAGTAGGCTTGTTATTTAAATTAATTAGCAACGGAAATGTTGCACGATAATTCATTTGCTGTACTTGACCTTCTGCACTTGCCATTGCTGAGAATTCTTCTGCACCAGACACTGGATAAAACACAGTATTTTTAGTTCTTAAATTTGTCAATATAAATCCTATATTTGATTCATCAGTAGCTACAGATGTAATTCCTGTATACAAATAAACATCATCATTCATCACTGTATAATTATACCCTTCTGTGGTTGCAATAACTCCTTTTTGTCCAAACACTGAATTAATATAGCCTTTTTCATATTTACCCCAGTCGTTAACTTGTTCTAAAATAAGCTCTGTAGGGTAAACATGATCAATCCAAGATGGTATTTCACCCACTTTATATTTTGTTGTTTCACCAGTAATTGGATCTAAAGTTACAACGCCTGTTACATCTCGCCTTAAACCAACTCCTGCATAAGATAATGTCGGTATAACCCAAAATGGATTGCCGTTGTTATCTATTTCAAATTCGTGTTTACCAAAAATTTTAGTTGGATATTCAAACCTTAATTTTCTATATAAATTTTCATTAAATAAAGCAGATGGCATATATCTCATACCTTTATCTAAACGTACCAACTCCGCCTTACCAGTAACTGAGTTTAAAATAATATACCCTTTTACGCCTTCTTTCCTATTAGTAAAATATTTAATAACATTTGCATATTCTAAAGGTGTTACCCTAACTATATCATTAAGATAATTTATTTGGGTGTATAAACTTGAGACAGAAAACTGAGATACTAAATCTGTCATTTGTCCCATAACCCTATCTCCTAGTTTTTGACTTGAATCCTTATCCAATAAAGGCAAAGAATTAAAATCAACCTCACTAACATCCTTTTCAAAAATCCCATCTTTTACTACTTCTATTCTTTTATAGTATTTACTTGCACTGAAAAATGGGGCATTTATAATATTAATTACTAAAATTAATATAAACACAATGGGAATAGATAACAATAAAGAATGCTTTTCATTAAGTTTTTCCATTTTTTTAAAATTAACAATTATATTATTGTTAAACTTTAAATTTAATAATTGATCTATTATATAATAAGACACAATAATTATTAAAACAAAAGGATAAAACTCTGGTGCACTAAAATTAATAGGTGGTAACATAATATAGTAGAAGAAAATACCTATTAACATAGTTAAAATTATAGTTTTTATTTTTTTCATAACTAACCTCCTACTATTCAGTATAGCACTTAATTATATGTTTTTAAAGTACTATTAAATATATTATGTTTTAACTAGTGTTTTTATTTTTTTAATTACTTTTTTCTCAATTCTAGATATGTATGACTGACTTATATTTAATAAATTTGCAACATCTTTTTGTGTCATTTCATTACAGTCATATAACCCATAGCGCAAAATCATAATTTTTTTATCTCTACTATTTAATTTATTTATTTCATTATATAGCATTTCTTTTTCTACTTCTTCTTCAATACTTTTAGTTACAATATCAGGATCAGTTCCCAATATATCTTCTAAATGTAATTCATTACCTTCACCATCAAAACTTAAACTATCTTCTAAACTTATTTCTCCTCGCCTTCTTTTATTTTTCCTTAAATACATTAAAATTTCGTTATCTATACATCTTGATGCGTAAGTAGCAAGTTTTATATTTTTATCAAGCTTATAAGTGTTAACACCTTTTATTAAACCAATTGTACCAATACTAACTAAATCCTCTAAATCAATTTTTGTGTTATCATACTTTTTAGCTAAAAAAACTACTAATCTTAAATTGTGTTCTATAAGCTTAGCACGGGCTAGTTCATCACCTTCATCTGCCTTTTGAACATATTTTACCTCTTCCTCTTTAGAAAGTGGTTCAGGTAACTTGTCTGAACTACCGACATAAAACAAAGCATTTTTAACATTGAAAAAATCTAATAATAAATTAATTAATTTTTTTATATTATCCCTCCAATATTTTATGATGTAATATACAACCCACATCATCTAAACCCATTTCATTTTCAATAATACCTACTAAAAAATTGGTTTTTTCTCCATGTTTAAACACTTTAATCTTATAAGGTATTATACATGTCAAAATTCCATTATAATTTACAGTATTATAAGGTACAACAACAGTTTTAAATATATCGATATTATTTTTAATATAACTTTTGTGCAACAAAATAATTGGTTTTTTAAAAAATGGATCAATTAATTTATTGCCTGTGTCTAGAAAACCATTGACTTCGACATGAATATCTTTTGTTAAATATATTTTAACTTTATAATAATTTGAATAATTATTTTTTAACACGAGTCCTTGCTTTATATAATTATATATAATAATTGGTGATAATATTACTAGTAAAATATAATTAACACTTAACCCATTATGGAAAAATACCAATCCATCTTGCTTATACGAAAATTGAACATTTAAATAATATAAAAAACCACCTAATAATATACTAGCTGTATAAAAGTATAATAAATTATTTAAAGTGTATTTAATATTTACATAACCAAATGATATTATAATCATTAATATACTAATAATAACCTTAAATAAAAATAGTTGAAGTGAGGTTATTTTTATAAATAATACAAAAACGCTTAAACTGCCAATTACGGCACCATAAAATAAATTTAATACTTTTGTTCTTCTTCTTAATAATATCGATACACTAATTAACAGCAAAAAATCAAAACAAAAATTTAATATAAAAATTAAATCAAGATACAGTATCACATTATCACCATTTTAATTATAAAAAAAAGACACAATTTATTGTGTCGTTTTATCTTATAAACCTCTTTTTCTTAAAAAAGTCGGTATTTCTGCTTCGTTAGTTACATCTTCAATTTCTTGATGTAATTCATCTCTTCTTGTATAAGGATGGAAAAGTGGTTCTCCTTCTTCTTCAAATCCGGTAGCAATCACTGTGACAATTATTTCATCACTTAAATTTTCATTAATAACTGCACCAAATATAGTGTTTATATCAGTATTAGAAGCAGCTCTAATAGTTTCTACAACTGTTTCAACCTCTGAAAGTGCTAAATTAGCACCACCAGTAACATTAATAATAGCATCAGTTGCACCATTGATACTAGTTTCTAATAATGGGCTTGAAACAGCTTGACTTGCAGCTTCACCAGCTCTGTCTTCACCAACACCGATACCTATACCAATTAGTGCATTACCTTTGTTTTCCATTATCGCTTTAACATCTGCAAAATCTAAGTTAATTAAACCGGCGACGGCAATTAAATCGGAAATAGATTGAACACCTCTTCTTAATACATTATCTACTTCTTTAAAAGAATCTAATAATGGTGTTGATTTATCTACTATTTCGCGCAATCTGTCATTAGGTATTACAATTAAAGTATCAACGTGTTTCTTTAACTCTTCCAAACCTGCTATGGCTCTTTCCATTACCTTTTTCCCTTCAAATGTAAATGGTTTAGTTACAATTCCAATCGTTAAAGCACCTAATTCTTGAGCAATTTCAGCAATAACCGGAGCAGCACCTGTTCCAGTTCCACCACCCATACCACAAGTAACAAAAACCATATCAGCACCACTTAGTGAATTTTCTATTTCTTCTTTCGATTCTAAAGCAGCATCACGGCCAATTTCAGGTTTTGCACCTGCTCCTAAACCTTTTGTTAATTCAACACCCAATTGTATTTTTAACGGTGCTTGAGAATTGTTTAACACTTGCAAATCAGTATTTGCAACTATAAAGTCAACACCTTTCACACCTGATTCAATCATCCTATTAACAGCGTTGTTCCCACCACCGCCAACACCAATAACTTTTATTTTTGCTAATTGATCCATCTCCAAACCAAACATAACTTTTCCTCCTTATTCACTCCAAAAATATCCAAAAACTTTTCCTAACATTGAGTCATTTGATATATTAATAATATTTTTTTTCGTTGAAGATAATTCTTCAACATCATCCTTGCTAAACATTGAATACTGTTTATCTCTTAATTTTAGTTTATCAATAAAATAAACAATATTACCAATAGCAGAAGAATATTTATTATCTCTAAGACCAACAACTTTTATATTACCAATTATAGCACATTTTCCGAAAACATCATCAACAATATATTTAAAATGTTCAATATTACTTAAACCACCAGTTATAATTATATACTGAATCTTTCTATTTGTTAAGAGATTTATTTCCTTTTTTGCTAAAGTCAATATTTCTTCTAATCTAGACATAACAACTTCTGACACTTCGTATTGATTAATAGCAATTATTTCGTTGCTTTTTGTTGCTACTTCATAAAAATCATTGACAGAAGCATATAATTTATGAGCAAGGGCGAAGTTCTCTTTTATTTTAACCGCCTGATCATTATTGATTTTATATATATATGAAATATCATTATCTACATGATTGCCGCCTAATCCGATAATCGAACTTTTTACAACTATATCTTTATTGTACAATGATACTGATGTAATTTCAGACCCTATGTTTATAATTGCACCAATTTGGTTTTCCGTTTGTGCTGTTTTAAAAGCATATATATCACCGATATTATTTAGCGAAATATCTTCAACGGCAATTCCTAAATTTTCTATTAAACTAACTACCGAATATATGTTTTTCTTAGGTGTTGTTACTAAAATTGATCTAGTACTTAATTTATTTCCCTTTTTATTTTTAGGATCTTTTACCGGTTCATTCCCATCAATTGAAAAATCAATAGGTATAACTGTTACTAATTCTTTATCAGGTTTCATTTTTGTTTTAACAGCTTCATGCAAAACCCTAATAATATCATCACCTGTTATAATATTGCCTTCACCTTTTATATCTATTTGACCTTCAGCATAAATATACTCAGCAAAATAACTAGGAACTGATGCAATCACCCTTTTAATTCTAACACCTAGCATAATTTCAACTTCGCTTAAAGCCTTTCCTAAAGCTTCTCTAGCTTTATTAACATCTGTTATTACTCCTTTTTTTATGCCAGATGATCTTACAGAAGATGCGGCAAGTAAATTTAATCTGTTTTTAAAAAGTTCACAAACTACAACTTTAATTGTATCGGAACCAATATCAACACTAGTATAAATTTTCTTCATACCACCATCTCCTTGTTAGCCTAAAATAATTATACTATATATTTTTTAAAAAGTAAAAGATTTTATTGAATTATAAGCCTTTTATTAATTATCTATAATTGTAAAATGATTACCATAATCAAGGTGTAAAATTCCTTTTTTATTTTCAAATTTTTTTATAATATCTAAATAACTATTGATACTAGAAAATTTATCTAATGTTATATATACGTAATTACCATCATTCATATAAAATAGAAATCTATTACTCTCAACATCATTTGGAGCGTATTCAATTTCAGAAATTCGTTGTAGTATACATTGATCAACAATACGAATTTTTTCAACAAAACTTTTATATTTAGTATCAGGTACAACATTTATTAATGTAGGAACCGTAAATTTTTGTTCTACTTCTTTACCATCATACAAAATTGTTTTGTTGTTTATCCTATTTATAAACATAGGATAGTTTTCTTCAACAGAAATATAAACTTGATTAAACCCTTTTTTATAAACTTGAGCATCTAAAATATAGTCATTTTTTAACAACCGTTTTTTTACCATTATAGATAAACTTTTAAAAGCTGGTGGATAATTGTTAATTTTTGCAATTTCTATTATTTGTTGATCAGAAATTATTTCATTATTTTCAATATATATATTTTTAATAGGAAGAGTAGTTACTTTTTTAATGCTTACACAAATGAAAAAAAGAATAAGCAAACAAAAAAACACTTTTCTTAAATTTAACTTTCGTTTTTTACGTCTAACATTCTTTTGTTTCATACTATCCCTACTCTACAATTTCTTGTTCTATTATTAAATCTACATTAAATTTATTTTTGACATCCGTTTTAATTTTATAAATCAATTCTTTTATATCTTTACCACTACCATAATTAGGATTGATAATAAAATTAGCATGTTTATTACTAACTTTAACATTGTTAATAACTTTACCTTTATAACCAACAGCCTCAACTAATCTCCATGCAAAATCTCCTTCTGGATTTCTAAACACGCTACCAGCACTTGGATGCTCTAATGGTTGAGTCATTAATCGCCTTTTCTTGCGTTCTTCAATCAAATCCATAATTATAGCAGGTTTTCCCTTTTTAAGTATAATTGTTGCTTCTAAGCATATATAATCTTCATTTTTTTGCAAATAAGAAGTTCTGTACTTAAATTGTAAATCTTTATTGTATAATGTTTTAATTTCAAAATTAGGAGTTAATACTTTAACTTCACTTATTATATATCCCATGTCTGATTTATATGCACCAGCATTCATATATACAGCACCACCAATTGTTCCTGGAATACCTACAGCAAATTCAAAACCAGTCAATCCAGCTTTGGAAACTTGATATGCAATTTTAGACAAATTATAACCAGCACCAACAGTAATTTTTGTATCTTCTATTTCAACATTATTAAATTCAGATAGTTTTATTAAAATACCATCGTAATAATCAGTAGCAAAAATTAAATTGCTACCATTTCCAATAACTTTGTATTTTATATTATTATTTTTAATATACTTAATAAGTTCAACTAATTGCTCCACTTTACTTGGATATACGACTACTTTTGCAGTACCAGATAATTTATACGTAGTGTAATCTTTTAACAATACATCCGTTTTAATTTTACCACATTTTAATCTTTTCAAATCATTTATAATATTCATAAATTACTTCCTATCTATTAAATTTATAATAATTTCATATATTTTTGTAGCACTATTATTAACTTTCAAATAATTTAAGTTTTTTTGCATACTTTGCAACCTCTTATGATCATTAATTAAACTATCTATAGTTCTAACTAATATATCACCTTTTAAATCTTTTTCCTCAATCAACACTGCCCCATCTTGTTCAACTAAATTCATAGCGTTTTTAAATTGATGATTATTTGGAACATATGGGCTTGGTATTAATATAGAAGGCAAGTTTAGTGATATTATTTCGCTCAAAGTTGTAGCTCCACATCTAGTAACAATTAAATCAGCATTTTTCATCATTCTCGTTTGTTGTTCAATATATGGTTCAATGAAAACATTTGAAGGAAGTTTATGTTTTCTAACTTCTTTGTAAGATTCTTTTCCAGTAACAAAAAGTACTTCATAATTTTTTCCGTTGAATAATTGCATTGTTTTAATTAAAAATTCACTAACTTTTATTGAACCTAAAGAACCCATCACTACATAAACTAATTTTCGATTAGTACTTAAATGAAAATCTTCTTTTTTAAAAGCTGGTTGTTTTATTGCATCTTCACCGCATGGATTACCAGTAAAGTAAGTTTTTTCGTTAGGAAAATATTTTAATGAAGATTCAAACGACACACCAATACTAGTTGCGTGCTTACTCAAAAACAAATTAGCTTTACCTGGAATACTATTTTGCTCATGAATAAATGTTTTATATCCTAATTTTTTAGCAGCATATATAACAGGTACAGTTACATAACCTCCAAAGCCTATAACTATATCTGGGTTAAATTCTTTTATTATTTTTTTGCACTCATAATAACTATTAAATACTGTTTTTAATGTTTTTATGTTTTTCCAAACTTTTTTCCTATTAAACCCATAAATTTCAATTGTTTCAAATGGAATATCATATTTAGGTATTATATCTTTTTCCATTCTATTATGAGTACCAATATATAAAAATTCACTTTCAGGATTTTCTTTTTTTATTTTATTTATCATCGCTAATGCGGGATATATATGCCCCCCAGTTCCACCAGCACTTACTATGACACGCATAAGATCACATCCTATTATTATTATATCATAATTATATGCAATTACAATTCATTTTAAGAGTTAAAAAACTTTGGTTTTACCCAAAGAATCTTTTAATTTCAATTTCAGCATTTAAAGTCGAATCTGATCCGTGAATTAAATTTTCAGTAGTATTAAAAGCGTAATCTCCCCTAATAGTTCCAGGCATCGCTTCACTACATTTAGTTGGTCCCATTAAATTTCGCATTCCCAAAATCACATCAGGACCTTCTACAATCATTCCAATAACAGGCCCAGATGTCATAAAATCTACTAATTCGGGAAAAAATGGTTTATCTATTAAATGAGAATAATGATCTTTTAATATATCGTTTGATAAATTAAACATTTTCATTTCAGATATAACATATCCTTTATTTTCAATTCTACTAATAATTTCACCAACTAATTTCCTTTTGATTGCATCTGGTTTTAACATTATATAAGTTTTTTCCATACATACCTCCTCTAATATCAAAAGTATAACATATATTTTTTCATTTTCAACCATTTTAAACATATATATATGTTTAAGTGCATTAAATTATATAATAATTTTCATTTTTAAATACTTTTTGCACTAAAAACTGTATTTTTTCAAAAAATTGTGCAATAATACTTTTAGGTGGTAGTATTATGATTGGAAAAATCTTGAGAAAAATGCGCTTAGACAATAATTTCAGTCAAAACGAGTTAGCAAAGAAGCTATTGGTAACACAAACAACCTTAAGTGGTTGGGAACGTAGTTATAGACAACCTACATTTGAATCAATAGAAAAAATTGCTAACTATTGTAATTATTCAATAATTTTTAAAAATAACATTACAAACGAAATTATAGATTCTAAAACTATACTTAGAAATGATGAAAATTAATTTTAAGTATTGAAAAACTCTACAAATCATGTAGAGTTTTTTTATTCATCAGATTCTAACTGATATAAAATTTCTCTTGGTCTTGGTCCATTACTAGGTCCTACTATACCTCTTTCTTCCATTAAGTCCATAACTCTTGCTGCTCGGTTATATCCTATCCTAAATTGTCTTTGAATAAGTGATATACTTGCTCTATTATTTTTTATAACAAATTCTACAATTTCATTGTATAAAGGCTCTTCATCTGCACCTTGTTCATCAATCATTGTTGTAGCTCTTAATTCTTCTTCAGTCATTAAAAGTGTTTCATCATATCTTGCTTTTTGCTGTTCAACAGTATGGTCTACAACCTTTTTTATTTCTTCTTCAGATATAAATGTGCCTTGAATTCTTGTAGGAATATTTTCACCCATTGGTATAAAAAGCATATCGCCTCTTCCTAACAATTTTTCTGCACCAGACATATCTAAAATAGTTCTTGAATCTATTGCACTACTAACGGCGAAAGATATTCTAGATGGAATATTAGCTTTTATTAATCCAGTAATAACATCTGTAGAAGGCCTTTGAGTTGCAACAATTAAATGTATACCTGCCGCTCTTGCCATTTGAGTTATTCTAAGTATTGAATCTTCTACCTCTTTTGCAGCTACTAACATTAAATCAGACAATTCATCAATTATAGCCACTATATAAGGTAGTCTTTTTGCATCACCTTCACCTAAATTTTTACCATGTTTTTTTTCTAAATATTTATTATACCCAGCAATATTTTTAGTACCACTTTCACTAAACAAATCGTAACGACGTTCCATTTCAGCAACTATTTTTTTAAGTGCAGTATTAGCTAAACGTGGATCTGTTACAACAGGGGCTAATAAATGTGGAACTCCGTTATACATGTTTAACTCGACCTTTTTGGGGTCTATTAATAATAACTTTACTTCATCTGGCCTTGTTCTCATCAACAATGATACAATCATACTATTAACACATACGGATTTACCACTGCCAGTGGCACCAGCAACTAATAAGTGAGGAGTTTTATTTATATCAAAATATATAGGTTTTCCCATAATATCTTTTCCAAGGGCAACAATTAATTTAGTATCATCTAATCTTTTTGGTATGTTTTCCAATATCTCTCTAACAGTTACCATCGAAATATGTTTATTAGGAAGTTCAATCCCTATTGTATTTTTGCCTGGTATTGGCGCTTGTATTCTTACATCTTTAGCAGCAAGTGCTAAAGATATTTCACGGTGAATACTTAATATTTTATTAACTTTTGTTCCGGCTTTGATTTCTAATTCATATTGGGTAACAGCTGGTCCAATATTTACAGCTACTACTTTACCATTAATATCAAAATCAGCTAAAACTTGTTCAAGTAACTTCATATTATCTTTTACTTCTTCATGATTTTTATTAGTTTTACCCTGGGTTGGCTTTGGTAATAAACTTAGTGGTGGAAAAACATATTTTTCACTAGTTTTATTTGTTAACTGTTCATCTTTAGAAGTTTCATCTATAACTTCATTGTTAGTTTCCTTTGAAGTTTCACTATCATGAACATTTATTATTTCATCTACACTTGTAATAATAACCTTTTTATCTTTTTCAAAATTTGATTCTGCTTTTTTTACTTCTTCAACTATTTTAGCATTCTTAAATTTAAAGATAATACTTTTAACTTTTTTATGTACAGAAGTTATAATATCAGAGACCGTAATTTCAGTTAACATTATTAAACCACAAATAGCTAGCGCAAAAACGATAACTAAAGTTCCTTCATATGCAAATAAGTATACACTTATAATAGCAAATATCGCCCCTAAAATACCACCACCTTGAATTGAATCAACATTATTAATTGAAATCATAAAATTATCTGTAGTATTTAATAAAATATCAATACCTTTTAAATTTGTTTCTTGAATATATTTTATATGAGAATATAAAAGTATTGATATAACTAAAATATAAAAACCTAATGCTTTGATTGTAAAGTAATTTGGCCTTTCCCTTTTAATCATAATGTAAACACCAATTATTAATACAAATGATAATAAAATTCCATACCAAGTGCCTACTAAAAAAGCTGCAAAAGCGGCGACAAAATTCCCAAACTTACCATATTGTCCAAATCCAATTATTGATAAAATAATGTATAACAAACCTATTAAACCAGTTTGAAAACCAGTGTTACTTTTTTTAATATCCTTTTTTTTCTTTTTTTTGGCCATATTTACCTCCTGATCACATATTAATTATACCATAAGTTTAAATAGTCAGCAATTAAAAACATTTGCTTTATACAGCAAATGTTTAGTTTTTATGTTTCTCTAAAAACATATGTATTAGCAATAATATCATGTAATGATTGTTTATGTTCATGAAATATAATTATTAAATATCCAACTCCTAAAGTTAAACATGTTAACAATTTATATATATTTCTTTTTAATGAAATTAATAAACTAATTGGTCTATTTAAACTATCTCCAACACTCATCTTAAAGAGCTGCTTTCCGATAGTTGCCTGTTTATCAGATATTTCAAAAGCAACATTATAAATAATCATTAAAATAACACCAAATACGTATAAAATTATTTTTAACGTTGATTCTTGAATTTTAAACATTTTTATAGGAATAAGTGCTACTAAAACAAATGAAATTACGGTCCAAATTATTAATATAATGAAAAAATCTATTAAAGTAGCAACAAATCTGCTTAAAAAATCAGCATTATTAATTCTATTGAATTTTAATGATTCATCGATAACATTACCACAATTATTACATTTCATTTCAAAATTATTATTACCTGTTAAACAATTAGAACAAATTATTTCCATAAATTCACCTTATTTTTGTAATTGTTCTTCTATTCTTAGCAATTGATTATATTTACTTACCCTATCAGTTCTACATAAAGATCCAGTCTTAATTTGACCCAAATCAAGCCCTACTGCAAAATCAGATATAAATGTATCTTCAGTTTCACCACTTCTGTGTGAAATTACTGTTTTATAATTATATTTTTTTGCAATATTAATTGTCTCAATCATTTCTGTAATAGTCCCTATTTGATTTGCTTTTAATAAAATAGAATTACAAACACCTTTATCTATACCATCTAAAAATATTTCTTTGTTTGTAACAAACAAATCATCACCAACTAATTGAATATTACCTAACTTATTTGTCATTATTTTAAAACCTTCATAATCATCTTCATGAAGACCGTCTTCAATTGATGTAATTGGATAATCATTGACTAATTCAACATAATAATCTACTAATTGTTCATTAGTTAATTTCTTGTTTTCGCTTTTCAGTACGTATAATCCATTTTCATAAAATTCACTTGCTGCAACATCTAGTGACAACGTAACATCTTCTTCTAATTTATAACCTGACTTCTTTACCGCCTTACAAATCAAATCTAAAGCTTCACGATTACCCTTTAAATTAGGAGCAAAGCCACCTTCGTCTCCTACTGATGTATTATAGCCACCATCTTTTAAAACCTGTTTTAAAGTATGAAAAATTTCTGTTCCTATTCTAAGTCTTTCTTTAAAAGTAGAAGCGTGAGGTATAATCATAAATTCTTGGAAATCTAAGTTATTATCAGCGTGTGCCCCACCATTAATTATATTCATCATCGCTTCTGGTAATGTGGTACCATCACCAATATAGCGATATAAAGGTATATCATTATATTTAGCTGCTGCTTTTAAGACTGCTAAAGAAACACCCAATGTCGCATTAGCACCTAATTTACTCTTATTAGGTGTACCATCTAAATTTATTAATATATTATCAATCTCTTCTTGATTAGTTGCGTCTTGACCAATTAATTGTGGTTTAATTATCTTATTGACATTTTTAACTGCTTTTAAAACTCCTTTTCCATGATATCTTTTTTCGTTGTCCCGAAGCTCTAGTGCTTCTTTTGAACCTGTTGATGCTCCAGAAGGGACACTTGCTCTGCCCATAGTACCATTTTCTAAAATAACATCTACTTCAACTGTCGGATTCCCACGTGAATCCAATATTTCTCTTCCTACTATATTTGCTATTTTCACTTTATCTATCCTCCTAATATACTTATATTATAACACTTCATCATTGATTTATAAACTCTTTTAATATTAGTTGACATTATTTGCAATATATTTTAAAATAAAGTTAATCAAAAGGAGTTAATATGAAAGAATTTAATGAATCTGTTTTATCTTTTATTATTATAGGTGATAACAATAACAAGAAATTTGATGGTGTACTAAAATACAACGGTCAAAAAAGTGGCTTTTTCTATCACAGGGATTCTATTTGGGATTTAATTAGAAGTTTCAGAAATTTAGGTTATTATATTGATAATGTTAATAGCTCTATTATTACAGAAGCTGGTTATGATCTAATTACTAAAGGTCATATTTTGTTTTGCAACTGTACTATAGATGATAATTATTTTGGTTATTTATTTTTACCTAATAAGTTAACAAATGGACAAATAGAAGCATTACAAAAATTTGAAAATATATTAAATCAATTTGAAACTTTACATATTATGAAAGTAGATCCCAATAACTATGAATTTTTAAACTCAAACGAGCACTCTTATAACTTTAATATTAAAGATCTAACAATAGAGGAAAAAAGCATAAAGCAAAATAAAATGTAGGTTACCCCTACATTTTTTATTTTAAATTTTCAACAGCCGTTTTAAAATCCATTCCCCTTGTTTCAAAGTCTGCGTATTGATCCCATGATGCACATGCAGGACTTAATAGTACAACATCGCCGTCTTCAGATAAGTTATAAGCGGCTTTAACAGCATCAGGTAATTTTTCTAGTGCCACACAATCAATATTTATTTTAGTAGCAAACCTTTTAATTCTTTCTCTTGTTTCACCAAATGATATTATCCCTCTCACATTTTTCAAATGACTTTCTAACTCATCAAATGAATGCCCCCTATCTAAACCGCCTAACAGCAAAATAATAGGTTTATCAAATGACGATAGTGCCACTTGCGTTGATATAACATTTGTGGATTTGGAATCATTATAAAATTCCCTTCCATTTATTTTTTTTACATATTCAAGACGATGTTCAACACCACTAAACCTTTTTAACACTTCTTTAATCATTTCATTTGTAACCCCAAATTGCTTTGAAGCAATTATACTACACATTATATTTTCGTAATTATGATTACCTTTTACTCTAATATCGTTTAAATTAATTATTAATTCATCATTATAATAAATAGAACTATTATGTATATATATATCACCTTTTACATTACTTGAAAAATAGATTTTTTTAGGCTTAATATTCCCCACTATATCTTTATCATTCATATTAATAATAGCAACATCATCTTCTTTACAATTATTAAATATCATTAATTTATGTTTAATATAGTTTTCATAAGTTTTAAAAAAATCTAAATGCGTTTCAGTTAAATTAGTAATCATTGCTATATTGGGGCGAAAGTTTTTAAAGTCATGCAATTGTTGTGCTGATATTTCAAGAACAACAATATCTGACTTTTGAATATTTGATAATATGGCACTAAATGGTATACCTATATTTCCACCAATATGTACCCTTTTACCTGTTTCCTTTATTAGTTCGTAAGTTAATGTTGTCGTTGTCGTTTTACCATTTGATCCAGTTATACCAATGATTTTTACATCATCAGGTAATAAATTATACGCAACTTCCATTTCATTAACAACGCTTATATTTAATTTATTAGCATATAAAATACATTTGTGTTCATATGTTATTCCAGGATTTTTTATAACATAATCAAAAGTATCATCCAATACTTTTTCCGGCTCAGACGTTATAATAACTTTTGCTCCCATTTTTTTTAACTCTTCAACATGTTCCTTTTTTTGTTCCTTTGCATCAGTTATAACAACTTCGTTATTTCTATTCAATAAAACTTTAGCTACTTCATAGCCACTTCTTGCCATTCCTAAAATAAATATTTTGTTATTTTCATACATAAATTCACCCTCCATTTATATTATATCACTTTATTTTTTAAAAGTTAATTAGAACATAAAAAAGGTTTAAGAAATCCTTAAACCTTTTATTTTATTACTTTAATTCATCAACAGAAAACTTGAAAGATTTAAAGTTTGTATAAATATATACGTTTTTCGTTATAAAAGTAATTACTGAAAAATCATAAGGATCGTCATAATCTATTTTATATAAATCCGCAACATCAAATTCCCTATTTTTCTCTACTACAAACTTACCTTCTAACATAACACTTTGATATTTATCTTTATGATAAAAATAAATTGAGCCTTTTGGCCTTATTTTCATTTGTTTTACTTTGTATGATTCAGTTCTTGTACTAAAGTAAAATTTTTCAAAGCCATCATGTTTCATTTTTGTTAACGCGCGTACATTAGCATAACCTCTTAAATTAACGTTTCCAACAATCGCAAATTTGTTATTATCAATTATTTCTTTTGCTAAATTAATCAAATCTTTTTTCGTCATAATCCGCTCCTTTATAATTTTTTACCACATAAAAAACAAGTTTCCGCTGTGCTCAAGCACTTGTTACCACAATTTGAGCATAATTTATAATTTGATAAATCAACATGCTCTACAAGTTTTTCACGTTTAACTTCTTTGATTTGTTCACCTGGTTCACTTATAACAACAGTATTATCTTCAGCCGATTTATCACTATCGTGCCATAAAGATTGTGCATGATTATCTACATCCAAATCTATTTCCATAATTTCAATCTCTTCTACTTCTATTAATTCTTCTTTTTGTTTTAAAGGTTTTTCTTTAGAAGAACTAACATTGAATTTATACTCGGATTTGCCGAATGCCAAAATAGGATAAAATATCAATGGTATAAACATCAGACCTAATCCAAACGTAGCCCTTTTATTAAACGCCTTTGCTAATCTAATTGAAATTTTTATAGATAAAACAAAATTAACTATTGGTATAATACTCAATAAAAAAGCCCAATACGATATGTTTGTTATTTTAAATAAAATCATCATATTATATATTGGAATGTATGCTATCCAACCTTTATACCCAGCCTTTTCATAAATTTTATAAATCGATATTAAATTAATAACAACAACTGATATTAAAATAAAAATTCCAGCCCATATAAAGTAAAACATTTTCCACCTCAAACTTAATTACTTATTTTTTATATTATATCACAACTTTAATAAAATTCATTCCTTATTAATAAATCTCCCACAAATAATACACATTTCACTATTACAATCATATATACAATTTTCTTCTTTTTCATTATATATATTTTTTATATTTAATACGTCTTTAATATATTCTTCTAATTTAGTTATTGTATAACAAGATACGGCGTGTTTCATATTTTCTGAATCCATCTTGGCAATGTGTGGTTCAACCTTTAATATATCAATCATAAATTGCCTTAACACATTGTCTCTTCTAATTATGTCCTTGGCATATAATTGTCCTTTGTTTGTCACTTCAATGAGACCTTGTGGTTCGTATACTATTAATTTCAAGTCTCTTAAAGTTTTCAACGCTTTAACTACACTTGGTTTACTATAATTTAAATAGTCGGCAATTTTAGTTATTGTTACCTCACCTTTAACAGATATTAAATAAATTGTTTTTAAATAATCTGCCTGTGAAGCGGTTAAGTTATTATTCATCCAATTGAACCTTCCATTTCCATTTTTAACAGTTGGTTTAATTCTACTGCGTACTCCATAGGCAATTCTTTAGTGAAAGGTTCAATAAAACCCATTACAATCATTTCGTTCGCTTCATCAAATGTTAAGCCACGACTCATTATATAATACAATAGCTCCTCAGAAATCTTAGATACTTTCGCTTCATGTTCTAAAATAGAAGTACCATTTTTTACAACATTGAGTGGAATAGTATCAGACTTTGATAAATTATCTAATATTAGTGTATCACATTGCACTGTTGTTTTAGAATTATGTGCCTCTTTAGAATGATGTATAAGACCACGATAAGTAGCATTACCTCCGTTTTTGGCAATTGATTTAGATATAATGTTAGATTGAGTATTTGGAGCCAAATGTATCATTTTAGCACCAGCATCTTGAATTTGATTTTTATTAGATACAGCAATTGATATAGTTGTTCCAATCGCACCTTCTCCTTTTAAAATAACAGAAGGATATTTCATGTTAATTTTAGATCCTAAATTGCCATCTATCCATTCCATAATTGCACCTTCTTCACATATAGCACGTTTTGTAACTAAGTTATATACGTTACTTGACCAATTTTGGATTGCAGTATATCTACATTTAGCACCTTTTTTTACATATATCTCAACAACTGCTGCATGAAGCGAATCATTTGAATAAATCGGTGCTGTACAACCTTCAATATAAGTTACCTCGGCCCCTTCATCTACTATTATTAATGTTCTTTCAAATTGTCCCATTTTATCTGAATTTATTCTAAAATAAGATTGTAACGGTTTTTCTAATTTAACACCTTTTGGAACATAAATAAAAGAACCGCCTGAAAAAACAGCACTGTTTAGAGCAGAATACTTGTTATCATTGCTAGGAACTAATTTCCCAAAATATTTTCTAACTAAATTAGGATATAATTTAATGGCACTATCAGTATCTAAAAAGATTACGCCTTTTTCTTTTAGTTCTTTTTCTAAATTATGATATACGACTTCGGATTCATATTGTGTGGCTACTCCAGATAAATATTTATTTTCTGCTTCTATTATACCAATTCTATCAAATGTATCTTTAATAGATGCAGGAACTTCATCCCAACTTTGCTCAACTTTTTTACTAGCTTTTAAATAATAATATATATCATTAAAATCTATATCATTTAAATTAGGCCCCCATGTAGGATTTGGTATTTCTAAAAATTGTTCATAAGCCTTTAATCTGTAATCTAACATCCAATCAGGTTCTTTTTTTAATTTGGATATTTGACAAACCGTTTCCTTTGTTAATCCTTTTTCTAACTTTAAAACTTGCACATCACCATCATTAAAGCCGTATTGATATTTATCGTTCATCTTGATCACTCAACATTTCATTTAAAGCCTGATACCCTAATGTCGCGCATTTTATCCTTGGTGGAACATTAATTATTCCTTTTAAGCTAATAGCATCGCCCAATAGTTTCTCATCATATTCAGAACCTGTAATCATATTATTAAAATTTTCAATAATTTCTTTAGTTTCTTTTAATGTTTTACCAATTAATAATTCACTCATCATTGATACGCTAGAACAACAAATAGAGCAACCACTTACTTTATAACTAACATCTTTAATTGTTTTATTATTATCATCAAACAATATGTATAATGTTAATTCATCTCCACATGATGGGTTTTTCAAATGATTATTTTTATAACAGCAAGTTACTCTTTTTTTGTTTCTAGGATTTTTTACATGATCCATTATTATATCCCTATACATTTGTTCTTCATCAAAATAAGACATCTATATAATCACCAACCTTTTTTAATACTTCAACTATTTTATCGCACTCTTTTTTTGTATTATAAAATGCTAAACTAATTCGAACGGTAGCATTAGTATTTAATTTATTTATTGCTAATTGTGCACAATGTTGACCAGCCCTAACAATGATTTTGTTTTTATCCAAATAAGTAGCTACGTCGTGGGCATGTATATTATTAATATTAAATGTAATTAAATTCGAATTTATATTATCCTTATTGTATATTTTAATACCTTCAACTTCATTTTCAAGTTTTGATATTAAATATTTTCTTAATTGTTTTATATAATCATTTATTTTATCTAATCCAATTGAATTAATATATTCAATCGCAACACCCAAACCAATTACTTCTGGCACCATCATCGTTCCAGCTTCAAATTTATATGGAACGTCTTTATAAGTAGATATTTGCCTTTGAACTTCATCTACCATTTCACCACCAAAATGAATTGGTTTCATAATATTCAATAATTCCTTTTTGCCATATAATACTCCCACCCCCATAGGACCATACATTTTATGTGATGAAAATGCATAAAAATCAATATTTAATTCTTTAACATCAACTTTTTCGTGTATAACACCTTGGGCACCATCTACTATAAAAAACGCATTACTTTGCTTAATTATTTTTGATATCTTTTTTAAATTATTTATTGAACCCATCACATTTGAAACATGATTAAGTGCCACAATTTTAGTTTTATCATTTAATATGCTTTTTAAATTTTCAAAAGAAACAACTCCATTTTTATCAGTTTTAACAAACTTTAAAATCGCTCCTTTTTCCTTACAAAGTTCTTGCCAAGGAATTAAATTAGAATGGTGTTCTTGATCTGAAATTATTATTTCATCTCCTTTTTCAACAATTTTATCACCTAATGAATGAGCTACTAAATTTATACTTTCAGTTGTGCCTCTTGTGAAAATTATTTCTTCTTCTAAACATCCCAAAAACTGTGCTACTATTTTTCTAGTTTTCTCATATTTTTGTGTTACTTCATAACCTAAGCTATCAATACCACGATTTGTATTTACACTATAATTACTATAATAATCAACAATAGCATCAATAACTATTTTTGGTTTTAATGATGTTGATGCATTATTAAAATATATATAATTTTTATTTAAAAAAGGAAAATCCTTACGATATTCATTCATTAATAACCCTTCTTTCTATCAAAGAAACTACTATATCTTTTAATTCAGTTGGAACATTTTTTAATAAATGACCTAATATAATTAGTCTGTTAATTTCGTTTTCATTCAATCCTCTACTTTGCATATAATATATTACTTCCTCTTCAACCTTACCATAAGAGGCAGCATGGCTCCCTAAAACATCATGCTCATTTATTAATAGTTGCGGATTAATAGTTGCTTTACAATTATTAGTTAAAGTCAACATTTTACTCGTTTGATAAGCTTCTGCTTTATATGAATTTTTTTCAACAAAACTAACAACATCAAAAATACACTCAGAGCCATTATTCAAAACAGCATAATTTTCCATAGCTGAGTAAGTGTATGGACTTAAATGATTAATAGTTACATTATGTTTATGCGAAATTAATTCATCACAATAATCAATTAAATTAAACTTTACATTACCATTTTTTGCATTTAAATTAATATTGTATTCAGCAGTTGCATCACTCCCTACTTCAATAAAACAAGTAGTCAGTTTACTATTTAAGTATAATTCAAAATTAATTTTTTTAGTAAAGTTCTCACCTTTTTTTAAATTTAATGAATTGTATTGAACAAAACTATTATTATCAATTATATAATTGATTTCTTCCACATCATTATTCCCTTGGTCTATTTCATAAAGTTTTACATTTATTTTTTTCTCAACAATTACATTTACCTTTTTACAGTTTTTAAAAACTAAATGGTAATCACCACTTTTATTTATTTTTATTTCATCTAAATTTTTAATAATCATTTTTTTAACGTCTTTATTATTTATTAACATATAGCACCTTGTTTTGTAATTAACCAATCATATCCACTTTCCTCAAGTTTTTGTGCTAATTTATAATCTCCTGTTTTAATAATTTTTCCTTGATGCATTACATGGACATAATTAGGTTTAACATAATCTAATATTCTTGGATAGTGAGTTATTATTAATATTGCAACATTTTGTTTATTTTCATTAAAATATTTAGAAATGTTTTCACCTACGATTTTTATAGCATCAATATCTAAACCAGAATCAATTTCATCTAAAATTATTAGTTTTGGTTTTAACATTAACATTTGGAAAATTTCATTTCTTTTTTTCTCACCACCACTGTATCCTTCATTTACATAACGTTTTGAATATTCATCTGGTATATTCATTGCTTTAGATTTATCTTTATACAATTTATAATAATCCAACAAAGATATTTGTTTTTCTTTTGTTCTTCTGGCGTTCATTGCACTTCTTAAAAAATCAACATTTGATACCCCTTCTATTTCACTTGGATATTGCATTGCTAAAAAGATACCGGATCTAGCCCTTTTATCAACAGGCATATCTATTAAATTATTCCCTTCAAATAATAGCTCACCATTAATTATTTCATGATTAGGGTGGCCCATGATTAAAGATGCTAATGTAGATTTCCCCGCACCATTAGTTCCCATTATAGTGTGTATTTCTCCTGCTTTTATATTTAAGTTAACGCCTTTTAATATTTTCGTTCCATTAACTTGGGAATGTATATCATTTATTATCAACATTTTTATTTCCTCCTGTATGTTAGCCAAGGCTAACTCTTGTTTAAAATATAAGACTTCCAAAAGTCTAAGTTAATTATATATTAATATTATAGTTTTTTCAATAATTTTATAATGTTTTTTATATTTAATTTAATACTTGCTATTTTTTTTTAGTATGTTATAATTGTATTAGGAAGTAGTAACCATTACTACTTTGATGAAGAGAGGAGAATATTATGGAAGAGATTAAAGAACAAGAATTTTTTTCAATGCCATTAATTGGCGATGCTGCACCTAGTTTTAAAGCAGTAACAACTCAAGGGGATATTAATTTTCCTGAAGACTACAAAGGTAAGTGGGTTATTTTATTTTCTCACCCTGCTGATTTTACTCCAGTTTGTACAACTGAATTTATGACATTTGCTAAAATGAGTGAGGAATTTAAAGAGTTAAATACTGAACTAGTAGGTTTAAGCGTTGATTCTTTATATGCACACATTGCATGGTTAAGAACAATCAAAGAAAAAATTGAGTGGAACGGTATGAAAGATATGGAAATTAATTTCCCATTAATTGAAGACATCAAGATGGATGTTGCCAAAAAATATGGGATGATCCAACCTAACCAATCAAACACACAAGCTGTTAGAGCAGTATTTGTAATTGATCCAAAAGGAATTATTAGGACTATTTTATATTATCCATTGAGCACAGGGCGTAATTTTGATGAATTAAAGAGAATTATTATTGCGTTACAAAAAGCTGATAAAGATGGAGTTGCTACTCCTGCTGATTGGCGACCTGGTGATGATGTTATTGTTCCACCAGCTGGTACATGCGGGGTTGCAAAAGAACGTGTAGAAAGTCAAGATGATGATGTTTATTGCCTAGACTGGTTTATGTGCTTTAAAAAAGATAAGTAATTTAAAAAACACCAAATGGTGTTTTTTATATGTTTTTATATATTGTTGAAGATTTTAATTTACAAAGTTGAGTAATTGTATCAGGATCAATAAAGTCTATGTTTGCCCTTAAAATTTGATTATTATAATAAGTGTTAAAATAATAGTCGCCTGTAGATAAATTCATAAAAGATGTATATTGTGTATAATCATATGTCCCTCTTTTTGTCATAATTACACCTTTTGGAATTGTTACAGACTTCATTATATTAAAGCAAGTATTAACATTTTCTAATGTATTATCGGAAAAGTATGTATTGTTTTTAATAAAAACGGTTCTAATAAATCTAGATGGTGATGTATAATCACCCGGGAGACCAAACGTTCCACCACCTTGCCCAAATGGTTTTAAAGTAATATTTTTTATTTCCTTTTCTTCCATTTGTATATTAGATAAATTAATATAATTATTTAGGTTAGTTATATGCCAATCAAAATTCGGACTATTTGAGAGCACTTTAACTGGATTATCATAAATAGTTAATCCGTTTTTTGTTTGTTCAATTGTTATGCATTTATTATTTTTATCCACAATTATCCAATGTAATGGTGCTATAGAGGAAGTTATTTCATCTTCAATCCCTATTATTTGTATTTTATTTAATATTTCAATTACTTCATCAACATCACAACAATATCCTAATAAAAAGTGAACTAACTCTGTGGATCCTACACTTATGTAGTTAGAATATTGTTGCTTTTCATCGTAATGAGCCTCACCTTGAAAATATAATGATGCAACCCCTAACCCCATTTCATTCATTCCATCTACTAATATTAATTTATCCATATTTTGACCAGTTGCAATTATTTTATACTTATTGTTAAATGTATAATCATTAAATGAATTATTCCACTCATAATTTTTAGGTATGACATATATTTTTGGATCCAGTTCATAAGAAAAATCCATTGTTCTACCAAAGATAACTTCATTTTTATTTGTTTTTATTGACATCGCAGTACACATAAAATCACCTAATTAATTATATGCTTATTATCCTTATAATAATTGTAACTTTATTGTTTTTTCCAAAAGTAATAAACAACTTAAAATAGTACACAAATACATTCAAACATAAGAAAACCCTTGTAAAACAAGGGTTGTTTTTATAATGGCGTCCTCGGAGCGATTCGAACGCCCGACCGATGCCTTAGAAGGGCATTGCTCTATCCAGCTGAGCTACGAGGACAGCATGTTCATATACGAACATATTAAGTATACAACAAACTATTAAATTATTCAATAGTTTTTAATACTTTTTTTAATATTTCTTTGTTTTCAACATCAAAAACTACTTCTTTTACGCTATAATTATCTTTAATAGATAAACACACAGTATATATTACTTCTTCTAGTATTTGTTCGTTAATAGAGTCGGAAAATATACTTTTATTAAATTTTAATTTCATAACATCATCTGTTTTTTCAACCGCAAGTAATTTAGCATTATTAGCTAAAAAACTCATTAAATTAGAATTATAAACATGACTACTACTTAGTTCATCTATTATAATTTGAACTTTTTCCCTATTATCATTTACGTATTTAGTAACTGGTACATAATAGTAATCTTCATTATATTTATTCAAATAATATATCGTTACTTCGTTAATATCCTTATAAGTTTTAAAATCATAATTTTTATTTATACCAAATTTTCTATTTAATGTACTTGGTAAGTTTATTTTGGTTTTAGGTAACTTTGTTAATATATCACCTTCAACATATAAAATAATATTTTCGATCCCTTCAATACTTGTTAGCGTGTATATAATAGCTTCAATCATTTTTTCTTCTAATTCTTCACTTATATCTAATAGTTCTTTTGATAAATTTATTTTAAGTAAATCATTATCAAACTTTAAACTTAATATTTTCGTATCACTAGGTAGTATAGACTTAAATCCGCTCGGTATTTTGCTTTCACCCGCTCCACCTTTTATTAAAATTTCCATTAATTCTTTTGCATTTTGTTCTACCTCCCTATTACTAACAACAACTTCTGTTCGTCCTAAGTAATTATAACTATCTAACAAATAAATTACACTAGTATTAATATCATTATTAACGTATTCTAATTGCTGTGGATGTTTATTATTAAAATTGGTTATATCTGGTTTGGGAATTAAGTAAATTAAAAACAATACAAAAAGTGCTGTTGATGCAAGAAAAATTTTTTTTGAAATCATCTTTTTTAACATGTTTCACCTCTATAAAATTATATGAAAAAAAACGCATTTTCATGCGATTTTTTTATAATGAAAGTTCTCCAAGTCTTAACAACTCTACGACCGCACCAGCGCGGCCTTTTACTCCTAATTTTTGCATAACATTTGATATGTGATTGCGAACTGTCTTTTCACTGATTTTTAAAGTTTGCGCGATTTCGGTAGTTGATTTATTTTGAATAAGTAAGTCAAAAACTTCCTTTTCCCTTTTCGTTAGAATGCTTTTATACATAATTTCCCTCACTTCCTAAGTTGGGTGATTGATATTTCCTCATAGTATTCTATGAAAGTTACACATTTTAGTGAGAGAATTAGCCCAAAATAAAGAACAACCCTAACAATAGGGCTATTTTTGAAATTTTACTGATATATACATTTTATTTTTATAATTTTTTTGCACTGTTCGCATAATATTGTTAGCAAGCTTATTATCATGTTTATCGCTAGCTACCACTACCCTTATTTCATTACCATCTATTTTAACAAAAGATTTAACTTTGAATTCTTCTTCAATTTGTTTTTCTATTTTTTCTTCTTCTCCTTTTGTTACATTCAATAATTTAAGTTTTTCAAATGCATTGTTTTTTTCATCTATTGAAGCATCTATATTTGTTAACACCATTCTTAAATCATTCATATTTTGTTGATATTGTTCTTCCGCTTCAATTCGAAGTGCTACTAAAATATCACTTTCTTTAATTACTACTACTTCCTCATCCTTTTTGGGCTTTTCTTCCTCTTTTAACGAATTCATTAACAATAGTTCTGCTGGCATCGTTATATAATAAACACTTAAAACTAAAATCAAACTAAATAGTGTTAAAAACCACATTCCTCTTTTGTTAATCATATTTTTCCTCCCAGTAAGTCTAATACATTATATTAAAAAAAAATATATATATTACAAAAAATTAATAATATAAAAAAAGGGATAATAAACTCCCTTTTCATTTAAATATTATATATCTTTATTTATTATTTCATCTGAAATTAATTTTAAAAATTCTTCTATTGGAATTGTAACTGTTTCTTTACTACCATATTTACGGTAACTAATTAAACCAGCCTCTATTTCTTTATCACCAACAATAATTGAATATGGATATTTTTTCGTTTGACTTTCGCGCATTTTATAACTAAGTTTTTCATCCCTTTTATCAATAATTGCTCTGATTTCATTGTTTAACAATGTGTTATATATTTTTTTGGCACCTTCTAAATGATATTCATTATTAATCGGCATAACATTTACTTGTATAGGGCTTAACCAAGTTGGAAAAGCTCCACCAAAATGCTCGATTAAAACACCAATAAATCTTTCCAGTGAACCATATATTACACGATGAAGCATTACAGGTCGTTTTCTATTTCCATCTGAATCAATATACGTTAAGTCAAATCTCTCAGGCATTTGCATATCTAATTGAATAGTTCCACATTGCCAAGGTCGTCCAAGCGAATCCATTACTTTAAAATCTAACTTAGGTCCATAAAAAGCACCATCGCCAAGATTTAATTTATAATCTTTCCCAGCATTTATTACTGCTTGTTTTAAAGCTTCTTCCGCTTTATCCCAAGTTTTTATTTCACCAATATATTTATCTAATGGTCTTGTTGAAAGTTCAATCGAATAACTTAAATTAAAAACTTTATATACACGATCTATAAAATTAATTAATCTAATTACTTCTTCTTCTACTTGATCTTCTGTCATAAATAAATGTGCATCATCTTGTGTAAAGTTTCTAACTCTAAATAAACCACTTAAAGCGCCGCTTGCTTCATGTCTATGAACAAGTCCTAACTCACCAACACGCAAAGGTAAATCCCTATACGAATATAAACTATTTTTATAAACTAACATTCCACCTGGACAATTCATTGGTTTTATAGCATATTCTTTATTATCAATTTCAGAGATATACATATTTTCCTTATAATTATTCCAGTGACCTGATAGTTCCCATAAATCCCTATTCAACATTATGGGTGTATTTATAAATTGATATCCTTCTTTAATATGTTCTTCATACCAGTAATTTTCCAAGTTTCGCTTTAAAATCATACCATTAGGTAACCAAAATGGAAAACCCGGACCATATTCACTAATCATAAATAGTTCTAAATCACGCCCCAATTTACGATGGTCTCTTTTTTTAGCCTCTTCAAGCCAATTTAAATGTTCTTCAAGCTTCTCTTTAGAATCAAAACATATGCCGTAAACTCTTTGTAGCATTTTATTATTAGAATCCCCTTTATAATATGCGCCACTTACTTTTAATAGTTTAAAGTGTTTTAATTCCTTAGTACTTTTCACGTGTGGACCGCGACATAAATCAATAAATTCTTCTTGTTGATATGCGGAAATAATCTCTTTTTCATCCATATTACTTATTAATTCAATTTTATAATTATCATCTTCAAACATTTTTAATGCTTCTTTTTTTGTTAATTCAATTCTTTTTATTAATTTATTGCTTTTGACTATTTTTTTCATCTGCTTTTCTATTTCTTCTAACATTTCTTCAGTAATTACTTCATCACCAATATCAATATCATAGTAAAATCCTTCTGAAATTACTGGCCCTACCCAGAAAAGAGCATTTGGGTACATTTTCTTAATTGCATGTGCTAATAAATGTGCACAACTATGATTTAAAATACTTAGTTTTTCATCTTCCTTTATATTTATCATTTTTATCCCCTCCCTTAATTTTCATTTCTTTAATCGTTTCAGCTATTTCTTGCTTTATTTTCAATATCTCTTGTTCTGTTTCAATAATATCTTCCGTACTACTTGCCTTTTTTTGTAAAGCCTGCTTCATTCTTAAATCAAATAAATCACTCCTCAATTTATTATAAATTTGTTCCATTATTATCTCCTTTCAAAAAAACACTCCTTTTATAAGGAGCGTTTTACGCGGTACCATCCTAATTTGTACTTGATTTGATAACGGCATAACCGGAGTCATCTTTCGAGCTCAACTCATAGGTAGTAACTATTAATTTTATTTGCTAGTCTCTCATCAACACTAACTTGCTTTAAAATAAATATTTAACAATCATGTCCTAATCAATGTTTTTGTAAATATAATTTTATCATAATTTTATTTTTTGTCAACTATCTTCGTTTTTTATATTCCTTTATACCATGGCAATATTCCTCTTTATACTCTTTAATAATTTTATCCTTTTCATTTAAATGAGCACTAATAATTTTCAATTGTTCTTCTAATTTATATATATCTTTATTCAAAATTTTCTCTTTATCTATAAAAAACTTTTGGATTAATTTTTGATTTTGAAGTGCTCCATAATTTCTAACAGGTACTGTTACGGGCATACTAATAGAAAAATTATTACTTGTTAAGCCTTTATGAGTAGTTGCATAAAAAGATCGACTTGAAGGCTCTTCTAACATTTTTATAACTGCCTTTTGTAAACCAATTCCTTTTGGTGTTGGTTGTTTTACATATTTATTCATATTATATATTTTATATATACAAGGAAGCCCTAATTCATCATATGCTAATTTGGAATTACTATTTAAATAAATCATAAAAGTACTAATGATATCTTCAGATGATATATCTTCACTTGGTTTATTATAATATTTATTAACTATTGGATTAATATTTTTTATATGGTTTTGTATATCTATTAACATACTATGCATAGTAATCTCGTCTTTATTTTTAGAGTTTTCAATACGTCTATCATATGATTTAAAACTAAGATTACCTTTAACGTTTATAATCGCTCTTTTAATTTCATAATTAACTAATTCAAAGCTTGGAGATAATTCAAATAAATTAGCAATAACATATTTTGGACTATTGGCTTTTAAACTAAATTGATTGTAAACTAATTGTTCCGGGAACATTGTGATAGGACCCCCAGGTAAGTATATTGTTTTAGCCCTGTTATAAGCTTCTAATTCTAAAACACTTAATTCATTTATATAGCTATAAACATCAGTTATATATATACCTAACAAATAATTACCATTTTCTAATTTTTCAACAGAAATGGCATCTTCACAACAAACATTTTTATTACAATCTATAGTTAAAATGGTTTTGGAAGACAAATCAATATATATTTTATTATCAACCTTTTTTAATTTTTTCAGTTCCAATAAAGCTTCTTTGCTAAATTGTTGAGCTATTCCATATTTATCATTAATGTTAGCTCTAAATTTCGAAACATTATTAAATGTAGTGTTTTTTATACTATTTACTAATATATTTAAAGCCCTAATTATTCTTTTACGTTCATTTTTACCATATTTAGAACGATTTAATTTATTTATTGTTTTATTCACAATATTTAAATAAGCTTCTCTTTCTTTTTTCGTTATATTTAATAATTTATTATTAACTATGTAAGTAATAATTTTAGACATTGATAATAAAGCATAATCTTCTGTTAATTCATCTTTAGCAAATTCTATGTATTTTTCAATAAGCTTTCTTATATTATATTCATCTTGAAAGTGGTTATTAAAATCAACAAAATGGTTTTGAAATAATTCTTTAAAAAATTCTATATCCCTTATTTCAAACACTAATACATCTACAATATTATCTATACTTTTATTGTTTTTTAACTTATCAATTGGATTTTCAATTTTAATTTCTTGTTTATTATTTTGCTCACTTTGTAAATTTAAATTTATTAAATCACTTACTCTTTTATATATATTTTCAACTAGTTCATAATTTTTGAAAAGTAAATTTTGAAGTTCAACTTCTTTATTTATTTCATTTAAACAATAATACAATTTTACATAATATTCATTATCTTTCAAATCAATATCAGGTTTCACTATTTTGTTTAATTTAGAATTATCACTTGCTTCAAAAATATATAAATTAACAAGTTCATTAACTAAATTTTTATTATTTTTTAATTTACAAATTTCAATAATTTCATCATTTGAACAATCGGGACAAGTTAAAAGCAAACTTTTAAGCATTTCTAAATTACTACTACACATACTCACACCTATTTCCTTAAATTTTTACCGATAATTTGTTTTTCTTCTGTTAATTGGTTTATTCGTTCAATTATTCTTCGAGCCTTAATTTTTGAAACACCATCTCTTGTTGTACTCAAGTGCTGTTCTAGTGTTTTCAAATCAAGATTCGATGTAAAAAAAGTTGGTAAATGCTGTTGCATTCTATGTTGTAAAATTGGTCCAAGAATTTCATCGCGTCCCCATTCAGTAACTACCTCCGCTCCTATATCATCTATTAATAACAATTGTACCTTTTTTATATAATTAAATTTTTCTGAAAAATCCGTTTGGAATGAACTTTTTAATTCTCTTAAAAATTCTGGCCAATATATAATTGCACTTTTAACATTATTTTTGGCTAATTCATTAAAAAGTGCAGATATTAAATAAGTTTTTCCTGAACCAAAATTTCCATGTAAGTACAAACCTTTTTGTTCTTTATTTGGAACATAGTTTTTTTTGAAATTATTTAACCAAACTATAATTGGATATCTTCCTTCATCTTCCATATATATATCACTCATTTTAGCACTTTTTAACTCTTGCGGGATATCAAATAAATATACATTTTTATAATGTTCTGTTTCTTCATTTATTTTACGCTGATACCTACAAGGACGATAACCAAATTTTAATATATTATCAATAACAATAGGTAAATAAGCATGTCCTGTTATTTTGTTTTTGCACTCAACTATCGCTTTACATTTTTGACAATTAGCATAATCTTTACTACTTTCCTCTAATAGTGATGTATACTTCATTAAATATTTTGAATCCATATTTAATTGCTCTATTAATTGCTTAAAATATTTATTTTTTAAAGCATCATTATAATTTTTTAATAGATTTTCTTCTATCGCTTTTTTAAGGCCCATTTCTTCGAGTTGATCAGATATTGTTTTCATACTTCACCTACTTGTATTCTTTTAAAATTTCTTCTATTTCTTTTCTACTAGCTTGACTAGGTTTTTTTATTTCAACTTCTTTATCAAACCATTCTGGGATTGGTTCAACACTTTTACTTATCTTCTTCTTAAATGTTTTAATTTCACTACGTTTTTTATATTCTTTTTCAGCTAATGCCATAGCTTCTTCAACTGTTTCAACGTTACTTCTTTTCCATTGAATTGCTATTACTTCAACAAATGTTTTTATTAATTTATTATTATTTATTTTAAGTACGTAATCTATTAATACATTAACAACACCTGGATTTAAATTTAACTCTATTAGTAAATAAGTTAAAATATTTTTATCATTTCTTGTTAATACATTTGTGTTATTTCTACTAGCTAAAAAATCAGATGGAGCTGTTGTTTCAAATGCATAAATCATTTTTTCACGCTTGCTTGTCCCTTGTATATTTTTACGTAAATATTCTGGTTGTTTTTTATATGCTAACGATGGTAACTTTCCTCCACTTTCAAATTTAAAATAATTTTGGCAATTAATTTTTAATAAATCTTTATCTATTCTTCTTTTTTCATTAATTGAATTTCTTATCAAATCTTCAGTATTAAAATCATCTAAACTATAAATAAAACTTAATTTATAAATAAATTCCTTTATGTCATTTGTAATACTTCTTGGATTTAATATTTCCTCAGGAATTTTACTGAAAATATTTTCTATATTAACTGGAGATATTAGCTCTAATTGACGGTATGAGTGCCTTTTAATGTCACTTGCTAGTGTCTCAACAGGAAGTTCTGTTACTGGTTCAAACACATCATTAAATGAACTAGTAATATCTATATATCCATCTAAATTGATTTTAGGTGTTTTAAAATACTTTGTAATTCTCTCATACTCCATTTTCCCTACATTATTATATAAAACTGAATTTAATATTGGATTAGTAAAAAACTCATACGGATTTAATGGTGAATATAGCTCATAAACATAATTATTAACACTTCCTTGTTTGACGTTTGTTTTTATTAAACCAATTGCTTCTAACATTTCACGAGCTTGTTGTAATCTTTCTAAATCAATCCTCATGCTAGACATCAAGTAATGATGAGTCCATTCAGAAGATATTAATTCCCTTTTATCTAAAAATGACCACATTGTAAAATATAAATTAGTTGCAATTCCCCCTATTATTGGTTGGTATAACATTGTTAATAAAAGGCGATCTTCGTTTCTTAATGTTGTATTATTAACTACAATGAATGTATCTGCTGGTAACAAATTAAGTTGCTTCATATATATCACCTCAATATTAGTTTATCATATTATATAATTTAAAAAAAGAAAAAACAAAGTTTTTACCTTCTTTTTTCCTCTTTAATAGTAATATGATCTTCATAAAAAATTTGATCTGGTTTCATACTGAAAACCTTTGCGATTTTTGCTGCCATATCATAAGACAATCTTCTACGTCTATTTTCTAATTGAGAATAATATGACTTGCTTATTCCTATCTTATCTGCCAATTGTTGTACAGTATAACCATGTCTATTTCGTATTTCTTTTAATTTAATATACATATATTATTGCCCCCTTTTAATCAATATCAACATTATGATATATATTTTGAACGTCTTCAGCATCTTCCAATTGTTTTAACATTCTTTTAAACATCCCCAAATCTTCTTCTTTTAATTTAACAGTAGTTTTTGGGATCATAGTAATTTCTTCAATAATGAACTCAACATTAGATATAGTATTAGTTATTGCATCCTTAATTTTAAATAATTGGTTTGGTTTTGCAAATATAGTAATAATTTCTTTTTCAACTTCTATATCATCAATATCAATATCATTATCTATCATTATATTTAAGACTCGCTCTTCATCTAACTCTTTGAAGCTAACAACTGATAAATGATCATACATATAAGATACACTACCATTAACCCCCAAGTTACCGCCATTTTTTGTAAGTGCTGGTCTAATATAACTTAACGCTCTGTTAACATTATCAGTTAAACAGTCTATTATTAATGTCGAACCACTTGGTCCAAAAGCTTCATATCTAATATTATCATAATTTTCTGTCACACCACAATTAACTTTTTCAATTGCACGATTTATTATTGTTGATGGAATTTGCTCACGTTTAGCACGTTCTATCACTCTTTTTAATTCTAAGTTTGAATCAATATTAGTTCCACCTGTTTTTGCAATTTGATATATTTCTCTAGAATACATCGAATAAAGCTTTGCTTTTGCTGCACCAGTTTTTTGAATGCTTTCTTTTCTAACTGAGTAAGCCCTTCCCATAAGTGCCTCCTTAATTTTGATATTTTACAACATTTTCATATTTAAATCAATTATTACTTCACTTTGCCATTTTATTTAACGCATCTTTAGCGGCTAATTGTTCAGCTTCCTTTTTCGTTCTTGCTGTTCCTTCCCCGTATATAACATCATCTATACGCACTTCAACAGTAAATATTTTTTTATGCGCTGGACCTTGTTCATTTATAATTAAATATTCAAGACTTCTTTTATCTGTTTGTACTAATTCTTGTAGTGATGATTTATAATCACTTATCAAATCAAGTTCATTAGATTCAATTAACGGTATTACATTTTTATAAACAAATTTTTTAGCCTCTTTTAATCCTTTATCTATATATAATGCTCCTAAAAATGATTCAAATAAATCGGCAACAGTAGCTTTACGATATTTACCACCATTTTCTTCTTCTCCTCGCCCTAGTTGAACGTGTAGGTTTAAACCTAGCTTTAAAGAATAATTATAAAGTGCTTTTTCACAAACATATCTAGCTCTTAATTTGGTCATCGTTCCTTCGGAATGTTTAGTATTTAAATATAAATATTCACTTATTATTAATTCAAATACGGCATCACCTAAATACTCTAATCTTTCATAACTTTCAATATTTTCTTCATTAGCATATGATGAATGAGTAAAAGCGCGTCTATACAAATCAACATTTGTAGTCACGATACCTAATTCTTTTAAAATTTCCATTATTTTCACCTCCTTAATTTATTGTTTATACTACTATTATAACATTATTAAAACAATATTAAAAGTATTTATATATTGTATAATTTCAATTCAAAATTTACTTTTTATTAATTTTTTAGTATAATAATTATGGTGATATATATGAAACACTTTTTAATTTACTTAATTAAAGTGTATCAAAAAATTCCAGGTATCTTCCACAATTACTGTAGGCATATACCAACATGTTCCAATTATGGTATTGAAGCAATTAATGAGTTTGGAAGTATTAAGGGTGGGTTTTTAACTATTAAAAGAATTTTAAAATGTAATCCTTGGGGTACACAAGGTTATGACCCAGTTATTAAAAAGGAGATAAAAAATGAAAAAAATATTTAGATTTATATTTATGTTTACTATTATCGTATTATTATCAGGGTGTTTTAAAAGGGATAACTTAGAAGGTGTTACAATATACACTACTGTTTACCCTATCGAATATATTACTAATCGCCTATATAAAGAACATAGTAACATTCAAAGCATTTATCCCGATGGCGTTAATGTTAAAAACTATAATTTAACAGAAAAACAAATAAAAGATTATAGTAAAAGTAGTTTGTTTATATTTAATGCATTAAGCAAAGAAAAGGATTATGTAATTCCTATGTTTAACTATAATAAAAAAATAAAAATAATTGATTCATCTTTAACAATGAGTTATGATTACGGAATTGAAGAACTTTGGTTGAATCCATCAAATTTTTTAATGATGACTCAAAATATTCGTATGGGTTTTAAAGATTATATTAACAACCATTATTTAAAAAATGATATCGATGAAAATTATAAAATTTTATATGAAGAAGTATCTAATTTAGATGCTAATCTAAAACAAATTCCTGAAAATGCAACAAACAATATAATTGTAGTTGGCAACAATGTTTTTAAATTTTTAGAAAAATACAATTTTAATGTAATATCATTAGATCAAGATGATCAACTAACGGATAAAACAATAGTAGATGTAAAAAAACTTATAAATGAAGGTATTATAAATTATATATTTTTATTACAAAATGATGATGTTAATGATGCTGTACAAAAACTAGTTGATGAAACTGATGTTAAAATTGAATATTTGCATTCTATAACAAACTTAACAGAAAAAGAAAGAAATGACGGCTTAGATTATATTATGTTAATGAATGAAAATATTGAAAAAATTAAAAATGAATTATACGATTAAAAAAAGGAAACATTTAACTTGTTTCCTTTTTATATTAAAATCCCATTATTAAGCAAATTATAAAAAACGCAATCCCTAGTGCTAATGTCAATCTACTAATAAACAATTCAGAGCCACGCTCTTTCCTATTAGCAAATAAACTATCGTTTCCCCCCGAAATCACGCTAGATGCACTTTCTGCTTTACCACTTTGTAACAGCACAATCGCTATTAATAGGATACTAACAATAATTAATAATAATTCCATTGTTTCCTCCTTAAATCTCACTATTTAATAATTTAGCACAATTAATTAATATTTGCAAGTTTATTTTTAGGCTTTATAATCACTGTACTACTATTTTCAAAATTAAGTTTTTCAACTATTTTCTTAAATTCTTCAAAATCCATATTTTTTATTTGATTATATTCATCTATTAAAACTTTACCTTCATGTATTATATTGCTTGTTATTTTATTATTCATAATATAAATATTATCACTTGCATATATAAGTGAACTAATTTTACTTTTTTTCTTTCTTTCAAAAGTATCATAATCTACTTCTTTATTTTTAAGTTCTTTTTCTAGTTGATCCAATAATAATTTATATTTATCACTTTCCCCGAAAATAATTACTAAAATATGAGTATCAACATCAACTAACATATAATCTAAATTTTCTGTAATAATATTAGAATCTTTTAATTTTTCATTGAAAACCGATGTTTGCCCAATTTTCATTTCAAAATACAACAATATATATTCAATAACATCATTTTTATTCAACTTCGATGTTTTGTTAATATTAAATTTATATGTTTGGGCGATTTTAGGTATAGCAATATTCATCTTCAATAGTTCTTTTTCTTTTGAAACTTTATCTGGTTCGTTATACTTTTTTAATTTTATCCCTGAGTTCTGCAAAGCAAATTTTTTATCTTTTTGATTGTTTTTAATAATTGATAGCACTTCGTCTGGATTAACATTTCCCGTTACCACAACAAACATATTACTAGGATGATAAAATGTATTATAACAAGTATACAAATCTTCTTTAGTAATTGAGTTTATACTTTTAATTGTTCCTGCTATAGGTATTCTCACCGGATGTTTTACAACACTGTTATATATACTTTTTTCATATAATGCGAATATAGGATTGTCTTCATACATTTTTATTTCTTGCTCAATTATTCCTTTTTCTTTTTCAACATTTTCATCCGTAAAGTACGGTGTTTGAACAAAATTTAATAGAAATGTTAAATTTTTCTCAAAGTTATTAGAACTAGAAAAAAGATAAGTAGTTTTATGATGCGATGTATTAGCATTAGCATCAGCACCATTTTCTACAAAAAATGTAAAAGGATCTACATTATTTTCTTGTTCAAATAATTTATGTTCTAAAAAATGGGCTACGCCATCAGGCACAGTAACCATTTTAGTATCATTTAATGGTAGAAAACTGCGATGTTTAGACCCAAACTTTGTTGTAAATGTAACATAAATATTATTACTATTTTCCTTTGGGATAATGTAAATTTCTAAACCATTTTCTAATTTTTTTTGAAATAATTTTAAATCTAAACGATTAAGTTCAACGGGTTGCATTTATTCGCCCCCTTCCAAGAAAAAGACAGTATCAACAAAAACCTTTTTTGAAAATTCAATAACATCGTTTTTTGTAATTTTTTGTATGTTTTTCACTTGTTCATCTATTTCTTCAATTCCGTAATATTCCTTTTCCATATGGTGGTTTATTACCAGCCCAGGAAAGTCAAATACCTCTTTTAAACTGTTTATTAAATAATTTTTCGCATTTTCTACATCTAATTCACTAATTTGACCTTTTGATATATTGTTTATTTCTTTTCTAATTAACCTAGCAGTTTTCTCATAATTATTTGAATCTATTCCAGCATTTATAATTAACAAATTGCTCAATATTTTTATTTTAGATGATACACTATAACAAAGTGAATGTTTTTCACGAACGGTTTTAAACAATAAAGAATCTGGACCACCACCTAAAATAAAATTATAAATAAACCAAACATATTTTTTTTCAAAATCGCTTAACTTATTTATTTTAGCACCTATTATTAATTGACTTTGTTTAGAATCAAATTGCTCTGTTATTTTTCGGGCTCTTTTTCTAACTTTTTTATGTTCAATGTAAGAATTAGTATCTACTCTTTTTATTGTATTAATAGGTATATATTCTTTAATAATCTTTTCAATATCACCGTAATCAATATCACCTATTACAAAAACATCTACTATATCACTATGCATTATATCACGGTAATAATCTGTTAATATACTAATATCAACATTTTTAACATCTTCTACATATCCAGTTTGTGGCAATGAATTTGGTCCATCTTCAAACATAACTTTTATAATTTTTCTATAAGCATATAAAGAGGGTTTTTTCTCGTTTTCAGTAATTTGATCAATTATTTTATTTTTGATTTTCATTAAATTTTGCTCTTTAAACTTATCATTCTCAAAATCTGGATTAAATATAAGTTGTAAAAAAAATTGAATAGATTTTTCAGTCATCCCATTAGTTGTATATTTTTCATTTAAAAATTGAGTAGAAAAAGTAAGCAAACAATCTTTCCCTGCTATTCTTGAATTACTAGAGACTTTTTGGTTATATAAGTCTTCGGTAGCTATTGCTAATAACCTTTGATTTGGATATTTAAATGATGATTCTAATAATATATTACTTAAAATATAGCGCAAAGCCACATCATCATTACTAACTTTTCTTTTAAAATTAATTCTCATATTTATCGTCTTATATTTATTAGTCTTAATTAAATGCAAGTTATAAGGCCCAACTTCAATTTTTTTATATTTCATAACCCACCTCATTTATAGTATGCTTGTTTATTTTTCTTTTATAAGATTGATTCAAGTGCTAATTCTATCATTTGAATAAATGCAGTTTGTCTTTCCTCACTTGTAGTCTCTTCTTTTGTAACCAAATTGTCTGATACTGTCAATATACATGTGGCTTCTTTTTTTAATAATTTGGCATTATGAAATAAAGCAAATGTCTCCATTTCAACTGCTAGACAGTTTTGTTTTTCATATAATTCTTTAAATGGATCATTTTCCCTATAAAACACTTCGCTACAATGTACTTTTCCAACTTTTAATTTTAAATCCATTTTATTAGCCGTTTTTATTATAGTATCATTTAATATTTTAGAAGAGTAATTTTCATTTTTATCTTCCCCATTTTGGGTAAATGCATAATTAGAATTTGAGTAACTACTATCTACTAATATTAAATCATATAAATTTAATTTATCTGTATAAGCCCCACAAGATCCAACTCTAATTATTTTTTCAACATTATAAAATTTAAATAGTTCGTATGAATAAATGCCCATACTAGGTATACCCATGCCAGAACCCATTACAGTCACCTTTTTATTATTATAAAATCCAGTGTATGCCAGCATTCCTCTAACGCTATTTACCAATTTAATGTCGCTTAAGTAAGTTTCAGCTATAAATTTAGCGCGTAATGGATCGCCAGGCATAATTACAACATTGGCTATATCTTCCTTTTTAGCTTCTATATGTGGTGTCACATTATCAATCCTCCTTATTTATTATAGCATATTTTTCATTTAAAAATACATTGACTATTTTTTATAATCTTCTTTTATTAATATTTTTTTTAAGTACTGCCCAGTGTAACTTTGTTTTTGTAGAGCGATTTCTTCTGGAGTACCTGTTGCAATAATAGTACCACCTCTATCTCCCCCTTCTGGTCCAAGATCAATAATGTAATCGGCAGTTTTTATAACATCTAAATTATGCTCAATTACAATAACTGTATCTCCATTTTCGACTATGCGGTTTAGTATAACTAATAGTTTTTTAATATCTTCGCTGTGTAAGCCTGTTGTAGGCTCATCTAATATAAATAGCGACTTACCAGTGGGTTTTCTTTGTAATTCTTTTGCAAGTTTAACCCTAGCTGCTTCACCACCACTTAAAGTAGGGGCACTTTGACCAAGTTTTATATAAGATAACCCTACATCCATTAACATATTAAGTTTATTTTTTGCTTTTGGAATATTTGAGAAAAAATCCACTGCTTCTTCCACTGTCATATTTAATACATCATGAATGTTTTTGTTTTTATATTTGATTTCCAATGTTTCACTATTGTAACGTGTTCCTTTACAAACTTCACAAGAAACATAAACATCGGGTAAAAAATGCATTTCTATTTTTTTAACACCATCTCCTTGACAAGTTTCACATCTTCCACCTTTCACATTAAAAGAAAACCTCCCTTTTAAATACCCTCTCATTTTTGCTTCTTTTGTCGCTGCATATACGTCTCTAATATCATCAAATACTGAAGTATATGTCGCTGGATTACTTCTCGGTGTTCTTCCAATAGGGGCCTGTGATATTTCAATTACTTTGTCAATGTGCTCAATTCCTTTTATGCTTTTAAATTTACCTGGTTTGTTTCTTGTTTTATATAAATTTGAAGCAACAGCTTTATACAAAATTTCATTCACTAAACTACTTTTACCGCTTCCACTTACACCAGTTACGCAAGTAAATGTTCCTAAAGGGAATTTTACATTAATGTTTTTTAAATTATTTTCGCATGCACCTTTAATTTCTAAAAACTTTCCATTGCCTTTTCTTCTTTGTTTAGGTATTAATATTTTTTCTTTACCACTTAAATAACGACCCGTTAAACTCTTATCATTTTTCATAACATCTTCAGGTTTTCCAATTGCAACAATTTTTCCACCATGTTGCCCCGCACCAGGTCCTATATCTACCAAATAATCACTTGCTAACATTGTTTCAGTGTCATGCTCAACAACAATTAAAGTATTTCCTAAGTCGCGCATTTTAATAAGTGAATTAATTAGTTTTTCATTATCTCTTTGATGAAGTCCAATACTAGGTTCATCTAAAACATACAAAACCCCTGTTAACTGTGATCCTATTTGTGTTGCAAGTCTTATTCTTTGTGATTCACCACCACTTAAAGAACCAGAATTACGCGCTAGTGTTAAATATGCTAAACCAACATTAATTAAAAAGTTTAGTCGTTCACTTATTTCTTTAACAATTACATTTGATATTTCTTTTTGTTCATTAGTTAATTTCAAATTATTAATAAATTTATAAATATCGCCAATACTTAATTTCATAACTTCATATATATTCTTTTTACCAATTAAAACAGATAAAACAGATTGGTCAAGTCTGGCACCTTTACATGTAGGACACGTAAGTTCAGTCATATATCTTTCTATCCATTCACGAATCCAATTACTTTGGGTTTCCACGTAGCGCCTTTGTAAATTATGAATAACACCTTCATAATAATCGCTAGATTCTCTTCTATTACCCGTTTTAGAAACATATACAAAATCAATTTTTTCTTTTGAACCATATAAAACTATATCTAATTCCTTTTTTGTCAATTTATTAAATGGTTTGTTTATATCAATTTTATAATGTTCACAAGTTGTAATAAGATTACTAAAATATATATTATTATCAATGTGGTTAAGTGGGATAAAAGCTCCATCAGCAATACTTTTACTTTTATCTGGCACAATTAAATCAACGTCTATTTCTTGCTTTACGCCTAATCCTTTACAATCAGGACAAGCTCCATAAGGTGCATTGAATGAAAACATTCTAGGCTCTAATTCAGGCAATGAAAAATCACAATGAGGACAAGCATATTTTTCACTCATTACTATTTCTTCACCATCTATCACATCAATTATTACTTTGCCTTTTGATAAATTTACTGCTGTTTCAATACTTTCATATAAACGACTTCTTATGTCATTTTTCATAATTAATCGATCAACAATAACTTCAATATTATGTTTTTTATTTTTAGTTAATTCAGGTATTTCTTCAATTTCATACTCAATATTATTAACCCTTACTCTTACATAACCATCTTTTCTAATTTTTTCCATAATCTCTTTATGTTGTCCCTTTTCGCCTTTTACAACAGGGCTTAAAACTTTGAATTTTGTGCCTTCTTCTAATTTCATTATTTGAATAGTCATTTCTTCAATACTTTGACTACTAATAGGAATATTATGTTCCGGACAATAAGGAACACCTATTCTAGCATATAAAAGCCTAAAATAATCATATATCTCTGTAACAGTTCCTACTGTACTCCTTGGGTTTTTACTAGTAGTTTTTTGATCTATACTAATAGATGGGCTTAATCCATCAATACTATCGACATCAGGTTTGTCACTGCCTCCTAAAAACTGACGTGCATAGGCACTTAAACTTTCAACATAGCGCCTTTGTCCTTCAGCATATATTGTATCAAACGCCAAACTACTTTTACCACTACCGCTTACCCCAGTCATAACTATTAATTTGTTTTTAGGTAGTTCAATATTTATATTTTTCAAATTATTTTCTCTAGCACCTTTAATTATTATTTTATCCATTTTATCACCTATTTAATACGTTTTATTTTTAATTCTTTTTCCAAATGTTTGGTTGCATACTGTTTGTATAAACCATTAGGTATATCACTAAAATATTTCTTTAAATTATTTGAAATATTTAAATCATTTATTACATCCTTTATTTCATCTTTTGTCATTTTAGATACATCTTCTTTACATAACATGTTGACGAACAATATATTTAACAATAAAATATCTAATCCTATTGTCGGATTTGTACTATCAACAAATTTATTATCATACAATAATTTTGGAATATTACTTTGACCAATTCCATTAACTAAAGCTCCGTCAATATCGATAAAATAAGGTTCTAGCGCAGTATTTAAAATAATGTTAGAATCACTTATATCTCCATAAATTATATTGTTATTATGCATTATTTCTAAACTTTTACTAAGTTTATACATAATTTCTATTAACTGTTCATAATTTATATCCATGTTATTTAGCTCTTTTAATTCCATACTATTGTTAATAAAAGGCATTATATATCCAACAAATTTATTATCTATTGTTATTTTAGACAATACTGGTATTACACCAGTCATATTTTGATTTAATAAATGATCAATTTTATGTTCTTTTTCTTTTAAATAATCAACATCATCATAAATAAATTTTTTTATTAAATATTTATTATCTAAAATATATAGATCGCTTTCTATATTTAATGATTTTACATTTAGTTTTTTTAATTTGGAAAAGTTATCTTCTGTAATATTTATTTTTTTCATTTTATCACACCTCAAATTGAATATTTTTATTATACCACAATACTTACTTTTAATAAAAAACAATTTAAAAGTAATTTTTTTATGGTATAATCAAAGAGAGCCTAGATTTCTCTCTAGGTTTTTTTATTAGGAGGTTATTATGGCTAAGTATGTTTTTGTTACGGGCGGTGTGGTTTCAGGCATTGGCAAAGGTATTGCCGCGTCTTCTATTGCACTTTTATTAAAATCTAGGGGTTATAAAGTATTTATGCAAAAATATGATCCGTATATTAATGTCGATCCTGGTATGATGTCACCATTACAACACGGCGAAGTTTTTGTAACTGCTGATGGTAGTGAAACGGATTTGGATTTAGGACACTATGAAAGATTTATTGACGAAGAATTAAATTATTCTTCTAGCATAAGTACTGGAAAAATTTATTCATCAGTATTAGAAAACGAAAGGCGTGGTGAATATGGCGGTGGAACTGTCCAAATAGTACCGCATATTACAAATGAAATAAAACGGAGAATTTATGAGGCGGCCTCATCATCAAATGCTGATATAATTATAACTGAAATTGGTGGTACAATTGGTGATATTGAATCGCAAGCAGTTTTAGAATCTTTACGCCAAATCAGAAATGAATTAGGGAAAGAAAAAACCATTTTTGTTCATACAACCTTAATTCCATATTTATTTGGGTCTGGTGAATTAAAAACCAAACCAACTCAACACAGTGTTATTGAACTTAGAGGTTTAGGTATTCAGCCAGATGTCATTGTATGTAGAACACCCGTATTGTTAAACGATGACATAAAACAAAAAATTTCTTTATTTTGCAGCATTCCAAAAGAACACGTTTTAGATGCGGTTGATGTTCATAATGTTTATAAAATTCCTATTAATTTTTATGAGAATAAAATTGATGAAATAATATTAAACCAATTTAATTTACCGTTAAATAAAACTAACTTATCTAAATGGAATGAATTAATTGACAAAGTAGAATCAACTAACAAAGAAGTTTGTGTGGCGGTAATTGGGAAATATGCAAATTTTAGAGATGCTTATCTATCAGTTAATGAAGCTCTTCACCATGCTGGCTATGAATTAGGTGCTAATATAAAAATTAAATGGATTGATACTAATTATTTAAAAGAAATTAGCTGTTATAAAACGTTATTTAAAAACATTGATGGAATTGTCGTTCCTTACGGTAAAGGGAAGTCTGAAATTATTGATGTAATTAAATATGTCAGACAAAATGGTATACCTTTTTTAGGAATTGATTTAGGTTTTGATTTAGCAATTGTTGAATATGCTAAAAATGTTTGTAACCTTGAATTAGTAGCATCAAAAGAGATGGATGAATTAACTAAAGACCCTATCATTGATATAATGGGAGATTTAAAAAACAGCTTCGGATTAAGTGATAATAATAGAATTGGTAATTTTAAATGTATAATTGAAAAAAATACTTTAGTTAATAAATTATACAAGAAAAAGGAAATATTAGAAAGACATCGTCACAAATATGAATTAAATCTCGAATATAAAGAAATTCTTGAAAAAAATAACATGAAATTTTCAGGTCATGATAGTAAGACTGGATTAGTTGAAATTATTGAATTAGATAATCACCCTTATTTTATTGCTTGTAAATTTAGACCTGAGTTTAAAAGTAGGCCAATAAAGCCACACCCGTTATTTTTAGGATTAATAAATGCAACAATTACAAACAAACAAAAATAGTCTTTAAATAGACTATTTTTTTGTTGAAGCATATATATATCTTATTTCATCCTCACTTAAAGCCCTGTTAAAAATACGAACGTCATCTATTGAACCTTTATAAAAAGATGAGGTGTGACCTTGTCCAATTCTTAAAGGGGAATTTACAACTCTTAATTTTTCAATTGTTCTATTACTTTCGGCATAAAATTCTCCATCTAAATACAATTTTAATTTATCAGGTGCTAGCTGAGCAGTTAAATAATGCCATTGATTATCTCCAATTTCTTTACTATATCTAACTTCGTTGGAAACTGTGCCATCAGATAAATACATTCTCATAACATTACTTGTAGCTCTTAATACATAAGGATTATTAATCCAACCACCCTGTTGACCTTTGGTAATAACACCTCCGACAAAATTACCCTCATATTTTACCCAAAGTGATAATGTAAATTCATCTGTTATACTTAATGAATCATCATCTTCAACCGTTATATAAGTATTATTTCCGGAAAAATGATATGCACCCTTTCCAACTGCACTATCTGAAATCCACTGTGGACTAGTCTCCAACTCTATATAGCCATGATTATCATTACCACTTCTATCGTATAGAACACTTGTTCTTTCAGTAGGTGTATAAGCAGTAGGATATTCTTTTTCCTCAATTTGAAAATTATCAATGACAATTATATCGCCATCTTGATGAACAACTGGCCAATGAAGCATCCAAACAGTTGTTTCATGGCTTACATACATTGTTCCTGAAAAATATCCCGTCTCCGGATCGATTTCATAATTACTTATATCCCCGATTTTATTATAAGAACTAAATCTTTTATCTTTTGGAATATATGGTTTTCCATTTTTAGACATATATCCACTAAATGAAAAGGTCCTTCCTTTTAATGCACCAAAAGAGGTGTTTCTAATAACTAAATATCTATTTACTCCAATCATATGAAAAGTAAACTTAGTACCTTCTTGTAATACAGTATGATAAGGTGCATAAAAATCAAATTTATGCTGTGCTAAATTGATTGTCGGTTCTTCAAAATCATCAAATGGCAAATGAAGAACTAAACCATCTTCTTCCGAACTATTAATATCCTTAGCATCACCGCATTTAATGTGTGGAACATAATCATATTTATTATCATCAATTTTTGTTACTACAACATAACCTCCGCATTCTTTAGACTTATTGTTTGGATCTTTTACCCGTTTCAAATAATTGTTTTCTTTTAAATAACCTATACTAACTTCCGTACTATTTCCAATATTTCTGGGAAACAAACTAAAATCTTCATGTAAATATAACTGTACTGCTTTTATTACCGCATTTTCGTTTTCTTCATATACACGGTGCTTAAAATTATTTATAACATTAGTTACAATAGAAACAGTTATAAATAATACAATACCAAGTATAACAATCGTTGTTAATAACTCTACAAAAGTAAAACCTTTATTATTTTTCATACAATCACTCATTTCCATATATGTTACTTTTTAATTCATATTGGTGGTTAATTTCTTCAAGAGTTAAAGACCTATTGTACAGTTTAACATCTTTAATTAATCCTTTAAAATAATAAGAATCCTTACCTTCTGGTTTTTTTAAGTTTCCTAAACTAACTATACCTGAAGCATGGTTAGCTAACATACCTTCCCATTCTTTTGTTACTCTTTTTTTACCATCTACAATAAAAGTAATATTTTGATCACTCCTACTAAATAGTCCTACTAGTTGGTGCCATTTGCCATCTAAATGTTTATTATAGTTGGCATGTATATGATTGTTTTCATTATCCCTTACATACACCCCATCTGAAAATAATCCAAAGCGCCCATAGGCAGCTTGCATATATCCAGATGTAACAATAGCCCTTTTATCACTATCATTAGCTTTTACCCAGGCCATTATAGTAAAATCACCAGCATTACCAAAATTATTAAGTTTATCATTTAAAATTATATAATTATTAGTCCCGTTAAACTCATATGACTTATCTACCCATTTAGGAGTTGAATCAAGTAGTAACTCACTATTGTTTTCATTACTAGAAAAATCATATATATACGATTTTCGTGCATCTTCAACATATGGGGTATTGTAACCTTTTCTTTCCATTTGTATGTCATAAATTTCTGCATTCATATTGCCATTATCATTATTAGAAAAAATTGATATAGTACCAGTTATAACATTACTTTTGTTATTCTTATTAGTGCTTACAGAAACATACTTTTCTTCACCTGCTAGAATGTTATAAGCAACTGTGTCACTTAATGCATCACCATTATTATCATCTCTAATTCTTAATGATACTTTCAATGTCTCATTACTATTATTTTTAACTTTTGCTGATAAACTATGAGAAGAGTTAACAACAGTATCAAAGTAAGGATATACATAAGCATAAGCACCAAACACATTAGATGTTCCGTTAATAACAAATGATTGTTTACCAGTCGTTTGTTTAGATTTACAAGCATCACTATTTGCTGATGACCAACATCTATCATTTACATCAAAATCAAATATATTTATAGTTGGTTCTTGAAAGTCCCAAAATAAATAATGTGCTACCAAATCATCTTCCCATGTATTGTTAATTTTCTTTTTGGACCCACATTTTACATGAGGAATATATTCGTGATTACCACTTTCCATTTTTATTACAATTACATACCCACTACAATTTTCTTTTCTATTATTAGGATTTTTAATTGCTTTTAAATACTTTTGTTCTTGTAACTCTTTAATACTCACTTCAAATGTTTCATAATCATTTGTGGGGATTGAATTTATATTCCTATGCATATATAACTCAGCTGCTTTTATTACTGCATTTTCATTTTGAATATATGCCTTTATTTTTATTTCTTCTATTTGATTTGTTACTATTGGTAGTACTATTACGAAGATTATTGAAACTATTACAATAACTGCTAATAACTCAATTAAGGTAAAGCCTTTATTTTTCATAATATCACCACCTTATTTTATTTGAACAATTTTAATATATCATTGTAAGTAACTGCAAGCATTAGTAAAATTAAAAATGAAAAACCAATACTATGAATAATATTTTCTACTTTTGCATCAACCGGTTTACCTTTTATTTTTTCTATAATTAAAAACAGTAAACGCCCACCATCAAAAGCAGGAAAAGGTAAAATATTAATAAATCCAACATTAATACTTAAAAATGCCGTTAAGTATACCAAATTAATTAATCCAGCTTTCGCTGTTTCACCTACAATCCCATATATCCCAATTGGACCAGCTAATGTATTTAATTTTAATTTGCCGGTAATTAAAGATGATATTGTAATATACATTTGTTCTATTAAATTACCTGTTTTTACGAATGCGAATTTTAAAGATGCTAAAAAACCATTTTCAACGCTGTTATCTAATGAAAATCCATATCGGTAAATTTCATTATCATTTTCTTTTATTTTTTTAGGTTGTACATTAATCGTTTTTATTTTTTGCTCTTTTGACATTACTTCCATTTTAATGTCTTTACCATTTGTAAAGTGTAATTCTAATAACAATCTATCAATCGATCTTATTTTTGTATTATTAATTTTTATTATTTTATCACCTTGCTGCAAATCAGTTTGATAAATTGGAAAATCCTCTTCTATTCCAGATATAATTGGTGTATTATTTGGTACTCCTAAAATCAAACCAACAATAAATAGTAGTGTAATAGCTAAAATAAAATTAAAAATCACACCGGCTATAATTATGAAAAAACGTTGAACCCATGTTTTAGATTGAAATCTTTTTTCCTCCGGTATACTTTCATCAATTTCTACTTCTTCACCAGACATACTAACATAACCACCAATCGGAAAAGCTCTAATTGAATAATCTGTTTCATCGTTAGGTAAGTTAAATTTATATATTCTTGGCCCCATTCCTATTGAAAATTCATAAACATGCACCTTTGCACGTTTAGCAAATATAAAATGACCTAGTTCATGAATAAAAACTGTTATACCTAGTACTAATAAAAAATAAATTAATGTCATAAAAACCTCTTTTCTATATTATTGATATAAAAAACATATATCCTAGTACAACAAATATTATACTATCTAATCTATCTAATATACCACCATGACCCGGCATTATATTGCCGAAATCTTTTTTATCGTAATATCTTTTAATACTTGAAAATACTAAATCACCGCATTGACCTAATAGCGATAAAAATATTATCGCTATAAATAAAGTTTTTGTATCAACACTAGGATTTATTACTGTTGTATAAAATACAAAACTTGTGAACACTCCCATAAGTGTTCCACCGATTAAACCTTCCCAGGTTTTCTTAGGCGAAATATCTTCTAGCAACTTATGTTCACCAATTAAATACCCAGTAAAATAAGCAAATGTGTCAGTCATTATTGTAATTATAAATAAAAACAATAATATATTCAAACTAACATGACGTAAAACTAACAACAAATGAAACGACATTCCTAAAAAGAATATACCACCTATTAAATATAAGGCGTCATTAATATTATATTTTTCATTATTATGATATAAAACAACTGGTAATAAATAAACTAAAAATATACCAGCTATGATGCGATAATCCAATGAAAATACAAATTCATCCATTTTGGGACTACCAATCACAATCATAGAAATAATAATATATGATATAAATTTTATAAATTCCGGTGTGGCCCTTTTCTTCTCTTTAATATTTAAAAACTCTATTAATGATAATATAGATAGCACATATATTGTAAAATTATATACACTACCACCTGTTTTAATTATTGGTAATAATATTAATAATGCTACTATTGCACTTATAATTCTAGTTTTCATATTTAATCCCTCCGAATCTACGCTCCCTTTTACTGTAATCCATTAATGCTTTATCAAACTCAAAGTTATTAAAGTCCGGAAATAAAACTTTTGGAAAATATAATTCTGCATAAGATGACTGCCATAACATAAAATTACTTAATCTTAATTCACCACTTGTTCTTATTAAAAAATCAAGAGGCGGTAAATCATTATATAAATACTTAGAAAACAATTCATCATTTATTTCTTCTATTATAATTTTATTATCAAGCAAATCTTGATTTATTTTTTTTACTGCATCTATTATTTCAGTTTGAGAACCATAATTAATACAAATGTTTAAAATAAATTCATTATTATTAATTGTATCTTTTGTAATTTCATCCATTATCTTTAATACTTTTTTGGGCAAAGGTTCCTTTCTACCTGAAAAAACTATCTTAACATTTTCGTCTTTTAATTGGGCGAAATCGTTTTTAAAACTTTGCACAAATAAATTCATTAAATAATTAACTTCTTCATTACTTCTTTTAAAGTTTTCTGTTGAAAACACATA
>CAZPLK010000002.1:135808-137291 GCA_964587565.1 uncultured Muribaculaceae bacterium
TTGAAAACACATACCTAACAATGGATTTTAAATTTTTAGCACCACTTTTATGACCTGCACTACGTGATAACCCTCGTTGTTGCGCCCATCTTCCATTCCCATCAACTATAATCCCAACATGATTAGGTATCTTTAAATCATCATACATAGCTAATCCTTTCTATCATACATCTCTTTCTATTATAATATATTCATATGTTTAATTCAAGAAGTGTTTTTATTTAAACATAGGTTTTCAAATAATTAAAAAAGAAGTATATACTACCTCTTAGCATAATTATACATTAATTTTATTTCATCACTAGATAAAAGCCTATTATATACACGAACTTCATCTATATATCCTTTAAAAGCACGGTTTTGACCACTTGTCCACTTAGCAGCACCAACTTGTAGTTGGTTTGATGACGATTGGGATAATTCTTGTTGTTCTTCTCTAGTTAATACACCGTCAATATATATTCTTATATTATCACCATCATGACAAATTGCAATATGGTACCATTTATCCTTTTCCATTTTAACTTTTGAAGAATAATTTTCCGAACTTCCTTTGTAGTCATGATAACTAATATTATAATTCGATCTTAAAACTATTCCTTGAACAATTTCTGTCGTTACACGCCAACCAAGTAAATTAGCAAAACTAGCATACACGTAAAAATCCTCTGTTCTTTTAGCCCATAATGACAACGAAAATGGCGGGGATGTTTTTTTTAGTGACGTCGATATATGATTATCAAAACCATTAAAAAAATAAGCTCCCTTTCCAAACAAACCACTAGATACCCATGTTGGACTAGTTTCTAATTCTATTTGTCCGTGGTTTTCATTACCAGAATAATCAACAACTATACCTTCTCTTCTTCCTTCAACAAAAGGAGTTGAAGATATTTTATTATATTCCATTTGTAAAAATTCCCATTCTACAAAAGTACCAGCCTTTACTAATTTATCATTAGATCTAATAGCAATTCCACCAATTCTTTCCTCATCAGATAAATAAGTATATTCTTTATGACCCAATTTTTCATTACCATGCAAATGAGGAGAACCATAATTGGAACGACCAATTCCTAATCTTCCTTGCGTTCCAGAAGCTTCATAATAATCCGTTATAATAGCCGATACTGTAATCGGTATATTTGGAGGCCACTTAAAATTTGGAGTTAATAATAATATAGGATATGTTACATCTTCAACAACTGTAGCAACGTATTTATATTGATCTAATTTTTTTATTTCAATTAACCCTCCACCAACAGTCTTAATAGTACTATTCCCTGTTTCTAAATTTAAAAACCATTCATTAAAACCAATGTTATTAATATAGTTTTCAGTTGGCTCTTGAAAATCATCAAATGTGTAGTGCAATAACAACCCATCATCGGTAGTATTATTAATTTCCTTTTTAGAACCACATTTTAGATGAGGAATATATTCGTGATTACCACTTTCCATTTTTATTACAATTACATACCCA
>CAZPLK010000003.1:0-98096 GCA_964587565.1 uncultured Muribaculaceae bacterium
TTATAGTTGTCCATCAGGTTGGAGTAGAAGTGGCTCAACATGTAGAAGAAGTTATAGTTGTTATCCGTATGATTGTAATTGTAGGGATTACTGGGGAAGTTGGAGTTCGTGGTCTACAACTCCAGTAACACCATATAGTTGGAGGCAAGTTGAAACAAGAGAAAAAACAAGTTTATAGTTTTAAAATATAAAACAAGAATTATTTAATTCTTGTTTTTGGTTGTTTGATTAATGTTATCTAATTCTTTTACAAACAGTTGGTTCTGGTATATAAAAACAGTGGTTTTTGTAACGGCCACTTATTTGTTGTTCCCACCAAGTGGGGCTGCATTGTTCTCCTAGTTTAGGAGCATAAAACCAAAGGGCATGTGTTGCAGGATGAAAATATTTTCCGTCTAATACTAAGTCAGCTAACTTTTTTTCTAATGCTGTTGGAGCGCTAAAAAATAGTGGACTGTCTTTACCAGAAAAGCCACCAGTTTCTTGAAGTATAACATCTGATATGGTTCTTGAGTTTATAAAAGTTAAACAATCAGCAAGAGCTCTATTAATAACAACATTACCTACCATTAGCATTCCTAAATCACCTTCTCCGATTGCTTCCGCCCTCATTAATCTTGCTAGCATGTCTCTTTCATTACTAGTATGTTGAATAATTGCCATATGATCACCTAATAAATTATATGATTTAAGTAAATAAATGTTATTGTAAAAAAGCATTTATTATGGTATACTTTATATGTCTCGGGAGCGTAATTTAATGGTAGAATGACGGTCTCCAAAACCGTTCGTGTGGGTTCAACTCCTGCCGCTCCTGCCAATTATGTTAATAAGCTTTGTTTTCAAAGCTTTTTATTTTGCCTTATAATTATTATTGTTTTAAGAAAAAGATGTTTAAAAATGGAAATTTTTTATAAAATAGATTACAATATTAAAAGGAGGTAATATGAAAAAAAATAAATTTATAATAAAAAAACAATCTCATAATTATGATAGAAATTTAACCTTTATAGGCCTATTAGTGCTTTTGTTAAATATAACTCTAGTTAATAATGAATCTATTCAAATCATATTTTATGTAATTAGTTATATTTTGATAGGTTATAAAATTTTATTTAACTCATTAAAAAGTATCTTTCAAAAAAATGTATTTGATGAAAACGTTTTAATGACAATAGCAACTATTGGAGCTCTTTTTATAGGTGAATACACAGAAGCGATTGCTGTTTTAATTTTTTATAAAATCGGAGATTATTTACAACATTTTGCAGTAGATAATTCTAGAAAAAGAATTGAAAGTGCATTAAGTTTAAAACCTGAATTAGCAAATTTAAAAACAGGTAATAAAATTGAAGTTGTAAAACCTGAGACCTTAAAATTAAATGATGTAATAATTGTTAAAACAGGTGAAAAAATACCGGTGGATGGTGTTGTAATAAAAGGGACGGGAATGTTGGATACTGCGGCATTAACAGGTGAAAGTATTCCTAAGAGTGTTGGACAAAGTGAAACTGTTTTATCAGGTTCTATTAATCTTGGGCCAATGTTAGAAATTAAAGTTACATCAACTTACGATGAAAGTGCAATATTTAAAGTTATACATATGATTGAGAATGCAAATCAAAATAAATCTGAAACAGAAAAATTTATGACAACATTTTCAAAATTTTATACTCCAGTAATTGTATTTTCGTCGCTGTTAATTTTTTTAATACCAACATTTTTCTTCAATTATCATTACACAGTCTTTTTGAAAAGGGCTTTAATTTTTCTAGTTATATCTTGTCCATGCGCGTTAGTATTATCGATTCCGCTTAGTTATTTTGCTGGAGTGGGTACAAGTAGTAAAAATGGTGTTTTAATAAAAGGTAGTAGTTTTTTGGATGAATTGTTAAAGGTTGATACAGTTATTTTTGATAAGACAGGCACTCTTACAAAAGGTAATTTTAAAGTAACAGAGGTTGTGAGTCTTAGTGAATTTAGTGAAAATGATATTGTTAAATATATATCAATATGTGAAAGTTTTTCAACACATCCTATTGCAAATGCAATATTGGAATATAATAAAAATCCGATAAATCAAAGTATAGTGGAAAATCATAAAGAAGAGGCTGGTTATGGTATTACAGCTAAAATAAATAATAAATTAACGATTGTTGGTAATATGAAATTATTGCAAAAACATCAAATTAAAATTAATCAACATATAGAAGAGCGTGGAACAGTTGTTTATCTAGCTGTAGATAATGAATTAAAGGGTTATATTATTATTGCTGATGAAATAAAAAATGAAAGTAAAAAAACGATTAAACAATTGCGCAAAAATGGAATTACCAAAATTGTTATGTTAACTGGTGACAATAAAAATATAGCAAATGAAATAGGTTATAAATTAAGTATTGATGATATATACAGTGAATTATTACCCGGTGATAAGTTAGATATTTTAAATAAGATAAAAGCAAATCAATCAAATAAAAATATAATGTTTGTTGGTGACGGTATTAATGATGGGCCAGTTTTAGCAGCTAGTGATATTGGTGTATCTTTAAGTAGTGGTTCTGATTTAGCAATTGAAACATCAGATATATTGTTAATATCAAATGAAATTAATAAAATTTTAGATGCAATTGATATAGCTAAAAAAACAAGAAAAATTGTTATTCAAAATATAATTTTTTCTCTTTCAATAAAAATATTATTTTTAATTTTAAGTGCACTGGGAATGACTAGTATGTGGGGTGCGGTTTTAGCCGATGTTGGAGTTACAATTGTGGCAGTTGGAAATTCAATAAGAATAATGACATACTCAAGTAAATATTAATTAAAGTCTTGTAATAATATTATATATAAACTATAATAGTATACATGGAGGTATGAAATGAAGAATAAAGATAGAGACGAAATATATAATTTGCTAACTAAAATTAAAACTATTGTAATTGTAATTGTTGTTTTAACGGGGATTAACACGATAGTATTGCTTACTACAAATCTCAATGGCAATCCAAGTCAAAATTATAAAGGGGAGCAAGGACAACCAAGTATAGATTATGATTTAAGTGCTTTTGAAATAGTAAACGCAAAGGACTTGGTTTCTAAAACAAAAAACAAAAAGGTCGTTGTTTATGTTGGACGTGATTCTTGTGGCTGGTGTGTTGAATTTGCACCAGTATTAACTGAAGCAACAAATTTATATAAGTTAAAAACATTGTACATTGATATAGAAGAAATATTCAATAATGTCGGTGGTTTTAAAGATGAAAAAGCGTACAATGCAATGATAGATTTAGATGCTGTTAGTGGGTTTGAAAATTATATGGAGGAAAACTTAGGCGTTACTCCAATGCTTTTAGTTATGGAAAACGGCAAAATCGTTGATGCTCAAACTGGATATCAAGAATTAGATGGCTTAAAAGACTTTTTAGAAAAAAATAAACTTATAAAATAAAAACCTTGTATTAAAATACAAGGTTTTTTTATTATTTAGTATAAAACTATAATTAAAAGAACAAATAATACTATTAATATGCACGGGTTACATCTTCCAGCAATATTACCCATAATTATCACCCCTCTGTTATAATTTATTAAACTTTAAACAATGTGCTTATAATAAGTACCTTGTAAATAATAAAAAAATAAAAGTATGATTATATACAAAGGATTGTTAACGTGATATAATAAAATTATAAGGAGGATAATATGAAAATAGGAATAGCAACAGATCATAGAGGAGTTAAACAAAAAGAAAAATTAATAAATTATTTAACTAAAAAGGGATATGATGTTTTAGATTATGGAACTAATGATGATTATTCGGTAGATTATCCTGATTATGCATTTTTAATTGGTGAAAAAGTAAAAGAAGGCGCAATAGATTATGGGATTTTAATATGTGGTACTGGTATAGGAATGACAATTGCTTGTAATAAGGTAAAAGGGGTTAGATGTGCTAAGGTTGATAACGTTAAAGAGGCAATGTTATCAAGGCAACATAATGATGCGAATGTATTAACACTGTCGAGTAGTATGAGTGTGATTAAAATGAAAGATATTTTAGATGTATTTTTGAAAACAGATTTTAGTAATGAGAAGCGCCATATTGCTAGAATAGAAAAAATTGATAATTATAATGTTTAATATAAAATCAATATTATATATTTTTATAACACCAATTATAATGTGGTCTTTAGATGGATTAAATATCAATTTCCTTTTTAAAAAGAATAAAGTAATACAAGCAAGCATAATATATATAGTGATATCCTTATGCTTATCATATTTAGTTGTTAACTTTTTTGTTGATTTTTTTAACTATACAAGGTTTATTTAGATTTAAGAATTGCCAATATATATATTAATGTGGAGGTAATTATGAAAATAACCAAAATACTTTTACTGCCTTTAATAATAATCATTATTATTAATATGATTGTTTTAATAATAGTTCAAGAAAACAATGCTAATTTTAAATATATGACAAATATGGCTGTTAGGGTTAAAAGGGAAAAGGATGGAAAAATAGACTTAGTACCGTTTGAAGAGTATATAGTAGGTGTTTTAGCAGGTGAAATGCCTGTTTCATTTGATATAGAAGCTTTAAAGGCTCAAAGTGTTGCAGCTAGAAGTTATGTTATGAAAAAAATGCAATATAACAAAGACAAAGATTATGATGTTATAGATACAATTATGAATCAAGTTTATCTAGATAGAGAATATTTAAAAAAAGCTTGGATGGGCGAATATGAAAAAAATATTTCTAAAATAGAAAAAGCTGTTTATGAAACTAAAGGTGAATATTTAGAATATAAAGGAAGTGTTGCGGAAGCTTTCTTTTTTTCAACTAGTGTTGGAAAAACTGAAAATAGTGAAGATGTATTTATAAATAAAGTGCCATATTTAAGAAGTGTTGATTCGCATTGGGAAGAAGGTGTGTCACCAGTTTTTAATGATGATTATGATTTTACATTAGAAGAATTTTTTAAAAAACTTGATTTAGAAAAAAGTTCAACAATAAATCAAAAAATTATTAAAACAACTAGTACTGGGAGAGTAAAAGAAATTATAATAAATAACAAAAAATATTTAGGCAGTGAAATAGTTGAAAAACTCAATTTAAGGTCATCATTTTTTAATATTAAGCAAAAAGGAGAAAATGTAAAAATTACTACTAAAGGATATGGCCATGGTGTTGGCATGAGCCAGTATGGAGCTGAGGCAATGGCGCGTTTAGGATATACATATGATCGTATTCTTAAACATTATTATTTAGGTGTAAACATAAAAAAAATTTAAAACAATGCATAAAAAAAACATTAATGTTCACAATTTAAATAGAGGTGAAATTAATGAAAAAAAGGAAAATAAAAAAAGGCGTCATTTATGCAAGTTACATTGGAGGTGTTTTATTACTTATTGGTTTAATTTATATAATTGAATCTTCAATTTCAAAAATACTATTTAAACCAACTGGGGATGATTATGATTATGTATCAAAAACAATTTTAGAAGACGAAAAGCCAGTTGTTAATATAGGGGAAACAATTATAAAGCCATTTAATCAAGAAAATGTAGAAATTATTAAAGATTTTTATGATTATTTAGGTGATAAAGATAAACAAGAAAAATCAATAATTTTCCATTCTAATACTTATTATCAAAACAGTGGTATTGATTATGGATGTGAAGAAATTTTTGATGTTATATCAGTTTTAGATGGTACTGTTATTAATGTTAAAGAAGATAACTTATTAGGTAAAATAATTGAGGTAAAACATAATAATGAATTAATTACAATTTACCAAAGTTTAAGTGATGTAAAAGTCAAAAAGGATGATACAGTTAAGCAAGGTGATGTAATTGGTAAAAGTGGTAATTCTAATTTAAAAAAAGATTTAGGAAACCACTTACACTTTGAGTTAATTTATAAAGGTCAATCTGTAAATCCGAGTGAATATTATGATAAAGAGTTAAGTGATTTATAGGAGCGTGGCTCCTTTTTATGTCTAAAACCCCTTAAATTAAATATAATTAATTAGGGGAGTGTGTATGAATGAAATAATTTATAATCGTGTTGTTATGGAAGCAGAATACATTATTAAAACAAAGAAAACAATAAGAGAAATTGCAAAAATGTTTAATGTATCTAAAAGTACAGTTCATAAGGATTTTAGAGAGCGTTTACCAATGATTAGTGATAAGCTATATAATGAGGTGGATAAAATTTTAAGGCATCATACAAAAATAAGGCATTTAAGAGGTGGTGAATCTACTAAAAAAAAGTATTTAAAATTACGGAAATAACTACCAATTAAAACTACTATATGTTATAATATATGAAGGAAAAGAGGCAGATAATATGTTAGATATGTTCTCGAAAGATATTGGGCTAGATTTAGGTACTGCAAACGTACTTATTCATATTAAAGGCCAAGGAATAGTATTAAATGAACCAAGTGTGGTAGCGATAGATTCAGAAACAAAAAAACCATTAGCAGTTGGTAAAGAGGCGCGTGAAATGTTAGGTAGAACACCTGGTAAGGTGAAAGCTATTAGACCTATGAAAGATGGAGTTATTGCAGATTTTGAAATTACAGAAATTATGTTAAATCATTTTATTAGAAAAGTGAATGGTCGTAGTTTTTTTTCACGTCCTAGAATATTAATTTGCTGCCCATCTAATATAACCCAAGTTGAAAAAAATGCAATAAAGGAAGCAGCTGAAAGAACAGGTGCTAAAAAGGTTTTTTTAGAAGATGAGCCTAAAGTTGCTGCTGTTGGTGCCGGTATGGATATATCTAAACCAAGTGGAAATATGGTTGTAGATATAGGAGGGGGAACAACAGATGTTGCTATTTTGTCTTTGGGGGGAATAGTTACTAATTCATCTATTAAAATAGCTGGTAATGTCTTTGATGCTGATATTATGAAATATATAAAAGAAAAATATAAATTATTAATAGGTGATCGTACTGCCGAAGAAATAAAAATGACTATTGGGACTGTATTTCCAGATAATAAAAATGAAAAAATGGAAGTTAGAGGTAGGGATTTAGTCACCGGTCTTCCTCATACAATTACTTTATGTTCTTTAGAAGTAGAGGAAGCCTTAAGGGAAAGTGTTTATATGATTGTTCACACTGCTAAAAATGTATTAGAACAAACACCACCTGAGTTATCTGCCGATATAATTGATAAAGGTATTGTTGTAACTGGTGGTGGAGCCTTAATTGATGGTTTTGATAAATTGTTGGCACATGAGTTAAAGGTCCCAGTTTTCATAGCAGAAAGTCCACTTACTTGTGTTGTGGAAGGTACTGGACTGCTTTTAGAAAATTTACATTTAATTGATAAGTAATAGATAATAATATAAGTGATTATAGACTTATATTATTTTTTTTGATAAGATAAATATGGTGATAAAATGTCTAATAGTGAAATAACAAGAATATTTTTGATGATATTCATTCCATTTTTATTTGTACTTTTTTTAATTCCTTTTATTCAAAAAATAGCAATTCATATTGATGCTATAGATATGCCTAACGATAGAAAAGTACATAAAAAACCAACACCTAGATTAGGTGGTTTGGGTATTTATTTAGGTTTTTTATTAGGTTACATTTTTTTTGGTGAACCTAGTGAAATTATGAACGCTATATTGATTGGAAGTTTTATAATTGTTTTAACTGGTGTTATAGATGATATTAAACCTCTTCAACCTAGCACAAAATTTATTGGACAACTAATCGCGGCATCCGTTGTTGCTTTTTATGGTAATATTTTGCTGAAAGATATAAAAGCTTTTGGATTGTATATTGATTTTGGCATTTTTAGTTATCCTCTTACTTTGTTTTTCATTTTAGGATGCATTAATTGTATGAACTTTATTGACGGACTTGACGGACTAGCAGGCGGGATTAGTTCCATTTATTTTATAACAATTGGAATCATTGCTATAATTCAAGAGAAAAATGGCCTGGATTTTGTTTTAACCTTTACTATGTTTGGCTCAACACTTGGCTTTTTGGTACATAATTTTCATCCAGCTAGTATTTTTATGGGTGATAGCGGTTCAATGTTTTTAGGATTTATTATTTCTGTTATAGCACTTTTAGGTTTTAAAAATGTAACAATGACTTCTTTAATTATTCCACTTCTAATATTGGCAATACCAATATTAGATGTTCTATTTGCTATTATAAGACGTTTTATAAAAAGGCAAAAAATTTCTGCACCTGATAAGTATCATATACATCATCAGTTGTTAAATAAAAACTTATCCGAACGTTCCGTAGTCCTTATTATATATTTAATTAACATTCTGTTCGCTTTAGCATCTATTGTATATATATTAAAAACAGTCCTTGTCGGGTATATTATATATGGAATATTATTAGTTATAATTGTGGCATTTATATTAAAAACTAACATAATATTTGAAAAAAAGGAAAATGGTGATAAATCTAAAAAAGTATAAAATACTTTTTTTTGTTGATAATAAAAACGGTGATAAAATGTTAGAAGATATTTTTGTTATCAAGTGGGTTGAGCTTTTAGATGTATTTGTACGAGCTATGATATCTTTAATCACACTTTTTTTGATTACAAAAATGTTAGGTGCAAAACAAATATCTCAACTTAGTTTATTTGATTATGTTATTGGTATTTCAATTGGAGATTTTGCAGCTGAAATGACTACTAATTTAGAGTCACAATATTATAATGGAATATTAGCCATACTAGTGTTTGGGGCAGTGGCGTACTTAGTGTCTTTTTTTACTATGAAAAGTATAATGCTTAGACGTTTTTTTATGGGAACACCTACCATAGTAATTCAAAATGGCAAAATTTTAGAGAAGAGTTTGAGAAAATGCAAAATAGACGTAAATGTTTTATTGGAAGAATGTAGGTGTAAAGGTTTTTTTAACGTTAGTGAAATAGAATATGCAATTTTGGAAGTTAATGGTTGTTTGAGTATTTTACCTAAAGGTAAATATAAACCCTTAGTTATTGATGATATAAATTTACCTTTTCCAACCCAAGGTTTAAATGCAAATGTTATTATTGATGGTAAAGTAATGACGAAAAATTTAAAAATAGTACTTAAAGATGAAGATTGGTTATTGAATGAAGTAAAAAAACAAGGATATGATAATTTTGATTCAATACTTTTAGCTACATTAGATAAAAATAAAAAATTAACTATTTTTGAACGCAACACTCATATATTGCCAAAAGATTTTTTGGGATAGACAAATAAATGACAGTTTGATATACTTAATAAGGTGATAAAATGAGGAGACATTTTTGTGCATCAGTTTTTGTTATCAATCCGAGAAACAAAAAGATCCTTTTAGTTCATCATAAAAAATTTAATAAATGGGTGCAACCAGGTGGTCACATTGAAAACGGAGAAACACCTGAGGAGGCAGCATTAAGAGAAGTTTATGAAGAAACAGGGGTTAAAGTGCAATTATTGGGTGAAAGATTTCCAAGAGAAGATGATTACATAAGACCATTAGGAATCCAAAAAAATCAAAATACTCGCGGTGATTTACATATTGATATTATTTATCCGGCTATACCAGTAAATAATACTAATATTACAACTAATGATTTTGAAACGAATGATGTTAGATGGTTTTCTAGAAATGAATTAGAAAATATAAGTGTTTTTCCTGACATTAAAATTACAATGGATTATGTATTAAGGGAATATTTCAATTTATAACACTGTAAAAGGTGTTTTTTTTATGCATTTTTAATTAGGATGGTAATTATTTCTTTTAAAGATTTATAATCTTCCATTAATAACTTGGGAAACATACTTATTTCTGTGAAACCTGGTATAGTATTGATTTCATTTAAATAAATTTGATTATTTTTTTCATCGTAAAAGAAATCTACTCTTGCATAACCTGCACAATCAATTGATTGGTATGCTGCGTTAGCGTACGCCTTTATTTTGTTTACTGTACTTTTTTGTAATTGGGCCGGTATTATTAATTTTGACTTATTATTATTGTACTTAGAATTATAATCATAAAATTCATTAGCTGGAATTATTTCACCGATAGTAGATATTTGAATTTTCTTATCTTTAATTATAGAACATTCAAGCTCCCTTGCTTTAATAAATTTTTCTATTATTATTTTTTTGTCGTAAATAGCAGCTTTCTTAATTGCCTTTTTTAATTGTTTAATGTTTTTTACTTTGCTAATACCAATTGAAGAACCACCATTTGCAGGTTTAACCATTAAAGGAAAGTTTATATTTTTTAAAATTTTCTTAATTGAATAATTAAGAGGATTAATTACTAAATAAGGAACTTGTGGAATGTTGATAGATTGAAAAATGGCTTTTGAAAAGGACTTATCCATTCCAACAGCGCTAGCAGCTGTTTTAGAACCAACATATTTTATATTGAAAAGGTCTAAAAAACCTTGCAGTTTTCCATCTTCACCGAAGTTTCCGTGTGTCAATGGGAAGACAATATCGTATTTTTTTAGAAATTCTATGATGTTTAAAATTTTGTGTTTGTTTTTGCTATTAACCCATGAAGTGCTTTTTAGCAAATTGATATCACCTTCAAAAATATACCATTCGTTGTTTGGGGTAATTCCAACGATAGTGACATCAAATATATTACGATCTATGTGTTTAATTATTGTTTTTGCGGATAAACAGGAAATGTAATGTTCAGTAGAGTTCCCCCCGAAAACGATTAAAACTTTTTTCATGTATTCACCTCAATACATTATATGAATATAATTTTTTTTTAACAATTTCTTATTATATATGATATAATTGTTAAAATAGAGGTGCATTATGCGTGATGAAAATATAGAAATTTTAGATGACTTTATATTTAACGATGACTGTTTAAAACGGGAAGATCGTTGTAAAACAGGAAAGAAAAATCAAATAAAAATATTTAAAAATAAATATGTTAAAATGATTATATCATTAACTTTTATATTTGTTTTCGCCTTATTTTTATTGTTTAAATATAACACTAAATATGGTAACAGAACAATGCTTCTTGACGCTCTTGGGAAGATGGGAAATGATATTAGTTATTTTTTTGGTCCTCTTCAACGAGCTAATATATTAGTCGAGGGTAATAAGACCATAACTGGTGAAATGGTGCAAAAATTAAAAGTTAATGGCATTGATAAATATGAAAGAGTAGATTTTAGTTTTCTTGATGATGATTTTATTAAAACAACAAATAATAATATTATAAAATATAATTATATTAAAGATAATGTTTCTGAACAAACCAAATTTGATATTTCTGTTTCAAGTTTGGATAATAATACATTTGTTGGAAAATATTTGCAAACTGATAATAATGAATATATTTATATTGATGATACATTTAAAAAATATATTAAACTTGATAATAAGCAATATGAAAACATAAATATCAAAGAGTTTATTGATGACATTAAGAACGTACAAATTTTAATAAATGAAAATTTAAATAATAAAGTAAAAAATAAAAATGTTAAATATCAAAAAGTTAAATTAGAAATTGATGGCTTAGAAAAAGAATTAAACAAACTTACTTTAGCGCTAGATTATATGGATGAAAACTTTTTAAAAGAAGATAATATTAAGGAATATATAAAAAAATATATATTGGCAGAAAAACAAAGCGAATATTTACATAAAGTAGATGAACTTTGGAAATCATTGGTAATAAACGCTTATTATGAAAAAAGTAAAAATGGTGTAAGTGTGTTAGAAATTATAAACATTAATAATGATACTAAACTCAAGTACGTATTTGGTTTAGAGGAAAAATATGAATATTATAAAAATGATAAATGTTTAGTGAAAGTTAATGTGAAAAAAAATAATAATAAATTTATTGTAAATGGTGTAATAGGTAATGAAATTATTGTTTTATTTGATGGTGAAAAATATAATGATAATTATTATTATAAATGGAATATTATAGATGGTGATTTTGTTATTAGAGGTAATTTTAATGTCACTTCAGAAAAAAATAAAAGTGCATATGTAGACTTTAAAACATTTGAGTTTGTAATAAATCAAAGGGGGTCGGAGTTGTTTAAATATGAATTTGAAATAAAAAACCAATATATAAATTCTGGCAATGTTAATGAAGAAATAAATGATTATTTAAATTATACTGAATTGAGTGATAAAGAAAGGGAAAAAATAAAAAACAAAATAAACAATATATTTCCGGTTGATTTAAAAAACAGTAAAAACAAGTCATAATTATTGATAACACTTGCATAATATTTATTAGTATGATATATTATTAATGGTTTAAAATTATTTCGTTGCTTCCTGAATAGAAGTCTAGAATAAGTGTTAAATCAATTAAAAGAAGGAGGTACGAAATGGAAACAAAAGAATATAAAGATATTACATTGACGTGTAGAGATTGTGGAAAAGAATTTGTATGGACAGCTGGAGAACAAGAGTTTTATGCTGAAAAAGGTTTTACAAATCCACCAGCTAGATGTAAAGAAGATCGCGCGAAAAGAAAAGCTGAAAGAAATTCTAATTTTAATAATCAAAATAGATATGCTTACAGAACAGAAGATCGCTAAATATGGAACTTAATAATAAAGGGTTTCTATAAAATGTAAAAAGGTTTCAAAAAAGGTTGCTTTTTTACTTTTTTTTTGATAATATAATTATTACATGGCGAGTATGGTGAAGTGGTTAACACGGCGGATTGTGGTTCCGTTATGCGTGGGTTCGATCCCCACTACTCGCCCCATTAAGAAAAATACTACTCGTTTGAGTAGATTAAAATAAACCTCACTGGTCAGAAAGGATCAGTGAGGTTTTATAATGCAAAAAATATAAACGAGTTCGTACCAACAGCCAAGTTAAAAGAACAGGTTAAAAAGTATTTAACAATGAAAAACACTGATATTACTTGATATAACAGTGCTCACACTACTATTGAACGTTCAAACATACAAGTTATAAATCCAATAAAAATAGTAATAACTAAAAATTTAAAAACCTATGTAATTCTATCATATGGACCATATTCAAATGATAAAAACGATATATTTTTATATGATAAAAACAACAAAACAAGTTGGTTAAAAATGATAGAGTTAATCAAAAATGCTTTAAAAAAGAACCTATGTATTCAGACTGTGTATTAAAGGTGTAGATAAAAATGTATTATTTTATGTATTGAAAGCGTATTAAAAATGTGTCTTCCCAAGGTCTTTTAATAATGATAAAATTTATATAATGAAATAATTGTAAACAAATGAAGAGGCGAATAAAATGAATGTTGGAATATATGTAAGAGTATCAACCGAAGACCGAGCAAGAGAAGGTCATTCACTTGATGAACAAGAAGTAGGATTGAAAACTTCTGTCCTGCCAAAGATTATAAGATATTTAAAATATATAAGGATGCTGGTATAAGTGCTAAAAACACCAAATGACCAAAGTTTCAGGAAATGATGCACGACATGAAAGATAAAAATATAAATCTTATTCTTGCATATAAACTAGATAGAATTACTAGAACAGTTAAAAATTTAGAAAACATTTTAACAGAATTAGAAAAATATGAATGTGGTGTTGAATGTATGATGGATAATATAAATACAACAGATTCAAATGGAAAGTTCTTTGTAAGAATGTTAACATTTTTATCGCAATTAGAGATTGAAAGAATCAGCGATAGAACTAAAATGGGTCTTGTTGGTGCTTATAAAAAAGGACACTATAATAGGTGTCCTTTTGGATATACAAAAGATAGTAAGAAAGTTATTGTAGATGAAAATTTAAAACAATAGTTCGAGAAATATTTAAAATGTATTTACAAGGTAAGTTGCCTCAATAATAAGTGTATTTATAAAAAAAAATACGATTTAGAACTTACAACAAAAGAGTAGAAACAATGGTTAAACAGAAATTCTATGCTGGATTAATCGATATAGAAGGAAAAGAAGTAGGTAATGTAATAGATGGTATTATTTCTCTGGATGAATTGGAATTGAGTAAAGAAAATTATATATTTTTACAAAAATTGAAATATCCTGAATGCGGAAAAATAATGGGTGCTACTCATTCATTAGGTGCTCAAGGTAAAAAAACATTCTGGTATTATCAATGCTCATCGTGCAAGAAAAGAAATATAAATGAAGAAAAAATGGAAAAAATGGTAATTAGTGAAATTATTGATTATTACATGATTACAGATGTATCCACAATATATACCTCTAAGCAAAAAAGAAACGATATTGACATAACAACATACTCATCATTAATAGAAGTAGAAAAAAGAAAAAGTGAATAATAGATTTAAAAACAAAAGAAATATGGTATTCCCTATCTAGAGAATCAAGACAATGTTTAATATCTGATTTTATTGAAGATATTGAATTTGATATAATTTATCATCCAGAAGAAAAAGAACAGAGCAGACAAAAAGAGTTAGTATTAAGGCAAATCAATTTTAAAGAATCTAAAATTCAAAACATGGCGATATTATTTCAAAAAGGGTTAATGGATTTAGTTGTAAAAATTGATAATAAAAACATACTAGTATCTAATCAAATGAATGAAAGCCAAATAAAAAAAATTAGAAGAAATAACTGATAGATATAAACTGAAGGTATTACAGATAGGAATTGACACTATAGATTTTAATAAATTAGAAACAGAACGAATAATACGAATAATGCCCACAGTTGATAACAAAAAATATCAATTATACAGTCGTTATGATATAAAACGACAAAATAAATGTAAACTACCAGTATTCGTCAAGATATTATAAATATATTGTCTAAAATTGTATTATGGAATTTTGTTGCCAATTAAGTTTGTAGAACATTTGTAGTTATGTTCCTTTTTTATATACAACAAAAAATTTAATAGAAAGGGAAAAAAATATGTTTGATTTTATAATAGATTATCCAAAAACAAGAAAAGCAGTAGAATTTTTCATGTGGAATTATGAAAACATGAAATTTAAATTAGAAGAAAGTAAATTGTTCAATATTTCGGAAAGTTTTATAATGTCTAATCCAAATAAAAATAATACAAAAAATTCACCAGTCGAAAATTCAGTTATTTACTTTGTTGAGGTAGAAGAAGAGTTGATGGCTTTATTATCCACGATAGAAAAATCATTTAATCGGCTGTCGTTGGAAGAATGACAATATATAGGGATGAAATATTTTAATGATAAAAAATTAAATGATGAAGAAATTAGAGATAAGATGTTATGTGGTTATAGGTGATTTACTGAACTAAAAAGAAAATCAATAACTAGATTTGCCTTATCACTTGGAATAGAAGCAAGAATTGTAACAAGCCTAGATGAGGTTAAAAAAAATGAAGATTTGAGGTGGTCTGATGATTACAAAGATATTAAAAGACTATAAAAGAAATAAAGCAACTATAGAACTTGCACAATTAAAGATTAAAGAATTAAAAAACAATCTGAAAAAGGATGCTATTGAGTTAAATGATTTGTATCCTAAACAGCAGATAGAAAAAATAGGAACACACAAAGTAAAACCCACATCACCAACTGAAAAATTAGTTGAAAGATCAGAACTTTTGAAAGAAAAAATAAATGATTGGATAAAAGAAGAAAATCCAAAATAAAAAAATGATGATAATGAAATTAAAATAGTTGATATATTATTAAATGCATTAACAGATGAAGAAAAATTTATAATTGAATCAAAATATATAAATGGTGAAAAATGGAATATAATTGCATATAAATTCAACTTAAAATTTAGAAATTAAAAGAACGACTCAATTCCAACATCAACAATACACAAGAAAAATGATGCAATAATCAAAAAAATAAATAGTCTAATTTAGTAGTAATTTATTCTAACTTTTTTCTAATGAATTTCTAATTTTATTCTAAAATAGTTGTAGTATAATGTTATTGCAGTGATTTATATTACTACAGTATTTCAGGTTTTCCAATTCTGGTATTAGTAAATAATAAGGGATTAATATAGTTAAGTTCCTTTTTGTTTGCTAAATAACTGGACTTGCTAAGTACTACGCGGTAATGTTTGTAGTACCAAAAAGGAGAAATTAAAAATGAAATGCCCTAAATGTAAAAACGAAATAGAAGGTTATCCGGCTATTTTAAGAAAAGACAATAAAACAGAAGTATTAGAAATATTATAAGTAATAATAAAAATGATATCAATGGTGAGAGGGAATGCCCAAAAAAGCATCACACCTATGTAATAAACCAGGTTGTGTGAATTTAACTAGAGAATGGTATTGCGATAACCATAAAAAAGAAAATAACAGATATAATTACGAGCGTAATGATAAAGATTATACTCGTTTTTATTATACAAAAGAATGGAAAAGAGTTAGGGAGTTAGTTCTGCAAAGAGATGATTACTTATGTGTAAGATGTAGAAATAATGGAATTATTAAACTAGCAGAAATGGTACATCATAAGATACGAATTAAAATCGTTTATTGTATAAGGCTAGATTTAAGCAATTTAGAGAGCTTGTGTGAAGCTTGTCATAACAAGATAGACTATAAGCCCCCACCACCCAAAGCCTAGCGATGTAAAGCAAGTAAAACGGGCACCAACTCTGTGTATGAAATCGCATATTTCATAAGGGGATATCAAAATTATGGAAAAAACTAACCTATGGAATCACCAAAGATTAGTAGATTTTTTATTCCCACTTTTTAAGTTTTAATGGGTTATCACTTTCAATTGTTAGATTATATTTAACACACAATATTTTTTAGTTGCCTTGCTAACAGAATCTAAAGAATCATGAAAGCCATTAAATACATCACACATAGTATGATAATTCTGTAATAAAGAAGCATCGTAAAAGCACCCACGAGAATGAGAGTTTGCTAATTGAAATGCAAATACTTTTGGAACAACAAAACTAATCATGAAGTCAGAAAAGTTATTGTCAAAAGGAACATAGTATTTTTCTATTTCCTCATCTGTAATGTCGGCACTATCTTTAATCATATAAAAACCTCGCTTTCTTAAAGCGCTATATATATCACTTGAAATAAGAAAAAATGCAACCCTTTTTCAAAAAAATATGATAAAATAAATATATATGAAATTTATAGTTTTCATATTGATAATATTTTTCAAAAAAACGGGTAATTTTTAATACGGTAATTTTTGTATTTTAAGGTGGGGCTTCTCAACCGTAATAAAGTTGTATTAAAAGTGAAATCAAAAAATAAAATTATATTTTAAATCAACAATTTTGATACAAAATAATTATAATATTTACTTAACTCCAATTAAATCAAGGGATTGTAATGTATTGAAAATATATCAGAAATGTATTGCAGGTGTATGTATAAAAATAACTAGGCTTTCGCTAGTAAACGCGGTATTGTGTGTTTAACTAGTGAGTTGGTGTGCTGAGCATATAGCGGAGTAAAGCCCCATATTGAAGTTTAATCGAACTTTGTACCAAAGTTTGATTTTTAATTGTATAAATTCTTAGAAAATAATTTTGTTTATCAAAAGAATTACCACTATCAGGAAACAATCAACTAATTTAATATAATTGATAATTAAATTTATAAAAGTGATATTATATTGAGGTATAGAAAATTAAAAATTATAAAATGAATACCGTTTGTTGTATATAAAAGTTAAAATGTTCTAAATGCAATGATATTTTATCGGATTTTGCATCATCAATAATAAAAGCAATTATGTATTATGATTTTAGGTTTAAAACAAGAAATGTAGCATTATATATAATCCAACTTAAAAAAAGTAAATTATCAGATTGGTTAATCTAGTTCGTATGCTTATTTGATGGAGATTCACATACAAATAATTATTAATAACAAAATTGGCAAAAACATAAAGTTTTTCTTATAAGAATCTATTAAAAATGTTATAATTATATTTAGAGATGAGGCGATATTATGAGTAAACCAAAACCATTTCTTAAATGGGTAGGAGGAAAAAGGCAAATAATTGATAAATTAAAAGGGAATTTGCCGGGAAAATTTAATAATTATTATGAGCCGTTTATTGGAGGTGGTGCATTGTTTTTTGAACTTCAACCAAAGATTGCTTTTATCAATGACTATAATGAAGAATTAATCAACTCTTACAAAGTTTTAACCGATGAAATTAAAACAAATGAGTTAATAAAATTATTGTTAAAACATGAACAAAAAAATTCAAAAGAATATTTTTATAAAATAAGAAGTTTAGACAGAGATTTAGGTGTATATAATAATTTAAGTGATGTCGAAAAGGCTGCTAGAACCATTTTTTTAAACAAAACATCTTTTAATGGCATGTATAGAGTTAATAAAAAAAATCAATTTAATGTTCCTTATAATAACAATACTAACGTTACTACTTTCGATAAAGATAACTTAAAAGCTATAAACAAGTATTTTAATAACAATAGTGTTTCCATTTTAAGTGGTGATTTTGAAGAGGCAGTAAAAACAGCAAATAAAGGTGATTTTGTTTACTTTGATCCTCCTTATGACAATGTTAAGGATGATACATTTACTAGTTATACAGTTCAAGGCTTTAATAGAGAGGACCAAACTAGACTCTTTAGGTGTTTCAAAAAATTAGATGAAAAAGGCGTGTTTGTTATGTTGTCAAATCACAATACAAAATTTATTAATAACTTATATAAAGATTATAATATAAAAGTTATTAATGCTAAAAGAAACATAAATTCTAAAGGAAATAAAAGAGGTAAAGTTGAAGAAACAATTATCACAAATTATTAAAAATAAAGAGTTGTATTATTCAAAAGATGACGTTATATTAATTCACGGGAATTCATTTGATTTAATTAAAGATATAAAAAGCCGAAGTATTGATATGATATTTGCAGATCCGCCTTATTTTTTATCTGGAGGAGGGATAACATGTCGTTCTGGAAAAATGGTAAGCGTAAATAAAGCCGACTGGGATAAGAAAAAGAGTCTGAAAGAAAAACATCAATTTAATAAAAAGTGGATAAGATTATGCAAAAGAATATTAAAAGATGATGGAACAATTTGGATTAGTGGGACAATGCATAACATATACTCAATTGGGATGGCTTTAGAAGAGGCGGGATTTAAGATTATGAATAACATAACTTGGCAAAAATCAAACCCACCACCTAATATTAGTTGTAGAACATTTACTCATTCAACTGAAACGATTCTTTGGGCTAAAAAAGATTTGCCGAAAGTAAAATATAAATTTAATTATTCTCTAATGAAACAAATGAATAACAATAAACAAATGAAAGATGTGTGGACTACTTCGCTAACTAAACCTAGTGAAAAGAAAAATGGAAAGCATCCTACTCAAAAACCAAAAAAAATACTAGAAAAAATAATTCTAGCATCGACAGATGAAAATGATATAATTCTGGACCCATTTAATGGAAGTGGCACAACAGGAGTTGTAGCAAAAATATTAAATAGAAAGTATATTGGAATAGAAAATAAAAAAGAATATTTAGATTTATCTATAAGGAGATTAAATAATGAAAAGGAAATTTGAAGATATTATCGAAAACTTACGAGACTCAATTGCAACATATGATTATTATGTAGATTTTAATAAAGTTTATGCAAATGTAAGTAAAGTAGAAATGCAATTAAATCTATTAAATTATTTAATAGGTAAAGACGATGTTGAAAAAGAATTTTTAACATTACTTATTGAGTATCCAGATGTAATTGAAGTTATACCGATTTTACTTGCGATAAGAACGGGTGAAATCAAAGTAATTGATGGTGAATTGATTTCTTATAACTTTAAAAAAATGAATCGTGAACCAGAAGACTATACAAAATTGTTAAGAAAAAGTGGTCTTATTGATTTGTTTGAAAATAAAAAGATAAAAAACTTAGTTGATTATGTTACAGGAGTAGAAGTTGGGCTTGATACTAATGCTAGGAAAAATCGAACAGGTCATTTAATGGAAGACATAGTAGAAAGTTATATTCAAAAAATTGAATGTGTGGATTATTTAAAAGAAGCAACTGTCTCTGAAATTATTGAATATTTCAGTGTATCCAGTTTAAAGTGTTTATTAGAGAATGAAGAAGACTACATTAACAAGCGATTTGATTTTGTAGTTAAAAATAATAAAAATGAACTTTTACTTATAGAAACTAATTTTTATAGAACTAGCGGATCAAAATTAAATGAAACAGCAAGAAGTTATTCTAAATTAGCTCAAGATCTGGAGAATGTTGATGGAGTTAAATTTGTATGGATTACTGACGGTATAGGTTGGAGGTCAACTCAAAATAACTTAAGAGATGCTTACAATATAATTGAACACCTTTACACACTAGATGATTTGGATAATGATATATTAGAGCAACTTTAAAATGAATTAGGTAAAAATTAAAACCTATTTTTTATTATTCTAACAATTGTTTAATGCACTTTTATTTCCTAGCTTTTGCATAATAAAAGTATAAGCAATAGAAATGCAATATTATAAAAAGGATAAAAATATTTATGAATGGCTATTATAAATAAAAGTAGTAACAAACTGAATTGTTTGTTCCGTTATGCGTGGGTTCGATCCCCACTACTCGCCCCATATTGAAGTTTAATCGAACTTTGTACGCAAAGTTTGATTTTTTATTGTATAAATTCTTAGAAAAAAATTTTGTTTGGATGGCACAAATGTTTAATATATAACTCGCGTTATATAAAAGCAGTAAAAAAAACCGCTATTTAAATTAATAGCTGGTTTGATACTGAAGTTTTAAAATGTTTTTTTTAGTTGCAAAGTGCATTTGGTAAGCAAGGAGTTATCCACAAGTTTAATGAAATCAATTTGTTTTAATAAACTTGTATTGTGTTTTTCAAATAATTCACAAAGTTGCAACTCTATATTATTGTAAATGATCTTATAAATTGGATTGCTTAATTTTTTTAATTTTAGTGCTAAATCCATGTTCATTATTAATTTTATAACTTCATTTTCATTTATATAATTAGATAAAAAAGTAACCAACCCTTTTAAATCATTATTAAAATAAAAATTATCCATTTGTTCTTTACCAATTAATAACTGTAAGAAATGTGCGATCCTCACTTCATCATTATAAAACTTTGTTTTTTTGTTGAATATTTCTCTTGAAAGAAAATCAGTATATCCCTCGTTTAATGACCTGCCAATAGTTAAAGAACTATTATAATTTATAAAACCACATTGTTTTATATTATTGTTATAATCACAAAACGAACTTGCCAAATGTAAAAACTCATGTTCTATTGAACCTTCAATTGAATAATCAAGAGTATTTTTTTCTGTATTATATTTCCCACTAATACCAAATAGTAACATTTTCCAATTTTTATTAATAGTTACATCGTTTAAATTATGATATAGATTGTTTAAGTTTTGTTTGTTTGTGTATTGCTCTAATTTAATAACTAACTTTTTTAATTCTTCTGGTATTTCATTTGGTTGTTTTTGTATTTCCCTTTTGCCTAGTTCCATATTTTTGACACTATTAATAATACGTTTTTCCGTTGTTTTATGGATGATGTAATTAGTCCCGCTCGTAGTAATCATTAATGGAGCAATATAGTTTATTATAATATTATTCACGTAATCGCCTCTTTTTTTGAATATTATATAGATTTAAATTAAAAAGTCAAATTTTAGAAAATGTTAAATATGAATAATATATATTTTATTGTGCTATCCTTATTTTTATGGTATTATTTATATATGAAGAGTGAGGGAGATAAAGTGAGATTGCCAAAATTAGATAAAGAAATAAAAATATACATTTTAATAGTAATTATAATATTTTTATGGATTTTGTTCTTACCCGATATTTCAGCACTTATAAGAAAGATTTTTTGACTTAATATTAGTAATAGGGTGTAATAATGAATTATATAGTTAATATAACGGAATTTGAAGGTCCATTAGATCTTCTTCTTCATTTAATAAAACAAAATGATATCGATATTTTTGAAATTAGCATTGAACAAATTGCCGATCAGTATTTAACTTACATTAGTGAGATGGAGCAAATGAATTTAGATATTGCAAGTGAATATTTAGTAATGGCAGCCGAACTAATTGAGATTAAATCTTCTGTTTTGTTACCTAATTACTGTGATAATGATGATAACACTGAAGAAGATGTTCGACAACAACTAATTAATAAATTAATTTTGTATAAACAATATAAAGAAGTGACATCACAGTTAAAAGAATTAGAAGAAAAAAGAATGATGTCCTACAGTAAAAGAGCAAGTAATTTGGAACAATATAAAACAACAATGCCACAAGTAGAAGATATGAGTGTTGATGTAGATAAACTTATTGAAGCCTTTGACAACTTTCTTAAAAGACTTGAATACGAAAAGCCAATTAACACTAAAGTGACTAAAAAGGAATATTCAGTATCTGACAGAAACAATCAAATCAAAGAAATATTAAAAAAACATCAAAAAGTTGAATTTTTAGATTTATTTAATGAATATAACAAAGAGTATATAATTGTTACATTTTTATCAATCCTTGAATTATCCAAAAAGCAGTATTTGCAAATTATTCAAGAGCATAATTTTCAGAAAATATACTTGACTTTAAAGGAAAGGTGATCACATGAATTTATTAGCAGCCCTAGAAGGATTATTGTTTCTTTGTGGTGATGACGGTTTGAGATTTGAGGAAATTAAGACGATACTTGAAATAGATGCTGTGCAACTAGAAGAAATAATAGAAAAACTTATGACTATTTATGATTCAACAAACTCTGGCATTAAATTAGAGAAATTTGGGGATATATATAAATTAGTTACTAAAAGTAAATATAATAACTTTTATAAAAAATTAGTGGAAATTGAGCAACAAAAACCACTTACAAATGCAGCATTAGAAGTTTTGGCGATAATTGCTTATAATGAACCTATAACAAGAGTTATGGTTGATGAAATCCGTGGGGTAAATAGTAGTTATATAATTAGGAATTTAATGGCTAGGGAATTGATTTGTGAGATAGGAAGATCAGACTTACCAGGTAGACCTTTTTTATATAAAACTACAAATAAATTTTTGGACACTTTCGGAATTACCAGTCTTAATGATTTACCAATAATTGAAAAGCAAAGTGTTCTTAATGAAAGTGATGATTTATACAAATCGAAGTATATAGAAAACAAGACGAATGTATGATGATTCATTTTCTATATCATTTGCAGGAGTGGCGGAATGGTAGACGCGAAGGTCTCAAAAACCTTTGACAGTGTTGTCGTATGAGTTCAAGTCTCATCTTCTGCACCAAATTAAATATTAAAGTAAAATAAAGTGTAAAAAGGAGCAAAAATATACGTTCTGCTTTTTTTTTTGGTGTTTTTGATATATACTATATATACATAGTGTAGGGGTGATATTGTGATTTTGAGAAAACCATATGCATTTTTTATAAAGCAATTTAAGACAATTCATTTTATATTAACTTTATTAATATCGTTTTTAATTTATCGTACTACGATAATGATTGCTTTTTTCAATGAATATTTGACTTCTACATCACTTTATGTCGATCCAACTGCTCCTGATAAATTATTTAAATTTTATAATTTTGCAATACCTATATTAATTATATTAATTTCTATTACTGTTTTATGGGTGTTGTTTTTAAAGAAAAAACCATTTTTATTTTATATTATAAATATAGTTATATATATATTTATAATAGTAATATATAATTATTCATTAAATATTACTAAAGATATGATTGAACAAGCGGTTCATTTAAGAACTATAAGGTTGGTAAGGGATTTATTACTAATATCTATATTAGCGCAAATGTTTACTATTATTAAGGCATTTGTTTATGCTACTGGATTTGATATAAAGAAATTCAACTTTGGTCAAGATTTAGCAGAATTAGATATCGAAGAAGATGATGATGAAGAGTTTGAGTTTGATGTTGAAATAGACACTAATAAAGCACATCGACATGTAAGAAAAAGAGCTAGATTTTCTCGTTATGTTTATATTGAAAATAAGTTTTTAATAAATATAAGTTTTTTACTTCTTTTAAGTACAACCTTATTGATTGTTTATTTTAATCAAAATATTTATAATAAAACATATAGTGAAAAGGTCTCTTTTTTCACTAGAAATTTCACAATGAATATTAATAGAAGTTTTATTACTAAAATGGATCCTAAAAATAAAGAGTTAAGTAAGAAAGATATGTCATTTGTTGTGGTTGAAGTTGAATTAAAAAATAATAGTGTTCAAAAGGAAAAAATTGATATCGCAAGAATGCAACTAATAGCAAACAAAAAGATTTATTATCATAAATACGGTTACAATACATTAGTGCCAGATTTAGGATTTGTTTATAACGACACACATATACCTAAAGATTTTTCGAAAGTCTTATTAGTTTATGAAGTTCCTGATGAATACTTGAAAAGGGATTTGCAATTTAGAGTTTTAGATGATTTTGGATATTCAGGCGGTAATTGGCATCCAAAATATATTAAAATAAACTTAAAACCAACAAATCTAGATAAGATAACGAAAAAAGAAAAATTGTTGCTCGGTGATAAAATATCATTTAAAGGTAGTATTTTAGAAGATACTAGTTTAGAAATAAAAGCGATGAAAATATCTGTAGAGCATAAAGTATCTTATAAATTTTGTATGAGTAATGATGAGTGTTATGATTCGTATGAATATATTAAGCCAGATATTCAAAATGTATACGACAAAACAATATTACATTTAAACGCTTCAATAAATTGGGATAATAAATTAACAATAATTCCGATTATCGATATGTTTCAATTTTTGAATACATTTGGAGAAATTCAATATAAGATAAAAGGAGAAATAAAAACTCACGCTATTGAACTGAGGGAAGTTAGACCGGAAAAAACAAAAAGAGGTAATAACTACTATATTGAATTGTTAAAGGAAGTAGACGATGCCGAAGATGTTTTTGTGATTTTTAACATAAGAAATCACAAATATGAGTACAAGTTAAAATAGTGTAAAGTGTCATTAGAAAAAAGGTTGAAAGGTACAATTTTATGCTATAATTATAATAATGGAGGATACTATGGGGAAAAAAATAATGTACATATTGTTGTTAATTATTACAATTATACCGATGAAACATATCAATGCCAATGAAATTTATACTTGTGATTACAAAGAAAAGGCAAGACTTAATAAAATTGCAGCAAATGTTTCATTTAGTATTGAGTACAAAGAAACTAATAAAGGTGTTGAATTTACAACAATAATTACAAATTTACACCCAGATATATATATAATTGATACATCAACTAATAAAAAGTATTACTATAATGCTAAGTCAGCTAATCCTAAAGAAATTAAAATAAGTGGCTACAAAGATGGGGTTAGCATTAGATATGAAATGCACATGGTTAATAAAATATGTAAGGAAACTTTGCTAACGTTTAAATATGCAAACTTCCCACCGTATAATCCATTTTATAAAGATCCGTTATGCAAAGATATAAAAGAATTTAGTTTGTGTAGAAAATGGATTAAGGTTAATTATAATTATAATGAGTTTAAAAAACAAGTAGAAAAATATAAAACAGAAACGATTGTAGAAGTAGAGAAGGATATAGAAAAAGGTTATTTATTTAATTTTGTAGATTTTTATTTAAAATATTATATGTATATATTACCGGTTATAATATTAGTGAGTTCCGGAATAATTTATATAGTTAATCGCGATAAAGAATTTAATTTTTAACAATAGGAGGTAATTATGAAAAAAGGTTTAAGGACTATATTTTGTTTAATACTATGTTTGCTTATAACTTTTTCAGTAAGTGTATATGGTGGTTCTGATAGTGATATAGGTGAGGGAGATAAAGATGTCGCTAAACCTTGCAATCCAAGTGTTAATGGATCGCTTTGCTGGAATCATTCGCTTGTTTCCGGAAATGGCGCTGATTATTTGGAAGCAATTAGAATTTCAATAGTTCATAAAGATGATGGTTCTAGAATTCCAGGCACTATTAGTTTGGATTTTGCCAGAAATTCAACCCCTACTGAAAAGCGTGCCTTTAGTGCTTTGAGAAACAGGAGGATGTATCAATACTCTAATAAAATGACAAAAACAGAAGCTTTGGCTGCTGGTGCTGGGTATTCCCACAGTACAGGATATCCAATTCGTGATTTTGGAGAAAATTATTTATTTCCGCCTGTATTTAATAAGATAGGTAAAAATATTAAAAGTTATTTTATAGACCTTACATCTTTTAATGCACCGCCGGAAAAGAAAAAATTTTATAAAGAAAAAATATTAAAACCTTTAGGGTATAATTTAGATGCTGAACCTGCTCAATTTTCAGAGGAAGAAATTTTAAATCACTATTTGTTAATTGAACCCGTGATATATGTAAGGGTATCAAAAATTGGTCATTGGACAAAAGAATTTGTCGGAAGTGCGACCGAGGTAGTTCAGATGATGAGTCACGAACCACAAGGTGCGGGTGGCGATCCAGTTTATGATTTATTTTTGGGTGGTACTTTTAAAGCTAAACCAGGAAAACCAGTTTTTTCACATAGTAGTACTAGAAGTCATCGCTTTAGAAGACAAATCCCAACATTAATTTATGTAGATTTAGAAAATCAATCAATAGCAGGTTTAACAGGTATTGCTCATTGGGTGAGTGATCAAAACAAAAATTTAAGTGCTGAAATCTTGACTAGAAATGGTACAGTAGCTGGTCATGTTTGGGTAATGCCAAAAGATTGTGATAATTTAGAGTTTGCAAAAGCTAATTATAAATTGTGTTGTAAAGAATTATACGAAAAACATTATTTAAGAGATCAAAAGGTCTCTATTATAAATTATTTAAAGGTTGGAGAATATCACTGTTGTGAAGATTTAGCGCAGAAGGTTCCAGGTTTTAAAACTGGACCATTGTATGAAGCGCATTGTAAAACTCCTACACCTCCTAGTCCTTGTACATATAAATTCGAGGCTCAATGTCCAGAAAACTGTTTTTCTACAACTGAAGGATTTATAAAGGATATAGGCGAAGATAATGATATGACAGATTGGAACTGCATTTTTGAAAGTCCTAAGTCCGTTTTCCCTAAAGTTAGAAATCATTATAAATGGAGTGGGGTAGATAATAGATATTGTCAAGCTTATTGTAGGGAAGAAATAACTTATGAATTTCCAGGAGGCGGAATAAGTGTTTTGGCAGGTCAACATTTTACAATTGGTGGAGATTATAATCGTTCTGATTGGTCTCCGATAAAATTTAATGGCTATATGGAATGTCGTACGAAGGGAAATGGGAATTTTAAAGTAATTAATCATAAACAATTTGTCATAGATTGGAAAAAGGCTAATGAAGATGTTATAAACACTTGGAATACTTATCAAACTGAAAAAGTTCGTGATATATCTAGAGGAAAGGCAGAGAAATCAAGAGAAAAGGATTGTGATTACCGCTGTCCTCCTGGAACTAGTAGGGAGATTGATGGAGAGTGTTGTGCTAAAACTGAATGGGATGAGTGTTATACTGGTAACCCTAACCATTGCCCAGGTGCAAAGGATAAGGACGGAAAGTGTAAAGTGCCGACCATTAACACTTGTATAGAAGAAAGGGTTTGTGTGAAGGATTTGGACAAAATACCTTATGGTTATACAATGACTCCTCCAGAAGTAACGCTTGGGGATTATACTGCGCAAGAGGTAACATGGTGTAGTACTAAACCAGCACCCACTAGTAAAGTTAATCAAGCGTTATCTGCTTATGAAAGAGCTGTGGAATATCGTAAAGAGTTACTTAATATGATAGAATGGTGTAATGAATGGACTAGACCGTACACAGAATTTACACCCACAGTTGAACTTAAGTTTGAAGAAGAAGAGTATGGAATAAATTTTGATGATCGTCCAGATGGACTTTTACAAGCCAATTTAAATGCTAATAATTCAACTACAACATATTATGATGGAGATACATACGATAGGGAAAAAGGTTACAGTGAGGATGAAGTAGACAGAGCGGATTGTGATACTGCGTATCGTTTTTGTAAAACTAATGAGCAAAAATATCCGGATAACGATAATAAGAAGTACGAAGTGTTTAAAGCGTATACTTATACTTTAAATGATGATTTATATAGATACGTTTCAAAACCACCTGGTTATTCGTATTCTCAAATTCCAGGCTATGGTGAATACGTAGATATGGGTTATGCTAATTTACCTGTTCATTATTCAAGAAGAGAAGGTAGGTATGAATTATCTCTTAATTACACATCATTTGGAAATAATAATAAATTTAATAGATATGTATTTGACAGAGATGCTTTCCCAGCAACAACTGAAAACTTTTATTATTGTTCAACATATTACGAATGTGCTTATCGTGTTATTAATGACATTATTACGACAAAAGAAGTCGGATTAAACGTTGTTTTTAGACCCGTTTCTTTAAAAAATCCGTTTCCTGGTGAAAACGCTCCAAGTGGTGGTAGAAGACGTGGTGAAAACTGGGCATCTCCTTCCGATGTTTTAAAAATAACAAAAAATAGAGGGTTAAGTGATCCAGAACGTATATACTTGGATAAGGATCCTATGTATGAGATAACATTAAATACAAGAAGTATACTATCAATCAGGAGTTATAATCGATTAGCAGAAGGTGGTTATGCAGACTTTACTTTAAAATGTATTGAAGGAACAGGCCAGCGTTGTAAAAGTCAGTTTATAAGAGAAGATTATAGGCATTTGTTTAATTCATCTTTGTGTGGTATGTCAAGTGATTGGGATCGTTGTAATAAAGATGATGGAATATAGGAAGGTGGAGTAATTAATGCAAGAATCATTTTGGGGTGCTTTTATAGTATCGCTTGGAGTTGTTGCTATTATTTTCGTATATGTTTTTCAATCGTTAACAAATACAACAGAACATAATTACAACGTATTAAAGGAAGCTACTGAATCTGCAATGGTTGATGCTGTAGATTTGCCAGCGTATAGAAAAACTGGCGTAATACGAATAGATCGTGAAAAGTTTGTTGAAAATTTTGTAAGAAGGTATTCAGAATCTGCTTCCTTAGGTAGAACGTATACGATAAAAATTTATGATGTTGTAGAAACACCTCCTAAAGTTACATTGCAAGTATCAACTACAGAACGAGGGGATTCTGGAAGTGAAATAGTAGAGTTTGATGTTATAGATAGGCTAAGTGCTATTTTAGAAACGCCATATTAGAAAGGATGATAAAATGAATAATATTGTGAATTCGTTAAAAAGGTTTTTTAAAAATAAAAATACAGTTACAATTCTTGGAGTTATTGTAATAATTGCCATATTATATTTTTCATACAATAGTCAAATAGAAAAACAAGTAAGGCCTGTAAGGGGGATTCCTATGTCCAACCAAGTCATTCAGCCAAGAACATTAATTACTAGTGAAATGATTGAATACGTAGATATAGCCCCTATTGTTTTGAAAGATAATGTGATTACTAATACTAATTCAGTTATAGGTAAATATACAAACTATAATACTGTAATACCAAAAGGAAGTTTATTTTATACTGATGTTTTGGTAACGAAAGATGAATTACCAGACTCAGCTTTTGAAAAAATTAAAGAAGGCGATGTAGTAGTTAAGTTGCCTGTTAATATTGAATCAACATATGGAAACTCAATATTTCCTGGTAATAAAATTGATATATATATGAAAGCTCATACAGTAGAAGACCAAGTTATGGTTGGCAAACTATTTGAAAACGTTGAAGTTATAGCGGTAAAAGATAGTTCAGGTCAACACGTGTTTGAAAATGCAACTGGCGGAAGAACACCATCAATTATAATATTTGGTTTAAAACCAGAGTTGAACATATTATTATTGAAGGCGTCATATTTAAACAATCGTTCAGTTGAATTATTCCCAGTACCGCATGGTGGTGTAGGGGTGCAACCTGGTGAAACACAAATCACTTCAAAAAATCTTGAAGACTTTATTAATGCTTACTCAGTTCCGAATGATGAATTAGTAGAACCTGACATTGAGCCTGAAAACACTGATATAGTAGAAGAGCCAAAACCAGAAATAGGAGAATAATTATGAACGACAATATGTTTAACCAAATTGATTTTGGACCTTTAAAAGAATATTTAGAAAATGATGATATAACAGATATTTCTTATAGTAATGGTGGGCAGATTTGGTTAAAAACATTATCGAAAGGTATATTCAGAATTGAAAATCCTGCCATTAATAACTCACTTATTGAAAAATTAGCATTTCAATGTGCGAATGTTATGGGAAAAACATTTAATATGGCTCATCCTTTCCTAGATGCTGAAGGATCTGAATTAAGATTAAATTTTGTTCATGATTCTATTGCAAGGAATGGTATTGCTGTAGTGTTTCGTAAAACGCCTGCAAAAATAAGGTTAGTTAAAGAAAAAATATTAGAGGAAAAATATGTTACTCTTGATATTCACGACTTTTTGGAAAGGTGTGTTCAAGGTCATTGTAATATTATGGTATGTGGTGAAACAGGTTCAGGTAAAACTGAGTTAGTAAAATATTTAGCATCTAAAACTGCTGAGAACGAGAAAATTATTACGATAGAAGATACGTTAGAGCTTCATTTAGACCGTATTTTCCCACATAGGGATATTGTAGCTATGAAGACTAATAATATTGCTTCTTATTCTGATGTTTTGGTTACGTGTATGCGTCAAAACCCAAAATGGATATTATTATCAGAAGTTAGAAGCGCGGAAGCTGTTATGGCTGTTCGTAACTCCATATCTTCTGGACATTATATTTTGTCAACTATTCATGCTGATAAAGCTTCTTCTATTCCGAATCGTATGTATAGTTTACTTGAAACTAATCAAGATATAGATCAATTTTTAAAGTCAATATACAGATATATTCAAATAGGTGTGTATGTTAGAGGATACCAAGATAAAGAAACTAAAAGATTTATTCGTGAAATAGCTGAAGTGACAGAATTTTATGTTACCGAAGACAATGAAGCTAAATATAATAATATTTATAGGAAGTTAGCAGATGGAAGGGTTGTTCGTAATGCTCCAAGTCCATATTTACTCGAATACTTAGAAATTCAAGGAGTATTTTTAGAACAAGATCTCTTGGATGCAATGTCGCCTGAAGAAGATGAAGATGAAGGAGTTGTTGATAATATAAAAATTGATGATGTGGAAATTTTATTTTAATAAAGGAGGTATAAAATGGGAACTGGTACAACATTTTTATTAATAGGTTTCATATTTGTATTTATTGTTGCATATCGGAGAAATACCGATGAGAACGTATATAAATATATTCAGAGAAAAACCTCGGCTATATATGATAAATATGCCCCGTATTCTTATAAAATGGTAAGGGAAAAGGTTGTTGAATTAGGACAAGAATACACACCAAGGCAATATGCTTTACAAATTGCAATATTTTCCATTGGTGCGTTTCTTATATCATACATGTATTTTTATAGTCTTATAATATCAGTATTTTACTCATTACTATCAATTACAATAATACCTTATTTAACATATCTTCGATGTAAAAGGATATACAGTGAATTTATATTTGAACAAATTCAAGTATACACGACTAATACAATAATGGAATTTGCCACGACAGAGTCGTTTGTTAAGGCATTAGAAGGTGTGTATGAATCGGGTGTATTAGAAGAACCAGTGAAATCAGATGTTAAAATGATGATAGATCTTGCTTATGAAAATGGTACGATAGAAGACTCATTAACATATATGGATGGTAAATATGATTATTACATAGTTAAAAATATGCATCAATTGTTTTTGCAAATAACTAATGAAGGTTCTAAAGATGCTGGTGCTTCTTTGGAAAATATGTCGCTTGATATTGATATGCTTGTAGAAAATGTATATAGGGATAGAATAGATCGGGCAACATTTCATAAAAAGTTTTTGCAATTTGGTATTGTTTTATATTTAATGGTAATGATGGTACAGTTTTTGTTAGGTGTTGAAACATATATTAAAATGCTTGAAAATATTTTAGTGAGATTATTACTTCATTTAATAGTGTTTGTTAATACATACTTTTTGTTAAATGGTGAAAAATATTATAATGAGAATGTGGGTGCTGAATAATGGAATTTATAATTATTGGTGCTATTATAATATATATATTAGAGGTTAATAAACAAATTAGTGCAAAAAAATTTATAGATGATACTGAGCCTTATTTTAGATTTTTAATGGAAGATGATTATGAATTTTTAGCAACTATTAGATATGGTTCTGATGTTGATATAAACGCATTATATACAGCAAGGGTTCGTAATGGTATAGTTGCAATAATTGTTATGATTTTTATGTTGTTATCAAAGTTAAATTTTATATCTATTGTGGCTTCAGTTATTGTAGGTTATGTTGTTTTTAAAATGCCATATGGAAAATTAAAAAGATATTATAATGCTAATTTGCACCATATCAATTTAATGTTGCCGTATTATTTAAAAAGTTTAGAAATTTTAATTCAACATTATACAGTCCCTGTTGCCCTATCTCGTTCGATTAAAACTGCGCCAGATATATTTAAACCTGGTTTAGAGAGATTAGTGCGAAAAATTGAAGCTGGTGATTCAACAGTTGATCCATACATGGATTTTGCAAAAGAATATCCGGTTAGAGATTCGATGCGCATGATGCGTTTGTTATATAGATTGGGACTTGGTTCACAAGAAAATAAACAAGAGCAGTTAATGATGTTTTCAAGAACAGTCTCTGCTTTACAAAATAAATCACGTGAACAAAAATACAAAGAAAGATTAGAAACAATGGAAAACAAAACTATGATGATGCTTGGTGCAACTGGTGGTGGGATATTGTTTTTGATGTTGCTAGCAATGATGATGTTGATGCAAATATAAATATTGATTTTAATAATCTTTATATGATATAATAAAATTACAAAAGATAGGTGGTGAAATAATGAAAGAGGCAGCTGGAGAAGCAAATTTAACAGTAATTGCAATTATTTTGATTGGTGTTATTGCGGCTGTTGTAACACCATTAATTAGTAGTATGATGACTACGACACAAAAACGTACATGTTGCCACAATAACGGAGGTACATGGGTAGACGGTAAATGTAATGGGGCATCAGATGTGTGCCCGGCTTAAAAAAGGGAGTTGATAACCTGTGAGAGAAGGAATTGGTGGCATAGTAACATACAATATAGTAATAATGTTTTTATTAATTGTATTTGCACTTATTGCTATAACATTAAGTTATTTTAAAGCGTTTAGAGTAAATTCATATGTAATTAGTTCAATTGAAAAATATGAAGGTTATAATAGGCTATCAGTCGTTGAGGCTGACCGTTCTTTAAAAAATATAGGTTATCGTGTTGAAAGTAATTTTAAATGCCCTGATAGGAAAGGGCGCAAAGCGATGGATGTAATCGATGGAACTAATCATCGTTATTGTGTTTACAAAACAAACCATGATAAATATCGTTCATATGGAGTAGTTACATATATTAATTTTGATTTACCTATTGTTGGACTTCTTTTTAGAGTTCCTATATATAGTGAATCTATTATGTTATATAATTTTGGTTAGCTAAGAAAAGGAGTGAATAAATGAAAGAATCGATTAATAATGCTTTTCTTTTTGGTTTAGTTATGTTTTTCTTAGCTGTTATAATTGCGATATTAGTTGGTTCACTAAGTTATTCTAAAGCCTTTAAAGTTAAGAATAGAATTATAACTATTATTGAAAAAAATTTAGATTATAATGGTAGTGCTAAACTTGAAATTGATGAGTTTTTGCGCGAAATAGGATATAAGACTAATCCATTAGGTCGCAATAGATGTCCGTCTGGCCACGGTGTATTACTTTCGAGTTATGGAACTAATTATCGTTATTGTGTATACTTTAATGAAGCGGGCCATAAGGGTTATTATTTCAAAGTAGCAGCTTTTATGTATTTTGAAATACCTGTTATCGGGGATTTTTTAGAATTCCCTATTTATGGTGAAACTAAAATAATTTATGACTTAGATATTACTTAATGGGGTGAAAAAATGAATGTTATAATTACAAATCGTTACAAATCGATGATTCAAAATTTGGATATTGATATAATTAAAGAATTAAATGGTGAATTTGAAGTTAGTGAAATCGTTAATAATTTTCAAAACTTCTTTTTCCAAAGAATGATTTTAGACATTACTGCTATTAAAAACTATAAGGATATTAAAAATTTACAAAAATTATCTATTTCATTAGATATGGATAAAGTTATTTTATTATTAGACGACTCGCCTGAAAGTTCATCAAAAGAATATCAATCCAATTTAATATCAATAGGTATTTATAATTTCACCCGAAATGTTGAAGGTATTATGTATCTATATAATAATCCGAATAGTTATCGCGATGTAGCGCATATTCATAATATTGTTGAGGTAAATGAAGAGATTGATACTCCTAAATTTTCCACTCCTAAATTAGGTGCTAGAATTATAGGGGTTAAAAATGTAACAGCTCAATCTGGTGCAACAACTTTAGTTTATATGATGAAAAGGCAGCTTCAAAAAAATTATATGGTGGCAGCATTAGAGGTTAACAAAAGGGATTTTGGTTTTTTTAATGATAAGGAATTGATTTCTACTAATGACACTTCAATAAATAGTGTTATTAACAAGCATAATGGATACGATGTAATTTTAATTGATCTTAATGATAGTGCTGCAGCAGAAAATTTATGTCACGATATAATTTATTTAATTGAACCATCAGTTATTAAATTAAATAAATTTATGTTAGTTAATAGTAAAAAATTGGATAAGTTAAAAAATAAAACGATTGTTTTAAATCAAAGTTTACTAAGTTCAAAAGATGTTTTAGATTTTGAATATGAATCCAAATTAAAAATATTTTTCAATATGCCGCCACTCGATGAGCGTCAAAATGATATACATATTCTTAATGCATTCTTAACAAGATTGGGATTTGATAAGCAAAAAACAGAAGAAATGGAAATGAAAAGTAAAATTTTAGGGTTGTTTAATATATAATATTGACAAAATAAAACATTTGTCGTATTATATATCTATTAAAGGAGGTATTTTATGTTTATATTAAGTAAAGCATGTATGGCACAGTGTTCAAATTTAATTGCTGATGGTATTCCTCAGCCAATAGTTGGATTAATTGGTGCTCTTGTTTTTGGAATTAAAGTTGTAGTGCCTATTTTATTGGTTATTTTTGGAATGTTAGATTTAGGTAAAGCTGTTATGGCTCAAAAAGAAGATGAAATTAAAAAAGGTCAACAGACATTTATGAAGCGTTTAATTGCAGCAGCGATTGTGTTTTTAGTAATATTTATAGCACAATTGGTTATAGGAATTGTATCGGGTCAAACTGGTGAGGGTTCAAATGTATGGAATTGTGCTGATTGTATTTTATCTGGTGATAAAACAAACACTTCCAGAGATGACTAAATATATATGTATTTAAATACAAAAACAATAATAAATATTTATTATTGTTTTTGTTTGTGCTATAATAATGATAACTATAGAATTTTGAGGTGCAAATGAAATGAACTATAAAATTAAACTATTATTTTTAAGTTATGTTTGTCTTATAATTGGTTTTACAGATGTTAAAGCTCAAAATAATTTTGTTAGAGTGTGTAGGTATTATAGACCTGAAGATAAAACCACTATATATTTAAAATGGGAAAGTGAGACGAAGTATCCGTTAGTATACGATGAAAACGGAAATTTCTTAACAGGAATAAATACTATTAATAATACCGAAAAAGTATTTGATGATAGTTGTCCAAGCTATTTAGTATATCATGAAACTATATATGATAAACTTCACACACCTTCAGAAAAAAAATCAAAAGATGCTTTTGTTTTTGACGGTGTTATAACTGCAGGAAGAGATGTTTATTATTCAGAAACGTATAAAGAAAATCGTGATAATCCAAATAACAATTCTTACATAAATAAAAAAGTAAGTTGTTCTTATGTTTTGAAAAATGGATTTAAGTTTGAAGTAACTGTGGACACTAAGGGAAAAATTACTTCTTCCGCAACAAACAAAAAGGGGAAAAATGCCAAGGTTATTTTGGATAATCCCGGAAATTTGTTGACTATCATAAGTGAAACTTCAAAATGTCCCACAACCATTTGTTATAATGAAAATTTAGGACGAAAAGATAGAGTAACTCTTTTTGCAGATATTAACCATAATTGCAAATCTGTTCGAGGTGGTTCTACTAACTCCAATGCACATAGAACGACAATGAGCGAACAAACACTAGGTGCATACCCTTCTGCCGCTGAAAGAGCTCGAGGTCAAATATTAAAAGAAGAAAGTAAACAAAAATCAAACAAGTACATTGATTGTTTAGAAAAAATAGATGAAGGAACAAATGGCAACAGAATATGTTACGATATAAGAGCTTATAAAAATCGGGTGTGTGGTAGTGATTCAAGTTCAAACAGTTGTATTGAAAGACATTATGATTACATTAAGTGTGTTGAAGAAGCTTATCCAAAGGAAGAAATAGATAAAGTATGTTTTAAAGAGGTAGAAGAGTATAAAAAAGCACAAGATGAGCTTGTTGATTATGCTAATGAAACAGGGGATGAAACTGTAAGGAGTTACATTAATCTAAATTATGATTCTGGTGGTATAGGTACTGATATTAACTATGATGATATTGATTGTGGTCAATTGTTAGGTTCTGAATTGTTAGAGTGGTTATCATCGATATATTTTTTAATTCAAGTAGGTGCAATTGCTATTACTGTTATAACTGGAATGTTAGATATAACAAAGGCAGTTGCTTCTAATGAAGAAGATATGTTAAAAAAGGCTTTAAATAAATTAAAGATTCGTTTACTAGTAACTGTAATAATAATAATCTTACCAATATTAATCGAATTTATATTGGGGTTTGTTGAAATACCAGGATTAACAAATAAAAATCCATTATGTGAATAAATGAGGTGAAAAATAATGGGTGACTTAATTATATCTATGCTTCGTGCGATTTCTTCTTTTTTAGACGGGTTAGTCGCGTGGGTAATTGATGAAATTTATAAATTGATTATGTATATAGCTGATACTAATGTTTTTGGTGCTGATGCAATAGAAATGTTTAGCAGAAGAATTTATGTTTTGTTAAGCATTTTTATGCTGTTTAAAATATCATTTTCATTAGTTAATTATTTAATTAACCCAGATAATTTTCACTCTGATGATAAAGGTTTTGGGAAAATCATTACTAATTCAATGATTGTTCTAATTTTGATAGTCATTACACCTTTTGCTTTTAGTGAATTGTATAATGTACAAGGTATGTTATTAAGAAATAAGACAGTAGAGCAAATCATATTGGGGGTTGGTCAAGGTTCTGATTTGGAAAATAATGCTGGACCACAAATTTCATTTGCGGTTTTTTCAGCCTTTTTCACTCCAAACCTTGATGCACCTGGTATGTCTGCTTGTGCTGACATGTATGGTGGTGAATTATCAAGTCAATGCCGTTCTAATGTAGCAGCTCATGGTGGAACTGATGCAGAACAAGCATTAGTAGAAGCTTTCGGGGGTGAGAATGGTGACGGTACAAGAAAAGCTTCAAAATTACTATCTACACCATTAACCTTAGCGAAAGATGAAGGAGAATTTTTATTTAATTACAAATTTTTAATATCCACTTTGACTGGTGGAGCAGTAGCCTATTTATTGTTAATAACATCTATTGATATTGCGGTTAGATCTGTTAAACTGGGCTTTTTACAATTAATTGCACCAATACCAATTATTTCATATATAGACCCTGACAGTAGTAAGAAAGGTGTTTTTAAAAATTGGTTAACACAAACCTTAAAAACTTACTTAGATTTATTTATTAGGTTAGCCGCGATATTTTTTGCTGTATTTATAATATCCTTAATTGTAAATAATAAAATGGAATTTATTAGTAGTGGCGAAGTTGTTAGGATGAGGGATCACCCATTTGTAACAATATTTATTTTAATAGGGGCGTTAATGTTTGCTAATCAAGTTCCAAAGCTTATATCAGACTTAATACCTGGAGCTAATTTGGATGGTGCATTTACTTTAAACCCTATGAAAAAGGTTGGTGCATCACCAATAGCAGCTGGTGCTATTGGCGGGTTGGTCGGTACTGGGGTAGGAGCTGCTGGTTCATTTGCAGCCCATCGTGCCTTAGGTCATAATGTGGGCCGTTCTTTATTAGGGGGTGTAGGTGGTGCCTTTAGTGGTGGTGCTCGCGGGCTTACTAGTGGTGGTGATGGTTCACCAATTCAATCCGGAATTAAAGCTGGCGGCATGAACGCTCAAAATATAATTAGTCGTGATGGAACTACAGTTGCTTCACGTATGAGTGCCCAAGCTGCTTCTGCGTTAGGACTATCGACTAGAGCTGAAATACAAGATAATATTGTAAAACAATATGATCAAGTATCAAAGTTAAAATCTGATGTAGACAACCAAGCGGAAAAACAAATTATGAAACAACCAGATAGAAGAGTTCAGTTCAGTTGGACTAATACTCAAGGTCAAACAATTCGTTCTACTGGTAATTTGCAAGTTTTAAAAAATCAAATAGATTCTTTAAAATCTAGTGGAGCACCTGCAGCACAAATTGCTGATGCAACTACAGCATATCATTCAGCCTTAAATCAAGCGAAAAAAGATTATGTAAATGAGAAAATGGATAGATCAAACCCAAATCGTGATGATGTAATTGACCAAATAACTCACGAAATGAATAAAATAATTTCAAGCAACGATCACGATGCGTTTAAAGGAATAAATTTATCAGTTCAAACACCTGATTTATCAGCTGGTGAAACATTTTACGGTAATATTGATACTATTACTAAGACATCTGAAAAAAGAAAAGTCACCCTACAAAGTAGCGATGAATGGAAGATTGCACACGCTAGCAAGGATTTAAAAGGTGGTAAAAAATAAAAGGTGGAAAAATGAAAAAAATTACTAAGAAATTTTTAAATAAAATTAATGATAAGTTTAAACACGAAATAGGACTTCCAACAAATTGTGAAATATGCAAATTAAAAATTAATCAATATAATAATTTTATCCAAATAAAACAAGAATTAGATGAATACGCTCAAGGTGAAGTTGCACTTATACCAGATATGGTTGTGAACTATAAATGGAAAGATGTCGATGCAATTGAAAAAATGAGTAAAGAAAATTTATTAGTTTTAAAAAGCCAAATTGAAGTATTAAAACATAGTGGTGCTTCTGCAAAAGAGCTGGCTAATATAAATATTTCTTATAATTGCGCCCTTAAAAAGGCAATTGCTAATTATATTGATAATTATGATGATTATAAGGTGAATAGTTTTAAAAAACAGCTCAATAATTATTTGAAGGAAAATAAATACGATGCCTTTAAAAACATAATTTGCCCAAAAACAAAAGATAGATTAAAAGAAATAAATAAATACAACGAAATTACATTTGTAACGGAAGAGGTTAAAAGATTAAAGTTAAAACTTATGAATAGTGAAAACTTTTCTCAACCACAATTTAATAAAAGAAAATAAAAGGAGTGATATAGCGTGAAAAATGATTTCTTAATACCAGCCAACTCAAAAAGATCGATGTTAATATTAGGATTATTTAATACTTTTGATTTAATTTTATTTTTATCAGGATTAATAATATCTATGATCTTCTTGTTAGTATTACCACTTGAAAATATTACAGTTGCTGTAATAGCTTTAACCCCTGGTCTTGTTTGTGGTTTCTTAGTTTTGCCAGTACCTAATTACCACAATGTACGGACAATTTTAATGAGTATTTGGGAATTTTACACAACAAGACAAAGATATATATGGAAAGGTTGGTGTTTTCTAGATGGCGAAGAGAGTAAGGAAGAGCAAATATACAAACAATGATATACCTGTTAAGAGTATTACTAACGGTACTATCATATTAGAAAATGGTTTAAAAGTAACTGGTGTTAAAATAATGCCACGTAATATTTTTATATTAGATCAAGAAATGCAAAATAGTATAATAATGAATTTAAGAAACGTTTATAATTTAATAGATTATGAATTTTGGATTATGGCAGCAGATAGGCCGGTAGACATAAATGTTTACTTATCTCAATTACAATTATTATATAATTCACACAGTAATCAAGTTAAAAGAAAGATGATTATCGAAGATATTAATAAAGGAAACATGTTTATGAATAATAATGTTGTAGATACTGAGTATTATTTATTATTTAAAGAAAAGGATAATGATTTAATACAGAAAAGGATAAGGGTATTAATTAATGCTTTCGCTAGTGCGGGATTATCATCGCATCAAACAACAAACGATGATTTAAGAATGATTTTGGATAACTTTTTAAATGGTGGACAAACTACTACATTTGGGACGGTGATAGGATGATGGATATAAAAAGCCAAATAGCGCCAAAAGGGTTAGAATACAAACCTTCTCATTTTATTATTAGTGATAAATGGGCGACAATATTGACTGTTGTCTCATATCCTAAATTTATAAATCCAGGATATTTGTCATCATTGACTAGTATGTCTGGTGTGAAAGTTGTTATTAAACATATACCACTTCCATTTTCAGCTATTAGAAGAATGTTAAACAAAGAAATTGCTGATTTAAAACAAAGATATCAAGAAGAGTTTGATAAAACTATTCAAGAAAGAATAAGACAAGATTATGAATCTTTGGAATATTTTATATCGATGTTGGCTTCAAGTCAATCTAAAATATATGATTTTCAAATGCATATTATGATTACAGCTGATTCTGAAGAGCAGTTAATAAGTAAAAAATTACAAGTTAAAAACTATATAGAAGCTATGGACATGAGGGCTTTCCCGCTTCGATTTGAACAAGAAAAGGTATTAAAATCAATAGTACCAATATACCCATCCCAAGATATTGAACGGAGAATAGGAACTCCAATTCCAGCACCGACAATGGCTGCAATGTATCCATTTATATTTGATAGTATAAAAGATCCAGGTTTGTCAACTTTGTTGGGTGTTGATTTTTCAGGCGGAGTAATATTATTCAATCAATTTTTATACCAAATTAGAAAAGAACATAATAGGAATAATGCAAATATTATTATATTAGGTACATCAGGTAGTGGTAAGTCAACTGCTGCAAAATTACTATTAAGAACTAATATAAGAAACAATCACCAAGTTGTTGTTATTGATCCAGAAGGAGAGTTGGAAGAAATGACAAAGCGCTACGGTGGCGACTTTATTGATTTGGGTAAAGGTGGCGAGTTTGGAATGATTAACCCTCTAGAGGTTGTTCTTGATTATGATGAAGAAGAAGCGAAGCAAGGTTTGGGTTATACTGTATTAACAAGAACGTTACAAACAATAAAAGCATTTTTAAAATATTATGATCCGCAAGTTGATGAAGATGTGGTAACGATGTTTAGTGAAGTAATTCAAGATACATATCGTCGCTTTGGTATGGATTTTAACACTGATTTCACTCAATTTACTTCAAAGGATTATCCTACATTTAAAGATGTATATGCAACTATAAGAGGACGAATTTTATCTATGCCAGAACATAGCCATGAAAAGGATGTTCTTGAAAGATTGGAATTAAAAATAAGGCCATTGGTGAAAGAATTAAAATATTACTTTGATGGACATACAACAATTCAAACTGATAGTGAAATGATAGTGTTTAATATTAGAGAATTGATGAATGCAGATACTAACATTAGAAATGCTTTATTTTTTAATATATTAAAGTATGCTTGGGGATTGACTTTAAATAAATCTGTAAATACTGTTTTAATGGTAGATGAAGCTCACGTTTTATTAAGTGGGAATAATACATTAGGTGCCGATTTTTTAGCGCAAGTACAAAGACGTTCACGTAAATACAATACTGGAACAATTATTATTACACAGCAACCAAGTGACTTTTCTGATCCAACTGTAATAACTCAAGGCAAGGCGATTTTTGACAATGCATCGTATTATTTAGTTATGGGGCTTAGAAAACAGGCTGTTGAGGATTTATCAAAATTAATAGATTTGAACGATAACGAAAAAGAAGGGATAAAAAGATATAATCAAGGTGAGGCATTGTTTGTTTGCGGAAGTAGAAGAATGCAGATAAATGTTGTTGTTACCGAACAAGAATTAGATTCATTTGGTAGTGGTGGTGGTTTCTAAATATAGTAGTTTATAGGTGGTGAGAAAATGGGTAACGATAAAAAAAATGATTTGATAGATAAAATAAAAAAAGTAAAACAAATAAAAAAAATATGGTTAGCCATAGGTGCTATGTTACCTATTTTAAAAACAATTATAATAACTATGTTAGCAACTGCAATTATATTTATTCCAATAATGTTTTTCAATAACATAAAAGATGGTTTTTTCAATGGAGTAGATAAACTTTATAACTTTTTCTCACTCAATGGTTGGATGTCGAGCGAAAATGTATATTATAATAAATTAGAAAAGGAATACGAATTATATCATAGTTATCCATACATTGATGGAGAATTTGATATACCATTATTATCGGCAACATCACATTATGTTAATATGTTTGGTCCAAATGATTTTGAATATGCGAACGAAGATAAATTTTTTCATGAAGAAGATTATGATTCTAAGAAATTAGAGCACGCCGTAAAGGAAGATACATCAAGAGCTTTTTATAAATTTGCGGAAAATGAACTTGGAACATCTTCTACATTTATCCCCACTTCAAAAAAATTAATAGGGCATTTAGTAGATGTCAAAATTGTAACACACTGTGTTAAAGTTGAAGGATTAGATGATATTGGTAAATTGTTTAAATCATATTGGGATTATTGGTATACATTTTCTAGATACATGTGGGATTCTACAAAAGGAAGTTTAAAATATTTTTTAAATAGTCAAAACATATTTCGATTTGTTAGTTTAATTCATGCCTATAAACAGCAAGGACATAGTTTTACACATACACAAATGCAACAGTTTAAATATATTTTTGAAGAAGATGAAGACATCGTAAGTGAGATTTTACGAATTATTAAACAATCTGATTTAAGTGCGTGTGATGAAGCTTTTGAAATACCAGTTCCTACATTATATCGTTTTATAAATTACGAAAACTATAAAAAATATTTAAAAAGGTTTTATTTAAGACAGTTTTATATTAATTGCAAAACTTGTCCATATAAAGATTTGTCTGAGGATGATAAAGATATAATTGCTGATAGGATGATTGATGAAATATTTTCACAAAAAGAGGCTTGGGATTATTTGACAGCTGATCACAAAACTGAATATTTATTTATTCCAGGAATGACTACTATCCCTATTCAACCAAGCGCCGGTCAAAGTTGGCGTACAACTGTGTCTAGAGGGTGGCAGCTTGGTACTGCTAAATGTTTTCAAGACGGTGTTTGGAATGGAAAAACTAATTGTAATCATTTTGGGATAGATTTTGCTGTTCCTACAGGTACTCCAATATATGCCATAGCTAGTGGTAAGGTAATTACTGCACAATTTAGTGGTGGGTATGGCAATATGGTAAAGTTAGAACATGATGTTGATGGCGACGGAAAGGCAGATTACTACAGTGTTTATGCGCATATGTCTAAAATATCAGTAAGTAAGGGTCAAAATGTTGCTGGTGGCCAAAAAATTGGGGAAGTTGGCTCGACTGGTAATTCGAGTGGTCCACATTTGCATTTTGAAGTACGTGATAAATATGATCGTCCAATTAATCCAGAACCTATTTTAGATGCTATTGAAACAGGTGGTGATAATCCACTTGAGGGTACAATCAGTTGTGGGTTAATAGATGGTAGTAAATTAACTAGATTAAATGAAGAGTTAGAAAACAGTATAAATTCAGCGGGATTTGCAACAAGGGAAGCAGTAGTAGCAGCATCTAGATATTTAATTGTGGAATCAGGGGTAAAAGTGCCTTATTGGTTTGGTGGAAAAAGTGCTAAAAAAGGTTTTGACGCAGAATGGGGATGCAGAAAGGCTATTGATTCAAAGGGGACTAAACAACAACCAACAGGTTCAGTTCATCCATTTGGATTAGATTGTAGCGGGTTTGTTGTCTGGGCTATTCATAATGCAGGGTTTAAATATAATACAATCCCACACGGTTCAGCTAATCAAAAAAATTTCACCAATCAATTGGTAAGATTAAATGCAACAAATATAAAACAAGCAAAACCAGGTGATTTAGTTTGGCGAGAAGGTCATATTGGAATTATTGAATCGTTAAACAGTGAAACATGTCAGTATAGAGTAGCTGAAGCCGCTAGCGCATCAACTGGGCTTGTGGTAAGAGAACGAAATTGTTATGAAAACACATTTTCGCATATAGTGTTAATGGATCAATATTACAATAACGCAAATAATAAGAGGTGATAAAATTGAAAAAAATAATAAAGTGTTTTCTTTTAATAATTATCGCCTTTTTTTTGTCAAGTTGTTCCATAGATTATAACGTTAACATGTATTCATCTAAAAATATTATTGAACATATTAGTTTTAAAGTAACTTATGATAGCAGTAAAAAGACTGAAAGTGAAATGAAAAATGAATTAAATGAAGAAGTTGAATTAATGAAAAAAAATCCGTATTTTAACGGTTATGAAATAAAGAGTAATCATAAAAAAAACTATTCAAGTATTGAACTAACAAAAAAGTATATTTCATTAAATGAATTTAAAAATTCAATTATATTTAAAAGCATTTTTGAAAATATTACATTAATTCAAAATAATCAATACGTGCTTTTTCAAACTACTGGTGATTATTATCACGGTAATATATTTGGTGCATCAAGCGAAATACCGTTTGATCCTCAGAACACTGAAATAAAAGAAGTAGTTATGAAATTTAGATTCGCAAATCAAATCATTGAAACAAATGCCGATATTAAAGATAATAAAAAAAACAATCATACTTGGTTATTAAAACCAGAAGAAATGTCAAAGAGTATATATTTTAAGTTTAGTCATAAAAAAAGGCTTGGAGTTCTTATTGATATGTTAATAAAAGAGAATATAATTGTATTTGTTTTATTAACATTTACTGCATTATTTGCCATTGTACTTATTATATATATATTTATGAAAAGTAAATTAGAAAATAGATTATAGGAGTTAATTATGAAAAGAAAATTAATAATAATTGCATTATTTATATTACTCATTACAACAGGTTGTAATGTTGATTATAATGTTACAATAGATTCTAAATTTCAAGTTTATGAAAAGGTTAAATTTATAGGCGAAAACGATATTATTTTAAATAATGTTGAAGATATAGATTTGTATTTAGATGAACAGATTAACACTTATAAGTTAATAAATCAGTTTAAAGCCTATAATTATAAAAAAAAGAAAGGTTCAATTAATTCATACGTAGAAATGTCAAGAAAATATCCAAGTTTAGATGTTTATTCAAATTCCCCGATTTTAGGGCAATTTTTTAATAATGTACAAATCACAAGAGAAAATGACACTATAAAGGTAGCATCTATAGGCAAAAATTTATATGATCAATATTTTGCAGAAAATAATATTCACGAACCAGAATTTTTTATGGATTCAATTAAAATAAAAATTAGATTACACAATGAAATTTTAGATCATAACGCTGATTACTACGATTATGTTAAAAACACACTAGAATGGGAGATCACTAAAGATAAAAATTTAAGTGAATTTTACTTCATTTTAGGACCTAATAAAAAATATGGTATAATATTAATAGATGCAATTTATATGAATAAGTTGTCTTTAGGAATTATTACAACAACTATTTTAGGACTTTATTTATTTAGTAAAAAGGTATATAATAGTCACATTATAAATAATTCAATTTAAAGGAGTGATTATGTGAAACTTAAGTTTAGGGCTGAACTTAAAGATTTTGTAATTTTTTTAATATTTTCGTTATTATTATTTTATTTTGTTGCTATTGCAGTTTTAAATATCAATGCATTTGCAAGCGGTTTAGGATATCATGGATTAAATCCAATTCCTGCTTTTTCAAAAGAATTTTTTATTCCGACAATGGTGTTTTTCCTATTAGTACTAATTTTAATATTAACTAGTGTTTCATCTCACTTTTTTGAAAGAGAAAAAGGAGTTGGTTTTACTACAACACCCAAATCAGAAAAAGGTTATTCAAGGTGGGCTAAAGAAAAGGAGTTTAAAGAACAACTAAAATTAGTGCATCCATATCAAAAGGTAACAGATGCAGCTGGAATTCCATTAATTAACGACGGAAAAGAAATCTGGGTTGATGATGGAGAATATCACAACTTAATTATTGGTTCTACTGGTAGTGGTAAAACTCAAATTATGGTTCATCCATTAGTTAAATTATTAGCCAAAAAAGGCGAATCAATGATTGTAACGGATCCGAAAGGAGAAATATATGAAGAAAATGCTGCGTTGCTACGTGAACGTGGTTATAATATTGTGTTACTCAACTTTCGTGATCCGCAAAGAGGAAATGCTTGGAATCCACTAGATTTACCATATAAGTTATATAAAGAAGGTAATCAAGATAAGGCAAATGAGTTGTTAGATGACTTGGCGTTAAATATTCTTTATGACGAAGCATCACAAAATCAAGATCCATTTTGGGAGAGAACATCTGCCGATTATTTTGCCGGGCTAGCACTAGCACTTTTTGAAGACGCTTCTATGGATGAAATAAATTTAAATAGTATTAACTACATTACAACTGTAGGAGAAGAAAAATACTTAGGTAGTAACTATATTAAAGAATATTTTAATGATAAGGATCCAATTTCTCCTGCTTATGTTAACGTTGCTAGTACAATAAATGCACCTGCTGAAACAAAAGGAAGTATACTGTCTGTTTTTAAGCAAAAAATAAAATTATTTTCATCACGTGAAAACATATCCGAAATGTTATCGTATAGTGATTTTGATATGAAAGATATTGGAAGAAAAAAGACAGCTGTTTTTATTGTTGTACAAGATGAAAAGAAAACATATCACTCACTTGTTACGATTTTTATAAAACAATGTTATGAAACATTAATTGATGTAGCACAAGAAAATGGTGGTAAATTGCCATTTAGAACAAATTTTATACTAGATGAATTTGCTAATATGCCACCATTAAAAGATGTCACTACAATGGTTACAGCGGCACGTAGTAGGGCTATTCGTTTTAGCTTTATAATCCAAAACTTTGCGCAACTTTACCAAGTTTATGGAAAAGAAAATGGTGAAACTATAAAAGGGAATTGTGGAAATATAATTTACCTTATAAGTAGTGAGTTAGGTGCTTTAGAAGAAATAAGCAAACTAGCCGGGGAAGTTAAATCAAAAGAAAAGGAAAAAACTGCAAGTACCCCATTAGTTACAGTAAGTGATTTACAACGTTTAAAACAATGGGAAACAATAATTATTAGAACACGAATGATGCCATTTAAAACAAAAATGACTCCTAACTTTAAAATGGACTGGGGTGAAAAACTTGAAAAAAGTGATTATCCAATTCGTGAAAAAAGGGAATTAAATGTATTTGATTTAAAAAAATTTGTAGAGGAAAAAAGAAAACAAACATTAAAGGAAGCTGGGAATATTATGGGAACTGATATTGGGAACATATTTTCAAATCCTCAAAACAATAACCGGAAAGAATTAAATATGGATGATTTAATTAAAAGAATAGACCAAAAAATAGCAGAGTTAGAAGAAGAAGAGAAACAAGAAAAGGAAGCTAATAAAAGGCAAGCAATCACTCAAGAATCCCCGCCTATTGAATCAACTACTAGCAATAATAAGCACCAAAAGGACAACAAAAAGACTAAAGAAGAAAAAAATATTGAGAAAAATGAAGACAATATTACAACTAGCAAAAGTGATAATGTTATTACTGATGATCAATTTTTTGATGATTTTTTCGGAGAAGATTAAAATTAATACCACTTTATTTTAATTACATATAATAAAATAAGGTGGTGGATATGATGTATAATATTTCTATATCTGATTTTCTTAAAAATAAACCCCAATCTGAAATTATTGATATTAGAAGTATACAAAAATACAACGATAATCACATCCCACAATCTAAAAATGTCCCATATAAAAAACTAATCATAAATCCGGAAAAATATTTAAACAAATATAAAGTTTATTACATATACTGTCAATCAGGATTGTTAAGCGTTTCAGTTTGCAAAAAATTACTACAACAAGGCTACAAAGTCGTTAATATTGACGGTGGATATGAAAAGTGGATGTTAGAAAAGTAAGAAATATCTTACTTTTTTATTTTTTATGATATAATATTATATAGGCAGAATATTAATTAATAATTGGAGGAATAAAATGGAATATATAATAATAATGTTATTAATTATAATTTTAATAATATTACTAATATCTATATTTAAAAATACAAATGAATCTAATATAATAGAAAGAATAGGGAAATTAGAAACTAATGTAGCTAAAGAAATAGGTGATTTCAAAACTGATTTCGGGAGAAATTTGACTACGGATTTTGACAAATTAAATGAAAGAATGGAACAAAGATTAAGACTTATTAATGAAAAAGTTAATGAAAGACTTGATGAAAATTTTGAAAAAACTAACAAAACTTTTATGTCAGTATTAGAGAGACTAGCCAAAATAGATGAAGCACAAAAGAAAATTGATCTATTATCGAATGATATTGTTTCTTTACAAAGCGTGTTAACTGATAAAAAAACAAGAGGAATATTTGGAGAGGTCAACCTAGCACATATAATGGCAAATGTTTTTGGTCAAAACAATGATAAAGTGTATAAAATGCAATATTCTTTTAAAACAGGTGTTATAGCTGATTGTGTTTTATTCGCACCTGAACCATTAGGGGTTATTGCAATTGATTCAAAGTTTCCGTTAGAAAATTACCAAATGATGATTGATAAAAATAATTCAGAAATTATAAGAAGTGAATCAGAAAAAAAATTTAAACAAGATATGAAAAACCATATTGATGCTATTGCATCCAAATATATTATTCCTACTGTTACGACAGATCAAGCGATTTTATTTTTACCAGCAGAAGCAATATTTGCTGAAATAAATGCTTATCACCAAGATATAATAAATTATTCATATAAAAAGAAAGTGTGGATAACATCACCAACTACTTTAATTAGTACTTTAACAACAATACAAATAATTATGAAAAATATTGAAAGAGATAAATATGCCTCAATCATTCATCAACAATTAAAATATTTAGACATTGAGTTTAGAAGATATAAAGAGCGCTGGGATAAATTATCTAGAAGTATAGATACTGTTAGCAAAGATGTAAGAGATATTCACATTACTACAGAAAAAATAACAAAAAGATTTACAAGTATTAGTCAAGCTGATATACAGGAGTTGGAACATGAAGAAGATTAACAAAAATATCATATATATAACTTCTGTTTATTCAATTTTTTTAATAATTTCTAACATTGTTAAAGGTGAATATATTAATGTTTTATTTGGACTATGCATTATAATATTAATGTTTTTACCTAAACTAATTAATAAACGTTTGAAATATAGGATTCCAAACAGTGTAATTACAATTTATTTATTTTTTTTAATAAGTGCGATTTTATTAGGATCAATTTATGGGTTTTATGATATTGTTTCATATTATGATAAAATACTTCATTTTATAGCGGGATTATTATCGGCATTTATTGCAATAGTTTTATTAATAAATTTTGAAAAATTTAATTACAAAAACATTAAATTTAATATAATATATATATTATCAATAACTTCGTTAGTTGCCGTTTTTTGGGAAATATTTGAATATGGTGCTGACATAATTTTTGATGGCAATGCCCAACGTGTTATAGAAACTGGCATTCATGATACAATGCAAGATATGATAATAGCATTAGTAGGTGCCGGTGTATTGTGTATTATATATATATTTGAATATAAAACAAAACAAAAAAATATTATTCAAAAATTTATAAAAAGGGTGTATGAAAATGAGTGAAAAAGATTTATTGGAAAAATGGAAACAATTAAAAAAAATGATTGAAGATTATGAATTTAAATTAGATGAAGAACATGGAAAAGAAACATCAACTAATAAAACACAAAATTTAGGTGGTAAAGTAAAAACTTTAGGGATTGATTCAGAAGTTAAGAATCTTTATTTATATAAAGAAGAGAATGAAAATCATAAAGGATACGCTTCAGCACTTTTGTTAGGATTCTTAACACTTGTTTTTCAATTGTTATTTATTGCAATAGCATATATAATTGTAAAATAACATTGTGTATACAATGTTTATTTTATTATAATTATATATTAAAATTAAAATAAACTATATTTTATATAATTTTTACTTTATAATATTAGTGTGGGGTGTTTAAATGAAAAATAAAATATTAGAAATATTAAAACGTAAAGGTTCAGCACTTAATGTTAATGAATTAAACGATGAGTTAGGTTTAAATAGTGTTGATGAATTAAAAGATTTGATAAAGGAATTAACGATATTAGAAAAACATTACGAAATATACAGAACAAAAAAAAATAGATATATGTTATTTGATAACAGTCATTTAAGGGTTGGAAAGTTAGTAGTAAATAAAAAAGGTTTTGGTTTTGTTGATATTAATAGTGATGAAGATATATATGTGCATGGTTCGAATATGAACGGTGCTCTTCATGGGGATAAAGTTATAGTTGAATTAATTAATTATAATCAAGTTAAACAAGAAGGACGTATTTTGAAAATAATAGATCGCCAGCTTGAAAATTTAGTGGGTGAATTTTATACTAAAAAAAATAAATCATTTGTAAAGTTAGATAACGATAAAATTAAAATCAAAATAGAAATAGATAAAAAAAATAGATTAGGAGCTATTGATGGCCATAAAGTATTAGTGAAAGTAACTAATAAAATAAATGATAATTTATATCGTGGCCAAATAATTAAAATTATTGGTCATAAGAATGATCCAGGAACGGACATACTATCAATTGCCGCTAAATATAATATTAATGATAAATTTTCAAAACAAACTATGAAAGAAGCGAATAATATAAAGCAAACAGTTACAGCCGATGAAATCAAAAACAGAAAAGATCTAAGAGAGAAAATAATATTTACAATTGATGGCAACGATACTAAAGATATTGATGATGCTCTGTCACTAGAAATAAATAAAAATGGTAATTTTATTTTAGGCGTACACATAGCAGATGTAAGTTATTATGTACATCAAAATAGTAAAATTGATGAGGAAGCTTATCACAGGGGGACGAGTGTCTATTTAGCTGATAGAGTTATTCCCATGCTTCCACACTCTTTATCAAATGGGATTTGTTCATTAAATGAAGGTGAAGATAGATTAACTATTTCTTGCGTAATGGAAATTGATCATAAAGGAAGTGTTGTTAATTATGACATTTTTGAAAGTGTTATTCGTTCTAAAAAACAAATGACTTATGATGAAGTAAATCAAATATTAGAAAAAGGAAACATACCTAGTGGATATGAGTCTTACATAAATATTATTAATAATATGAATAAACTATCTGAAAAGTTAAAAGCAAATAAAGATAATCGTGGTTTTATTGATTTTGAAATAGAGGAATCAAAAATAATTGTAGATAAAAATGGCCAGGCAATTGATGTTGTTTTAAGAGAAAGAGGGCCAGGTGAAAAAATCATTGAAAATTTTATGATAGTAACAAATGAAACGGTAGCATCTGCTATTTATTATATGGAATTACCGTTTTTATATAGAGTTCACGGAAAACCCAAAGAGGAAAAAATAGAAACGTTTTTAGAATTTTTGAAAATATTAGGATATAAAGTTCATTTAAAAGTTAAACAATATAATTCAAAAACCGTTCAAGATATATTAGATTATTTAAAAGAAAAAAAAGAGTTTCCTATTCTTTCAAGATTAATGCTTCGCAGTATGCAAAAAGCATATTATGATAAAGATAATATTGGTCATTTTGGTATAGCTAGTGAATGTTATACACATTTTACAGCACCAATTAGAAGATATCCAGATATAACAGTTCATAGGTTGTTAAAAACTTATTTAATAAATAAAAAATTTGATACCAATACTATTAATTATTGGGATAGAACTTTAGTATACTTAGGTGAACATACTTCTGAAAAAGAAAGAGGTTCAATTGAGTGTGAAAGGGAAGTGTCTGATATGAAAAAAGCTGAATACATGATGGAACATATTGGTGAAAAATTCACTGGTATGATTAGTAGTGTTATGAGTTTTGGTTTGTTTATTGAACTACCCAATTTAATAGAGGGATTAGTACGAATTGAAGATTTAAAAGGAGATAAATATTACTTTGATGAAAAAACTTTTTCAATAAAAGGTTTTAAAAACAAACGAGGCTATATGTTGGGTGATAAAGTAGATGTAATAGTAAAAGGTGCTTCTAAGGAAGCTAGAACTGTTGATTTTATAATTGAATCACATTGTAAAAAAGATATAAATGATTAACGGAGGCTAAAATGGGTAGTAATTGTTCTGATGTTGATTTTATTAAAAAAAGAATGAAGATTAAAAAAACTTTTTCAAAAGGAACTTTAGAAGAGTTAATATATGTTCCAAAGAAAGTTTTACCAAAAGAGTTGGAAAATCGCCAAGATCTGCGTGATAAAGAAATTTTTACAATTGATGGTAAAAATGCTTGCGATTTAGACGATGCAATATCATTAGAAATAAATAATATTGGTAACTATGTTTTAGGTGTTCATATTTCTGATGTAAGTCACTATGTCAAGATGGACTCATCAGTTGAAAAGGATGCATACCAAAGAGGGATGAGTATATATTTAATTAATGATTGTATACCTATGTTGCCAAAGGAAATATCTAGCAATATTTGTTCATTAAAAGAAGGGGTAGATCGTTTAACTATTACTTGTGAAATCGAACTTAATAAACAAGGTAATGTTGTTAGTGAAAAAATTTATAAGAGTGTTATTAATTCAAAAAAGAAAATGACATATGATGATGTAAATGAAATTTTAGAAAACAAAAGTATAACTAAAGGTTATGAAAAATTTGTGAAAACTCTTACAAACAAGCAAGAGTTATCTCAATTAATTAGAAAAAACAAAGAACAACGAGGAATAATAGAGTTCAATACTAAATCAACCAAATTTAAACTAGATAGTAACGGTAGAGTAGTTGATATAATGATGAAAGAATGTAGGGAAAGTGAAAAAATTATTGAAGACTTTATGATGTTAGCTAATGAAACAATTGCAAAACAATTCCAGGAAAATGAAATACCATTCTTATATAGAAGTCATCCAATTCCTAATAAAAATGATGTAGAAAAGGTAATGGATTTATTATCGTTTATTGGATATGATATAAAAGAAGTTTATAATAATAATGATTATCAACTAGTTTTTCAAACTTTAATACAACAAATAAATAGTAGCCCAAATTATGAGGTACTTGTAAAATTATTAATAAGGTGTATGAAACGTGCTCAGTATTCACCTATAAATGAAAAACACTTTGGAATAGGTAGTGAATGTTATACACATTTTACAGCACCAATTAGAAGATATCCAGATCTTATTGTCCATAGATTAGTTAAAAAATACATAATTGAAAAAAATTATAATAATGTACTAGCAACTAATCTTGAAAAAAAATTACTAGAAGTAGGAAAGCATGCATCAACAAGAGAAGCAATCGCCAATGAATGTGAACGTTTAATAATTAAGATGAAACAAGCAGAATATATGAAAAATTACATTGGTGAAACATTTTATGGGTATATTAGCAATATTACTAAAAAAGGTGTGTATGTTGAGTTGGAAAATTTAATTCAAGGCTTAATTGAAATAAACGAATTAAGTAATAAATTTGTGTACAATCCTAATTTTATTACATTAAAGTCAATAAATAGTGATTTACTATATAAAATTGGTTCTAAAGTAAAAATAGTTGTAAGTGGTGTAAGTTCTGATAAACAAACTATAAAATTTAAGTTAATTGACGAAAAAGGATTAGTGAAAATATATAAATAGAAAAGGATGCTTATGAGAAAAACAATAATATTAGTATTAATGTTTTTTGTTGTAAGTTGTAGCTATAAAAAAATAGTTATTCAAAATAAGATTAAAGAAGATAAAGATGAGTATACAGCTACATTAATTATGGCTGGTGATGCCTTAATACATGATGCAATATATAATGATGCATATATAGGCCAAAACAAGTATGATTTCAACTATATCTTTAGTGAAATAGCTACTGTTGTAAAAAAACATGATTTAGCCTTTTATAATCAAGAAACTATTATTGGTGGAAAAAATATGGGTTTATCTACATATCCGCGATTTAATTCTCCCGAAGAAATAGGTGACGCACTTATAAAAACGGGTTTTAATTTAATAAGTTTAGCAAATAATCATAGTTTGGATAAAGGCGAAGAAGGAATTATTAATTCGATAAATTATTGGAATAAAAAGGAAGCGTTTATAAGTGGTACTTATGACTCTTTTGAAAATAGGAATAAATATAATGTTAGGACAATAAATAATATTAGCTATACGCTTTTATCATATACAACATCTACTAATGGCCTTAAAGTACCGGAGGGGCGAGAATATTTGTTAAATATATATGACCCAGAAATAGTTAAAAATGATATTGAAAAATATAAAAATAAAGTAGATCTTATATTAGTATCCATGCATTGGGGTGAAGAATATAATCATGAGCCTAATACTCAACAAAAGAAAATTGCACAACATTTATCTGAATTAGGTGCAAATATAGTAATTGGTCATCACCCACATGTAATACAACCTATTGAATATATAAATAACACATTAGTTGTATATTCATTGGGTAATTTTATATCAGCTCAAATAGGTCTTAATAAATTAATTGGTTTAATAGTTTCATTAGATATTGTTAAACAAAATATAAATAATTCAACCATAATTAGTATTGAAAATATTAAAAGTGAGTTAATATATACTTATTATAAAGATTTTAAAAATTTCAAATTAATTCCATATAATAAATTAAACGATAATATTTTGAATGATTATAAAAATAAATTAAATTATTATAATAGTTTAGTAACTAAAAATTACAATAAAATAAATACCAATCAAATATTTAAGGAGTGATATATTGTTTGAAATCAAAAATAGAGATGTACATTATAACTATGAAATATTAGAAACGTATGAAGTAGGTATAGCTTTAAAAGGTACAGAAATAAAATCAATTAGGAATGGTGCTGTAAACTTAAAGGATAGTTATGCAATTATAAGAAGTAATGAATTGTATTTATTAAATATGCATATTGCACAGTATAAAAAAGGAAACATATTTAATCACGATGAAAGAAGAAGTAGGAAGCTATTAATGCATAAAAGGCAAATAATAAAATTAAATAATATAATTACAACCGAAAACTTAACTTTGGTCCCATTAAAAATGTACTTTAAAGGAAATAAAGTTAAAATATTATTAGGATTAGCAAAAGGTAAAAAAACTTATGATAAGCGCCAAACTATAAAAGAAAGGGATATAAAAAGAGAAATGGCCAAAGAGCAAAAAGAATTTTATAGATAAATAATAATGATTTTAGCCAACAATTAAAACTTCATTTAACATAAAATATTAAAATGTTAAACGAGGTGTATATATGAAAATGTTATGGGAAGATGCTTGTAATATATTAAATAAAGACCCTGCTGCGAAAAATATTCTGCATGTTATACTGTTGTATCAAGGTTTTCATATTTTATTATTTCATAAAGTGAGTCATTTTTTATACAAAAACAAATTATATTTCTTAGCTAGATTAATATCGCAAATAGGTAGATTATTAACAGGAATTGAAATTCATCCAGGTGCAAAACTCGGTAGAAGATTATTTATTGATCACGGTATGGGAGTAGTTATAGGGGAGACAGCAGTTGTTGGAAATAATTGTACTATTTATCATGGTGTTACATTAGGCGGAACAAGCTGTGAAAGAATTAAGAGGCATCCTACATTGAAAGATAATGTAATAGTTGGATGTGGTGCGCAAATAATTGGTAATATTGTTATAGGGAATAATGTTAAAATTGGAGCAAATACAGTTGTTTTAGAAAATATTCCAGATAATTCAACAGTTGTAGGAATAAAAGGTCAAATTATAAAATAAAAAAAGTTTACAAAAATATAGAATGATGCTATAATTTAATTATGGGGCTGCCTGGTTTCGACAGGAATATAAGAGTTTAAGTGGCAAGCCGAAGGTACTCGTTAAGTACAAATTAAAAATAACTGGAAACAGAACACAATTAGCTTTCGCTTAATTTAAAATGTGAAAGGCTTCTATTATTCTTTACTCATGAGAATTTTAGAGGTTCGATTTAATGAGTTATATTATTATTTTGCCCTAAAATAATAATGAAATTAAAGGGCTAACTAATTAATTGTTTGTTAATTGTCAATTAATTAGGACACACTACAATTGACTAAGCTTGTAGAAGCTTAAACCACTGTATTTTTGGACAGGGGTTCGACTCCCCTCAGCTCCACCATTATAAAAATAATACCTTGTAAAACAAGGTTTTTTTAATAAATATTTTTTAATTTGGGCAATAATAAATATAAAATGATTTACGTAAATAACTTGAAGTTTGAATGTAAATGATTGAAAATTCAAAAGTAGAAATGATATAATTGTTTTAAATAGGAGAGATTATAATGTTTGATAGGGGTACGCAATTAAAAGGTTATATTCAAAGGGAATTGAAAAAAGTTCCTATGCATTCTAATTATGGATATAATTATTATTTTTGTAGAAGTTTTTTAGAACGGCTTTATAAAAATAGCGAAAGATTTGTTTTAAAGGGTAGTTTTTCGCAATTGTGCACATTAAAAAAATTTACAAGACCAATTACTGATATTGATATAGTTACATCTAATAACATTCACAAAGCTGATAAAATAATTAATGATACATTGAAAGAAGAAAGTAAAATAAGATTTGAAATTAAACAGCGCTTTGAAACAACTAACTCAACAATTAATTATCGCGTTCTTTGTATATTTGACACTATAGAGCATTTAATAAATTTTGATTTACGAAAAGAAGAAATATTAGATTTTGAAAAAACCAAAATGCCTGAAGTTTTTACAAAAGATAAATTATTTGATGTTTCAACAATTTCGCTAGAAGAACATCTCTCTAATAAATTATATGTTTGTTTCCTTAATTTGCAGTTATACAACAAAACTGGTAAACAGTTTAGAAGGTTTAAAGACTTCTATGATATATATTCCATACTAAATTATGGAGATATTGATGTTAGTAAAGCAAGGGATTTACTTATAGAGAAGGTTAAATGTGATGATTTGTTAAAAAAATATGAAATAAAAGGTGCGCTGTTTACAGATGAATTTGTAAATCAAAATGTTAACAATTGGGCCAAAGATAGTAAAAAATATGAATTTAATAAAGATGTATCATTTGATGATGCTATAGAAATAACGAATGAAATAATAATAGGAAAAATTAAATAAGTAGAGTGATAATATGAACGAAGAACAATATAATAAAATTAAAAATGTTTCTTTTAATGAATCGCATTATACAATGCATTTACTGAGAAATATAATAAATATAGATTTAGCAAGTGATGGTTTTGAAAATGAAATAATAATAAATGAATGTTTAAAGAAATTTGCAAACATATTAAAGGAAATAGAACATTTATCGGTTATCAAAGAAAATGTAATAGAAAAAAAGAAAGTTGAACATATAAAAAAAAGGTGAAAATGTGAATAATAACATTAGTGAGTTGAAGGCTATATTAGAAAAAGAAAAACAATTGTTTGAAAAACTTAAACATGAAATTAATTATTTAAAAACATTAGGACATAAAAAAGATGGGGAATACGAATTGTTTAATTATTTAAAAGAAGTTAACAAATTAAATATAGAAGTAGAAAGTTTTATTCGTTATTATAATAGTAAAAACAAAATTTTAAATGATATAGTTGAACGAGAAGAATTAAAGCAATCTTTTAAAATAATCAAATAAATTGTGGTTTAAAAGCCACAATTTATCATTTTGACAAAAATAATTGTTAGTGCTATAATTGTAAAGCAATGAAAAATTAAAGGTGGTTTTATGAAAATAAAAAATGTGGATTTAGTTATAAGTGCAGTTAGAAGAAGCCAATATCCAACAGATGAATTACCAGAATTTTTATTGGTTGGTAGATCTAATGTTGGTAAAAGTAGTTTTATTAATACGATAATAAATCGTAAAAGCTATGCACGTACTTCATCGACTCCTGGTAAAACACAAACAATTAACTTTTATTTAGTAAATGAGAAGTTTTATTTAGTTGATGCCCCAGGATATGGATATGCAAAGTTATCCAAAAAACATCAAAAGAAGTTTGGCTTAATGATGGAAGATTATTTAACGAATCGCTCACCATTAAAACAAGTATTTATGTTGATTGATTTTAGACATAAACCAACAAGTGATGATATTATGATGTATAATTTTTTAAAACATTATAAAATACCTGTTACCATAGTAGCGACAAAAGCGGATAAAATAGGGATTACATCCCATCAAAAACAGCGCAATTTAATTTTAGATGAATTAGATTTAGTACTTGGTGATGATTTTATTGTTTTCTCCAATGTAACAAAAACTGGACGTGATGAAATTTATAATAAAATCGAAAGAATAATATAATTTATATCACAAATTAAATTACTTCATAAAATAATTTAGGTGATATATTGAAAATAAATATTGTAAACAATGATATAATTATATATTTAAATAAATATTATTATAAAATTTTTGATATAGATAATATTTATGAATTAGAAGAGTATCTTAGCAAGATACTCTTTAGAATAAAAAGGGATTTTAAAATAGATGTTAATAGTTATTTTAAAATGGAAATAATATATGATAAAATTTATGGATTTATATTAATTATGAAGAAACAAAATGCGGAATATTTTGAAATGTTAAACGGTCTGGAACTAGATTTTTCAACTATTAAAATGATACCAAATTTATATGAGTTAAGTGATTATTTTATGGTTGATAAAAATATAATCGCAAATTCGAATATTTATGTTTATGATGGAAAGTTATATTTGAAGCTTAAAAAAAACATTAATGATTTTCAAATGGGTTTGTTGCTGGAAGTTAGTAATATAATTTTTGGTGAAAAATCAGAAAACATAATTAAAAATGGTAATAAAATTTTTTAAATAAATTGTAGTTATTAAAGGAGGTGCTATATGAAAAAACCTATAATAGCATTAGTGGGGAGGCCAAATGTAGGTAAATCAACTTTGTTTAATCGCATTGTTGGGAAAAAAATATCTATTATTGAAGATGTCCCTGGAATAACAAGGGACCGTATATATTCTCTTGCTAATTTTTTAGATTATCAATTTTATTTAATTGACACTGGAGGAATTGATGATTCCAAAGAGGAATATAATGATATTATAAAAATGCAAGCGGAGTTAGCAATTGATGAAGCTGATATTGTTTTTTTTATAGTAGATGGTAAACAAGGGTTAATGCCAAATGATCATTTGATTAAAGATATATTATTAAAATCCGCAAAAAAGGTATATGTAGTAATAAATAAAAGTGACACAAGAGAATTTAAGCAAAATGAATATGATTTTTATGCTCTTGGATTTGATAAATATTTCCCAGTTAGCGGAGAACAAAATAGTGGTATATATGATTTATTAGAAGATGTCACACGTGATTTTACAAAACAAAATATTAACGTAGAAGATAATGCTTTACGCTTTTCAGTAATTGGCCGTCCAAATGTAGGTAAAAGTAGTTTGGTTAATGCACTTTTAAACGAAGAAAGGGTACTTGTTAGTGACGAGGCTGGTACAACAAGAGATGCTATTGATACCCCGTTTACATACCATGGGCAAGAATTTGTTGTAATTGATACTGCAGGTATGAGAAGGCGTGGAAAAATATATGAAAATGTTGAGAAATACAGTTTATTACGCGCTTTAAAAGCAATTGATAGAAGTGATGTATGTTTAGTTGTGTTGAATGCTGAAGAGGGTATAATCGAGCATGATAAAAGAATTATGGGGTATGCAATTGAAGCAGGTAAAGGAATTGTCATCGTTGTTAACAAATGGGATACTATTGAAAGAACAGAAGACACAATGCGCAAATTTACACAAGATATACGCAATAATTTTCAGTTCGCGCCATACGCTCCAATAGTATATTTATCTGCTCTTACCAAAAGAAGATTACATACATTAATGCCAGAAATAATTAAGGTGTACAATAATAGTAAAAAAGAAATCAAAACTAGTTTGTTAAATGACGTATTACATGAAGCTTATTATTTAAATCCACCTCCTTCTTATAAAGGTAAAAAGTTAAAAATATATTTTTCTAATCAAGTAAGTAGTAAACCACCAACTTTTAATATTCAAGTTAATAATAGGGGATTAATTCATTTTTCATATAAGCGTTATATAGAAAATAAGTTGAGGGAATCATTTGATTTTGAAGGAACACCTATTGTTCTTCAATTTAAAAATAAAGGTGAGGAGTAATAACATATAAAAATCTTTTACATATAATAATGTAGGAGGTTTTTTTATGAAATTTACTGATAGTTTTTTTAAGAAGATAGAAAGTAAAACAAATGTGAATAAGGATGCTATTTTAGATTTAGCAAATAAGTTGCAGCAAAATGATTTGAAAGATGAAAATACTTTAAGGGAAATTATTCAAGAATTAGGCAAAATGACTGGAAAAGAAGTATCAAAAGAAAAAGAGACAAAAATTATAGAAGCTGTTATAAATGATAAAGTTCCAAAAGATTTAGATAAGCTTGTTTAATAAATAAAATATGTGTTATAATTATTCTTCAGAGGGGATATTATGAATAATAACTACAATCTAATTTTAGAGAAAACTCTAAAATTGTTACTCAAAGATGATAAAGTTCCAGATTTATTGCTCCATAGTTGTTGTGCACCTTGTAGCACATATGTTATTCTATATTTATCTAATTATTTTAATATTACATTGTTTTTTTATAATCCAAATATTATGCCCGATGAAGAATATAATAAGCGGTTAGAAGAACAGAAAAAATTTATTGAATATATTAAAACTAAAAATCCAATTAGATTTGTTGAAGGAAGTTACAATTATAAACTTTTTTTAAATAAGGTTAAAGGATTAGAAATGGAACGAGAAGGTTCATTAAGGTGTTTTAAATGTTATAAGTTGCGTTTAGAGGAGACCGCAAAGTATGCTAAAAATAATAACTATGATTATTTTGCAACAACATTAACTGTAAGCCCTTATAAAAACGCACAAAAAATTAATGAAATTGGTATTATTTTAGGCGAATCGTATAAAATCAATTATTTAGTATCAGATTTTAAGAAAAAAGATGGTTATAAAAAATCTATTGAAATATCTAAAAAATATAATTTATATCGCCAAAGTTATTGTGGTTGTTCTTTTTCAAATCAAAAGATTAATTAATCTTTTGTTTTTTCATTTTGTTTTGACATATGTCATTAACAGTGGTATACTTAAGTTGACATATGTTACTAAGGAGGTGATCTAATGCCTAGATTTGATGGTACTGGTCCAATTGGAAAGGGTACATTAACTGGACGCGGTTTAGGACCTTGTTGTGATATAAGAGAAAAGAATTCTAATAATAAAAATGAAGACTTGAAAGATGAAGTGAAAAAGTTACAAAAAAGACTAAAAGAAGTTGAAGATGAACTTAAAAAAAGGGCATGAGGATGTGATGTGTTATTAATCGTTCAAGAAAAAGAAGACGAGTTTGTTCATTACCTGCAAACAATAAGTTTGGTCCAATTGGAAAAAGGGGAAATTATAATAGTGGTTTTATAAATATGAGTGTTGATGAATATGAAACGATCAGGTTAATTGATTTAGAAGGTTATAACCAAGAAGAGTGTGCTAAACAAATGAATGTTGCAAGAACTACTGTACAAGGAATATACGCTAGAGCAAGGGTTAAGATAGCAAAATCTTTAGTTAATGGTAAGGCATTAGTTATTAATGGTGGAAACTACCAACTATGTGACGATGTTATAAGAGGTTGTGGAAGAGCGTGTATAAATAAAAACTTTAAAGATAGAACTCATTAATATCGTAATTATTAAAGAATGTGCCATTACATTCTTTTTTATTTAAATAATAATCATATATAAACAAGAACGTTCATATATTTAAATGAATTAGATGAAAGTAGGGATTATATGGAAAAAATGGATATTATTAGAAGTATAACCGAAAGAACTGGTGGCGATCTTTATTTAGGTGTTGTTGGAGCAGTTAGAACAGGAAAATCAACTTTTATAAAAAAGGTAATTGAAAACTTAGTTGTACCTAATATAGAGGATGAGTACGAAAGAAAAAGGGCATTAGATGAAATACCACAAAGTGCTCAAGGAAAAATGATTATGACAACAGAGCCCAAATTTGTGCCATCTAATGCAGCGACTATACAAATAGATACATTCAGTGCGAATGTAAGGCTAGTTGATTGTGTTGGTTATGTAATACCTAATGCTAAAGGATATGAAGATGAAAATGGTCCTAGGATGGTCAAAACACCATGGTACGATGAAGAAATACCATTTATAGAAGCGGCTGAAATAGGAACTGAAAAAGTAATAAAAGATCATTCTAGTATAGGTATTGTAGTCACCACTGATGGCTCAATTGGAGAAATTGATAGGGCGAGTTATATAGAAGCCGAAACAAGAGTTATAAATGAATTAAAAGAAATAGGCAAACCATTTATTGTACTATTGAATTCAGTACATCCAATGCTACCAGAAACTGAAAGATTGGCTGAAAAACTTTATTCAGAGCATTTCGTTCCCGTTATACCGGTAAGTATTGAAAATATGACTGAAAGAGATATTTATACAATTTTAAAGGAAGCTTTATATGAATTTCCTGTAACTGAGGTAAGTGTAAAGATGCCAGAATGGATTGCATGTCTTTCACCATCAAATTGGTTAAAGCAAATATATATAGAAAAAATAAAAGAGAGTGTGGTGGAAATTGACAAACTTAGAGATGTTGATAAAATTACTGCTCCTTTTGTAGAATGTGAATATATAGATAAGGCTTATTTATCAGAAGTTGATACATCAACCGGTATAGTTAACGTTACATTAGATGCACCAAAAGGACTTTATAATCAAGTATTAAAGGAAATAATAGGGATTGATGTAAGAAATCGTGCTCAATTATTAAGTTTGTTTCAAGATTTTAATGAAGCAAAACATGAATATGACCAAATTAAAGGTGCATTAAAAATGGTAAAACAAACAGGTTATGGAGTGGCTTCTCCAACTTTACTAGATATGAAGTTAGATACACCTGAAATAATTAAACAAGGCAATAGGTATGGTATCAAGTTAAAAGCAGTAGCACCATCGATACACATGATTCGGGTAGATGTAGAGTCAACGTTTGAGCCTATTATAGGTTCGGAAATTCAAAGTAAAGAATTAATTAATCACTTGATGAAGGACTATGATTCAACGCCTGAAAACATTTGGAAAAGTGAAATATTTGGTAGGAGTCTCGATGTTATAGTAAAAGAGGGCATACAAGCTAAATTATCTTTAATGCCTGAAAACGCAAGATATAAACTTCAACAAACTTTATCAAAATTAGTTAATAAGGGCTCTGGTAATTTATTCGCAATTGTTTTGTAAGATAACTTCTGTTAAAAACAGAAGTTTTTAAATTGTTAATACATATCTTGGGTTGATTGTGAATAAAATATATTGAATGAATAAGCAAATGTAAATTTACTTAAAATAATGTAGTAATAAGCTAGTTAAAATGAATAATTGTAAGAAATATATGTAAAAATGTTGATTTTACATTGAAATAATGGTATTCTTTAATTGTAAGCAAGATAATTGCTTTAATATAGGGAGGTATAGAAATGACTAAAACAGATTTAGTAAATTTTATTGCAGAAGAAACTGGCTTTACAAAAGCAGATGCATCTCGTGCTTTAGAAGCAATGATTAAAGGTGTAACTACAGGATTGCAAGAAGGAGATAAAGTAACTTTAACTGGTTTTTGTACATTTACAGCAAAAGATAGACCAGAAAAACAAGGACGTAATCCAAGAACTGGAGAACCAGTTACTATTCCTGCTAGAAGAGCAGTTTCAATTAAAGCAGGTTCAAAATTAAAAGAAGCTTTAAACTAAAAAGGCATTAGGCCTTTTTTTAATGTGAGGTGAACTATGTTTTATACTACTAAGAAGGTATTAAAAAAAATAGAAAACGAAGGATTTAAAGCCTATGTAGTGGGTGGATACCCTAGGGATTTATATTTAAACAGAAAAAGTGTTGATGTTGATATTTGTACAAATGCAACTCCTAAGGAATTAAAAGGAATATTTCCAAGCGTAAGTATTCAACCTGTTAAATATGGTTCTGTTTCACTTAGGTGTAATAATATTCATTTTGAAATAACTACTTTTAGAAAAGAAATAAAATATGAAAACAATAGAATACCTGTTAAGATCAAATATATTGATGATTTATTAGAAGATTTAAAACGCAGGGATTTTTATATGAATACGTTATGTATGAATTCTGATGGTGAAATGATTGATTTATTAGGTGCTAAGGATGATTTAAATAATGGTGTTATAAGAATGATAGGTAAAACTAAACACCGTTTAAAAGAAGATGTTTTAAGGATTTTAAGGGCTGTTAGATTTGCAACACAATTAAATTTTAAGTTAGATAAAGAGTTGGAAAAATATATAATTAAGTATGGCCATTTGGTAAAAAAATTATCATATGAACGAAAAAAAGATGAATTAGATAAAATTTTTTCTAGTCCAAATATTAATTATGGTATAGAGTTGTTAATAAGTACAAAACTAGATAAACATTTACAATTAAACAATTTGGAAAACATTGTAATTACTCATTCATTGATTGGAATATGGGCACAACTAGATGTGTTAAATGTGTATAGATTTAATAATAATGAAATTAATTCTATAAAATTAATTAATGAACTTATTAATAAGGATATTTTAGACGATCAAAATTTATATAAATATGGTTTATATATTTCAATTACAGCAGGAGAAATTAAGGGTATTGATAAAAAGTTAATTATTGAAAAATTTGATCAATTATATATAACTAATAAGAGTGATATTGCAATTACTGCCGAAGAAATATGTACAATATTGAAAAAGAAACCTGGGCATTTTTTAAAAGAAATTTTGGGCGATATTGAACAAAAGTTAATTGATAAAGAAATAGTTAACGATAAAAAAGAATTACAAGATTATGTTTTAGCTAATTATAATTAAAGGTTTAAAAGGTACAGCAATTGATGTATAATAATTATAGGTGATAATATGACAGAAAAAATAATTAATATAATAAAAAAGGGTTGTTTTACAATTCCTTATGTATTGTTTTTAAATTATAAAGATTTAAAAATATCTGATGAAGAGTTTATATTGCTTATTTATTTACTAAATACAAATAACAATATATACAATCCACCTAAAATTGCTGAAGTATTAAATGTGGAAGTTGGTAAAGTTTTAGAGTTGGTCAATGAATTAGTTCAAAAAGACATTTTAATTTTAGAAATTAAAGTAGAAGATAATGTTCACGTTGAATACATTTCATTAGAAAACTTATATACTAAATTGGCATTTTATGTTATCAATGAAAAAGTTGAGCCTATAATTAATGAAAATATATATGATTGTTTTGAAAAAGAGTTGGGACGTCCATTATCACCAATCGAATTTGAATTAATAAATGGTTGGCAATCTAATAAAATAAACGATGATTTAATTTTATTAGCTTTAAAGGAAGCTGTATATAATGGTGCTATAAGTTTGCGATATATTGATAGAATTTTGTTTGACTGGATAAAAAAGGGTATTAAGACCAAAGACGATGTTCAGAAAGAAAAACAAAAGTTTAAAAAAAAGAAAGATAATTTAAATGTTTTTGATTACGACTGGTTGAACGAGAATGAAACAAATTAAATTGACTAAAATATTTAATTATTTTGATGAACTTTATCCAGATGCAAAATGTGAATTAAATTATCAAAAAGATTATGAATTATTAATTTCCGTTATGTTAAGTGCTCAAACAACTGATGTTAGGGTTAACCAAGTAACATCCATATTATATGAGAAATATCCAACTTTAGAAAAATTACAAAGTGCTAATCCAGAAGATATTATTAATATAATTAGACCAATCGGTACATTTAGAATTAAAACATCTAATATAATAAATATTGTAACAAGTTTAATTAACGATCAAAATGGGATTGTACCAAATGATAGAATATATTTAGAAAGTTTACCTGGTGTAGGGAGAAAAACAGCAAATGTTGTTTTAAGTGAATTATTTAATAAACCAGTATTAGCAGTTGATACTCATGTTAAAAGGGTTAGTATAAGACTTGGATTAGTCAATGAAAATGATAGTGTATTGGTTATTGAAAAAAAATTAACAAATTTAATACCGACAAATAAAATTAACAAATTTCATCATCAAATGATTTTTTTCGGTAGGTATCATTGTAAAGCAAAAAAACCAAATTGTAGTAAATGTAAACTATCAAATATATGTAATTATTACAACAAAAAAACAGAATGATACTATTATTTATTAAGTATATATAAAACACAAAACTAATTGTAATAAACTGTGATTTACAGTTAATGATTTTTAAACACGTTAAATGTTATACTAAACAACGTGTTTTTTATTTTTTCTTTAAGGTGTGAGAACTACTTTCCATCAAAGAGTTATCTTACAAACTCTACCCTTAAATATACTTGCTTTGTAACGTAATCACCCCATTTTGTTTTGATATATTTTACTTGAATAATGGTTCCTTCATTTGAATATATTAGTCTTAACTTAAATTAATTTAATAATTTTATAACTTTTTTGTTTTTTTCCCATAATAAAATACCTCTAAAGCGTTTATTAAATTTATTTTAACATATACAAATATGTTTTTTTATTTAATGTTTACTTTAAAGGTATTATAATAAAGATTTTTTTTATTTTACAATAACTATTCTTTTATGAGTGTTTGAGTAGTTACTGTAATTAACTGTATAAGTAATTATAAAAGTATTAGGCTTTGATGTATCAATTTTAGAAACAACTTCACCTGTATTTTCTATTTTAATTTGTTTGGTGATTTCTGCCAAGTTGGTTATATCATTTGTACCATCGTACACATTTATACTAGGTGAAAATTCCGTATAACTATCACCAACATTAATTGTAATTTCTTTATCGCCAAATAATTCTGAAGTTATATTTGATATAATACTGCCTGTTTGTGAAATGGTAGTTTCAACACCAGAGCTCATGTTTGCACTAAATATAGAATAAGTTGATTTAACTACATATGTGACATTACCCCCAATAGCATTTGTTTTGAAATTGGTGTTTTTAGTAAAGCCCAAAAGTTTTAAACTTCCATTTTCCTTAATATAAACATTGTAACCTAAATCCCCTATATTTTTGGAATTATATGACAATAAGCTATTTAAAAATTTTGTTTGTTCTTTATTATTATTAAATATTTTTTTAGAATATTGTGTTAAATAATCTTTATCTATTGCATTTGGTTTAGCAATTGGGTTCCATGAAATATTAATTTTATTTCCTTCTTGTTCTGCTGAAATGTTTGTAGGATTATCAAGAGTATCAAAGCGTTTTGATACATCTGTTGGTTCGGTTCCTTTTTTAAATAATTCAGTAATGATCATATTTTTTGGTGTGAATTTACTTGGTAACATTGCTGGAACAGTATCCTTTTCAATTTGTACACTTATTACATCTTTTGGACGAGTAAAATTTTTATTTTCCTTATATATTCCTTTTGCAACTGTTTGGAATAAAACTCTATAGTTAGCTGTTCCGAATCTATTATAATATTTGCTTGAAATTTCATCGTATCCATACCATTGGGCTATTGCATAATCTGGATTATATGATGCGATCCATAAATCATTTACAGCATTACTCGGTAAGTTGTGATGTTCAAACACTTCTGGCGGGAAATTACTAGTACCTGTCTTAGCACAATAATTTACTCCATTAACGTTCCAATTACCATACAATCCCCAGCGTGCTGCATCGAGTAACACATCACTAACCATGTAGGCTGTTGCTTCACTCATTACTCTTTCTTTTGGAACTTTGTTTTCAAAAGTTTCATTGCTATCTTTAAAAATTATTTTTTTAACAGAATGGGGTTTAATGTAATAACCACCATTTCCAAACGCTGCATATGCCCCGGCTAAGGTAACTGGTGATTCACCAGTGTAACCGCCTAATGCGTGCGATTCGTGTAAAAGGGTACCTTCGATTTCAGGGTTAAGTCCTAGTGAGGTAATAAATTTTTGTAAGTCTTTATTACTAATATCTTGAAATGCTTTTAACGCCGGAATATTTCTAGAAGTTCTAAGTGCTTCTCTTAGAGTAGTTAAACCTTCATATTTTAAATCCCAATTATGAATTTGAATTCCTGTAGAATAAGAATGAGGTTCATCAGTGAACGGGTGGTAAGTAGACCAGTTATTTAATTCAATTCCTGGAGCATAGTCAAATAAAGGTTTTGATGTTGAACCAATATGTCTTTTCATATCTGTTGCTAAATTAAAGCCTTTTAAGTTCTTTTTATGTCTTCCAGCACTAACCGCTGCTATACCTCCGGTTTTGACATCTATAACTGCAATACCGGCATCTACAACTTCATTTTCCCAAGTGTATAACTCTCCATTTAAAACTTTGTTTATGTGGTTTTGTTTATCGATATCAAAAGTTGTATAAATTTCCATTGCTGTAGAAAAAGGATCTTTATCGGTAAGTTTTAAAACTTCGTCTACAACGGTATTTATTACCCCAACATATTCCCCGTTATCCTCTTCATCATGTTTTATTAAAATATCTTCAATACTTATTGATTCGGCCAATTTTCTTTCTTCTTTATTTATATAACCATGACGTTCCATTAAGTACAGTACAACTTTACGTCTTGACTCCGCATCTTCTGGATATAAATATGGATCATAACCATTTGGTGCTTGGAATAATCCTGCAATTAATGCTGCTTCTGGTAAAGTTAAATCTTTTGCTGTTTTCCCAAAATATAGTTGAGACGCTTGTTCAACTCCGTAAGCACCACCATAATTTTGTCCACCTAAGTAATTTGAATTTGCGTAAAACTCTAATATTTCAAATTTAGTATATTTTTTTTCTACTTTAAATATAGATAAATATATATCGGTGAATTTTCTCATTATTCCTTTAATACCTTTATCTTCTGTTGAGGTAAAATGATTTTTAACAATTTGCATTGTTAATGTTGATGCACCACCGGCGTCTTGGCCTAATGCTTGACCAAAAGATGCTTTTAAAAATCTTGGCAAATCAAAGCCATTATGTTGAAAAAATCTTGCATCCTCTGTTGCGATAATGGCATCAATTAAAGTTTCTGACATATCTTCATATGTTATTTTTTCTCGCATTTCCTTACCAATTTTCCCTATAATTTTACCTTCATTATCGTAGATAATACTCGCTTCTGATTTATAAAGTTTATCCGGGTTAAATTCAGGTGCATTCTTAACTATAATGTAAAAGAAAATAATCGCACATATAAGTCCTAATATAGCGAGTGAGAAAAAAGCTATAAGTATATATTTGACTTTTTTATTTTTGTTTTTGTTTTTATTATTTGTGTTGTTTTTTTTCTTTTTATCTTTTTTACGAACAACTTTCTTACTTTTAAATGTTTTTAAAAATTTCAATAAAGGTTTCCAAAAAAGAATTAAATTTAGAATACCAATAATTAAAAATGATAAAATAAAATTAAAAGCAATCGAACCGATAATTAAACCTAATATACTTACAATTGCGATTACAATGTTTTCATAATTAGTTCCTTTCTTTTTACTATTTTTTTTACTCATAATTTCCTCCTTTAAAATAAATTTTATTTATAATTTTTAAATAATCTAACCTTGGGTTGTATTTTTCTTCAATTAAATAAGCATTTTCTTGAAAAAAAGAATAAGGTATAGATTTTCTTTTGTTAGTGTTCAAAAATGTAATAAAGTCATTGCCGTCTAATAAATATGTTTCATCAAAAAATGAAAACCTAATTATTAAAAATCCTATACCACCGTGTTCTATAACTTTTTTTATATGTTTGATTTGATGTTTATGAATATTTCTTAGGGGAAAATATTTTTGGTTTTTTGTTTCTTTTGCTTCAAAATCAATATATTTACCTCTATATATTCCATTATAATCCGTAGTTGAAGGTTTTTCAAAATAAGCATCTTTTATTTTAGTGTGTCGTGATGAATTATAGTCAACTTTTTTAACTACAATAGGAGTTGGTTTTTTGTGAATAATAGCAATATTATGAATTAAATAAAAATTATTTGAATCATTTAATTCAGCTTCTAATGACATCCCACGATTAGCATAGTTAACAGGCTTATTTTCACTTTTCTTAATGCCGTTTGGATAATTCATTTTATCACCATTATAATTATACTATAAAAACAATAATTTTACTATATAAAAATTTGGTAAATTGTGAGGTTTTTTCTACTTTTGTCGAATGTACTGACTAATATAATAAAACATGTTAAGTTGTTTAAGAGGTGGTCCATGGAACAGGAATATCAATTGGAGATATTATTTAATTCAATGATTCAAGATGTTAAAACTATAAAATTTGCTACTTATTTTTTAAAAGGGAAGAAGTAGCTTTTTTATATATTATAAAATTAATAATGATTGAAAATCAGTATTAAATTTGTTATAATAACATTGTAATAACGAGTGAGGGATTAAATATGAAGTTAACTGAACTTAATAAAAAATTAATAATGATTGTGAGTATTATATTTGTTGTTTTTTTGTTGGTCTTAATTACAATAAAGATTGTTACTAAAAATAGTAATCTGGAATTTGTTGTGATAGAAAATAAATTAACAAAAGGAGCCGAAAGGTATTTTAATGATAATTCTGATTTACTACCTTCTGAGAATGGTAAAAAAACTCATGTTTCTATCACTGATTTAGAAGATGGTAAATATATACCTAAACTAAATAAAATGGTAAAAGGTGATGTAATATGTAATGGTGAGGTTCGTATAACGAATAATGGTGGCGAGATATTGTATACCCCGTACTTAAATTGTGGTAATACATATGTTACTAAAGAATTATATAAAAGAGTGATTGAAGAAAATATTGTTACTAAAGATGACGGGCTATACAAAATAGGAAATGAGCATGTGTTTCGGGGAATTCGTGTAAAAAATTATTTGAGGTTTGATGATAAGCTTTGGTTAATAATAAAAATTGATGGTGACAATCACATTAAGATTGTTGAAGATGACACAAACAATATATCATCATGGGATAATCGTTATAATGTTGATACAGATGGTCGAAGCGGTATAAATGATTTTCCCAAAAGTCAAATACAATATAAATTAACAAACTTATATGGTAGGGATGAATATATTAAAAAACAAAGTAAACGATATATTGTGCATAAGCCATTTTGTATAGGAAAGATAAATGCAAAAATAAAAAGGGACAGTAATATCGAATGTTCTTTAACAACACCTGAACAACCACTTGGTTTATTGCAAGCTACTGATGTTGTTAGGGCTAGTTTAGATAAAAATTGTAACACAATTACAAGTAAATCATGTCAAAATTATAATTACTTTTATTATTTAAAAGATTCTTCTTGGACATTGAATGCATATGATAAGGATTCATTATACGTATATCAAGTTGCAAATGGTTATGCGCTTTCAGCAACAGCTACAAATATGAGTAAAGTAAGACTAGTACTATATTTAAGCGATAATGTAATTTATAATGGTGGAACGGGTACTTACGAAGATCCATATATTATAAAATAAATTGACTCAGTTATAAATTGCTGATAAAATTATAATTAAATAAGGGGTGGTGTTTGTGCTACAAGATCGAATTTTGTTAACTGTAAAAGATATACTTGATAAAGAATTTAAGATTGACACTAGAGGTTTTAGACCACAAGAAGTTGATAAGTTTTTAGATGTTATTATTAGAGATTATGAGGAATTTATAAAAATTATTCAAGAATTAGATGCTGATAAAAAGGAATTATTAGAAGATAATTTAAGACTTAAACAAGAAATAAGAGCATTAAAATTAAAGTTGGATGTTGTTAAGGAAACTCCAACAATAGAAGTTAATAATGCTGATTTATTGAGAAGGTTGTCAAACCTTGAGAAAATTATTTATGGTCGGGGAGAATAATACTTTGACAAACGCTGCATTTTTATAAGTGTAGAGGAAAGTCCATGCTCGCACTACCTGAGATGGTAGTAGTGTTCGTGCATAGGGAAACAATAACCTATGGTAGCTTTAGCTAACGGCGCCTAAACAACCTAAATCTTTTTTAAGACATGGTTGTTGGCTGAAAGTGCCACAGTGACGAGCAACTTAGAAATAAGTTGGTGAAACGGGTAAACCCCACGAGCGAGAAACCCAAATTATGGTAGGGGAACCTAATAAAGGGGAAAATCAACTCTTTATGGGATTGAGAAATCAATAGATAGATGTTTGTCGCCTAGTAATAGGTACAGAACATGGCTTATAAAGTATTATTTTTTTGACAAAAAGGTGGGTGTACATGAAAGAAATTGGAGAAAAACTAAAAGAAGAGCGCCTTAGTATTGGTATTTCTATTGAGGAAGTTGCCGAAGATTTAAAAATGCGACCAACTCAAATAGAAAATATTGAAGATGGAAAAATGGAGGCGTTTCAAGACATTTTTTATTTAAAATATTTCATTCGTGATTATTCTAAATATTTGGGCCTTGATTATGAAGAAATGGTAGATGAATTTAACGAATTTTTATTTGATTATACATCAAAAATATCATTAGATGACATAAAAGAAGCTAAGAAAAAATTTGATAAAAAGGAAAAAGAAAAAAAGATTATGTCACCTTATACATTAGAACAAAAAAGAAAAATAAATTTAATTCCATTGTTGATCTATATTACAATAGTGATATTGGTAATAACAGGGTTGTACTATTATTTAAAGGGCGACCATGAAGAATTTAATGATAATAGCATCGCTATTAGCTATTATGAGTTAGGAGGTATAGCGTGAATTTACCTAATAAAATTACAATGTTTCGTATATTTTTGACATTTGTTATAATTGCTATATTAACATTTCCATTTGAAGAAGCAGGTATTAATATTACTAAATTATTTATTAACGAAGCAATTGTAATTGATCTTAAATTTATAATATGTGGAATATTATTTGTTGTTGCATCAATAACAGATTTTATTGATGGATATATCGCAAGAAAATATAATTTAATTACAAATTTTGGTAAAATGATCGATGCTATAGCCGATAAAATATTAGTTAATTCTGTTTTAATTATATTAGCAGCAATGGGGTTTATTCACCCTTTAATACCTGTAGTAATTGTTGTTAGAGATATTGTTGTTAATTCAATTAAAATGGTTGCTGGAAATCACGGCAATGTTATTTCAGCAATATGGATGGGAAAAATAAAAACAATATGCCTTATGACAGGAATTACCCTTACTTTATTTTATAACTTACCTTTTGAATTATGGAATTTAAGAATAGCTGATTTTCTACTTATAATAGCCTCTGTTTTATCTATAATTTCGGCTGGTCAATATTATAAAATGAATAAACAATATATATATTCTGAATTAAAATAAAAATAATAACTTAATAATCGTTAAGTTATTTTCTTTTTTTTGTATATTTTAAAAAAACAAATCAACCGAACTTATGTTCACTTTGTTGTTGACTTTAATAAAAAAGTATTATAAAATTATACTAGGTGTAAGGAGGAAATGAATATGTCAAAAACAACTGATAAAGCACTTAATCAAGTGTTAAAGGATATTGAAAAACAATTTGGAAAAGGTTCGGTTATGAAATTAGGAGATAATGAACAAAGAGAAATAGATGTCACCCCAAGTGGATCGATCGCATTAGATGTTGCATTAGGTATTGGAGGATATCCAAAGGGAAGAATTGTAGAAATTTACGGTCCAGAATCAAGTGGTAAAACTACTTTCGCATTACATGCAATAGCGGAAGCTCAAAAACAAGGCGGAACAGTTGCATTTATTGATGCGGAACATTCATTAGATCCACAATACGCTGCTAAGTTAGGTGTTAACATTAATGAATTGTTATTATCACAACCTGATAATGGTGAACAAGCATTAGAAATTTGTGAAGCATTAGTTAGAAGTGGTGCTGTTAGTACAATTGTTATTGATTCAGTAGCAGCATTAGTTCCCAGAGCAGAAATAGAGGGTGAAATGGGTGATTCACATATGGGATTACAAGCTCGTTTAATGAGTCAAGCATTAAGAAAGTTATCTGGAATTATTAATAAAACAAATACAACAGCAATATTTATTAATCAACTAAGGGAAAAAGTTGGTGTTATATTTGGTAATCCAGAAGTGACCCCTGGGGGTAGAGCATTAAAATTTTATTCTTCTGTACGTTTAGAAATAAGAAGGGCAGAACAAATCAAACAAGGGACAAATATAATTGGGAATAAAACAAATATAAAAGTTGTTAAAAATAAAATGGCACCACCATTTAAAACTTGCTCTGTTGATATTATGTATGGTGAAGGAATTTCAATTGAGGGTGAAATAATTGATTTAGCTAGTGAAGTTAATATAATAGAAAAAAGTGGAGCATGGTACTCTTATAAAGGCGAAAAGTTAGGCCAAGGAAAAGAAAACGTCAAAGAATTGTTAAAAAATGACAAAAAATTAAAAGAAGAATTAGAAAATAAAGTAAGAGAACATTTTAACATTTTAAAAACTTCAAAAAAAGAATAAAAACATGAATGCATTTTTGCAATCGTGTTTTTTTCTTGACATATACTTTATTATTCTTTAAAATGGAGTTAGGGTGAAATAAAATTCACTTATTTATACATATATGGGGAGGTATATAATATGAACGATATCGCTTTCTCCATTTTGTTAGTCCTTGTTGGAATGGGTATAACTTTTTTAATTAATTATATAATAGACAAAAACTCTTCTAAAAAAGCTGAAACGATTCTAGAAAATGCTAAAATAGAAGCTGCTAAGTTAAAACGAGATCAATTATTAGAAGCAAAAGAAGAATCATATAAAATAAAAAATGAACTTGAAAAAGAAATAAAAGAAAAAAAATTAGAAATAAAAGAAGCGGAAGACCGCTTAATTGCTCGAGAAGGTAATATTGATAGACGTGATCAAACGTTGCAAAATAGGGAGCAAATGTTAGAAGAACGAGAAAATAATTTAATTGAGAAACAAAAACAAGTCCAAGATGAACAAATGGAGATTGAAAGGTTAAAAGAAGATCAAATAAAACTTTTAGAAGAAATAGCTGGTTTCTCTAGAAATGAAGCTAAAAATCTAGTAATGTCAAAAGTAGAAGAAATGATGAATTTGGAAATTGCATCATATATTAAAGAAAGAGAAGATGAAGCAAAACTTATAGTAGATAAACAAGCGAAGAATTTAATCGTTTCAACTATGCAAAGATATGCTAGTGATGTTGCTAATGAACAAACAATTACAGTTGTTACTCTTCCTAATGATGATATGAAAGGACGTATTATTGGCAGGGAAGGAAGAAATATACGCACGATAGAAGCAGTTACTGGTGTTGATTTAATTATTGATGATACCCCTGAAGTGTTTGTGTTGTCAAGTTTTGATCCTTATAGAAGGGAAATAGCAAGAGTTACTGTTGAAGCATTAATTAAAGATGGGCGTATTCATCCAGCGAGAATAGAGGAGCTTTATGACAAAACATGTGAAGAAATGAAGATTAAAGTAAGAGAGTACGGAGAGGCAGCACTTTTTGAATTAGGTATTACAAAAGTGAATGCAGAGTTGGTAGAGATTTTAGGTAAATTACATTTTAGAACTAGTTATGGTCAAAATGCGTTACAACATGCAATTGAGGTAGCACATCTTTCAGGATTAATGGCATCAGAAATTGGTGAAAATATTACATTGGCAAAACGTGCAGGTTTATTTCATGATATTGGGAAATCAATTGATCATGAGGTGGAAGGTAGTCATGTTGAATTAGGAATTAATTTAGCAAAAAAATATAATGAATCAGATGTAGTAATTGATGCAATTGCCTCACATCATGGCGATGAACAACCAAAATCAGTTATTGCAGAATTGGTCGCAATAGCAGATGCATTATCAGCTTCAAGACCAGGTGCTAGGAATGATTCTTTAGAAAACTATATTAAACGCTTACAAGAATTGGAAAATATTGCTACCGAAATAAATGGCGTTGAAAAAGCTTATGCAATGCAAGCAGGCCGTGAATTAAGGGTAGTTGTAAAACCAGATATTATAGATGATTTAACAAGTTATAAAGTTGCGCGTGATATTAAAAATAAAATAGAAAATGAAATGCAATACCCAGGAACTGTTAAAGTAACTGTAATCAGGGAAACAAGAGTAACTGAAGAAGCTAAATAAGCTTCTTTTTTTCATGAAAAAAGATAAATATAATTTATCTTATTAATAAAAACGTTGGTATGGGTAGTAATAAGGTGGATAGTATGGAGGGTAGTAAGGACGTTGATAAAAGTAAGGTGTTAATACAGCACCAGTTAAACCTCCTAATAAAAAGGGTGCGGCAAACCCAGAACCAATAAAGCGATCGTCGTAATAATTTGGTGAATTTTGTTGGTAACGGTTATTATACATAATTAAACTCCTTTCATAAATATATTATGAAAATTAATAATAAATGTGAAATAATAAATATTTTATATCATATTATTAAATAGGTGATTGTATGAAAAAAGTATTCCAAAGAATAGGACTCGGTGTTTTAGTTTGTTTAAGTTTTATATATACAGAAAAGGCATCATATATAATAATTGATAACGATGATATTATGAAAAAAATAAAAGAAGAAAAGAAATGTTGTGAACTAAAACCAGTCAATGCGATAATAGAAGGAAATACAATTATACCTGGTATAAAGGGAAAGGAAGTAAACGAATTAGCGAGCTATCATAAATTGAAAAAACTTGGAGAATTTAATCAAAGGTTATTAGAATATAAAGAAACAACACCAAATATATCTGTTGAAAATAATTATAATAAATATATAATTAGTGGTAATAAATCAAAAAGGGAAATTAGTTTAATATTTAAAGTTACTGGTAATGATGATATTAATAATATATTAAATAAACTTAACAATAAAAATATTAAAGTGAACTTTTTTATTGATAGTATATGGCTTGAAAACAATAATGAATTATTTTTATCCATAATTAATGATGGACACATAATTGGAAATTTAAGTTATAACTTAAACTATAACCATAGTGATTTTATTTGGATTAATACAACAATTAAAAAATTAGGAAATCAAAACCAAAATTATTGTTATAATGAGGACGAAGACCCAATTACTTTGAAGATATGTTCTATTAATAAAAGCTATACTGTTCGACCAACATTAATAAATTCAAAATATCCTGCGTTAGAAACAAAAGATAAACTTAAAAATGGTTTAATTTTATCTTATTCAATAAACAACATATTAGATGATGAATTAGACCATATTATTAACTCAATATATAATAAAGGATTGAAAATAGTTACATTACCGGAATTGTTAAAAGAGTAAAATTGTTTTGTTCGCTTTTTAACAATTAATTGATAAAAAATAAAATAAATATTATTAAAAAAAAATATTAAATAATGAATTGCCACTACGCTAGTAAAGTAAAAAAACTTATTTTAAGTTTTTTTATTTTTTCTACATCTCTAATGATAAGAACCGACAAAAGTTGTTTGGCCTTATAAAATAACGCCTTCGAAGTTTGAGGGCGATTTAATTGTTTTTTTGAAAATAAAATAATAGTATTAAAACAATAATATAACATTGAAAACATTAAAATAAAAGCATTAAAACAAATAAAAAAAATCCAAAAAAAAATTTAAACAAAAAAACCGAACATTTGGTTGACTTTAAGAAAAAAAGTGTCTATAATTAAATTACAAATGATAGTAGTTGGAGGGTAAAGATGAGTAGTGTAGAAGAAAAAATAAATAAGTTAATAGTTATTAAAAGAAATGGAAGAAGAGTTAATTTTGATGGTTCTAAAATAGCACTTGCAATAAAAAAAGGTTTTGATAGTGTTACTGAAATAGATGAGTACGGTGAGTACGTTAAAAAATATGGCTCTAAAAATGCCAATGATATATATAATTTAGTTATTAAGAGAATAGAAACAGAATATTTAGAAAAAGGAAGAATTAAAATAGAAGAAATACAAGATTTAATAGAAGAAGAACTAAATAATAATGGGTTTGAAGATGTATATAATTCATTCTCTGAATATAGGGAAAGAAGGGCTAGTTCTAGAAATATGTTTTTTGATCAAAAAAAACAACATAAGTTTTTAAAGGTTATTGAAAGTCTTGGCTTAAAATCTGCTGATGAAGATGATAATAAAAGAGAAAATGCAAATGTTAATGGAGATACAGCAATGGGCACAATGTTGCAATATGGTAGCACGATTTCAAAAGAATTTGCTAAATCATATTTAATAAAAAATAAGTTTGTAGTGGCCCATGATGAAGGGGATATACATATTCACGATTTAGACTTTTATGCAATGGGAACAACAACATGTACACAAATAGATTTAAATAAATTATTTAATGATGGTTTTTCAACTGGTCACGGTTTCTTACGCGAACCCAACGACATTATGTCATATGCAGCTTTAGCTGCTATTGCAATTCAATCTAATCAAAATGATCAACATGGTGGTCAAAGTATTCCAGCATTTGATTATTATATGGCACCAGGCGTTTTGAAAACTTTTAAAAAACAATTTAAACAAATAGTTTATGATTTATTAGAATTTTCTGAATTTAATAAGTTTATAAATATTGATGATTTAATGGAAAATATTGATAATATAACAAGTATTGATATTGATATAAATGTGTTTTATAAATATTATCAAGATACAAATGTTTTAAAAAGACTATTTAAACAGGCGTATGATAATGCATTAAGGAAAACACAACGCATAGTTTATCAAGCTATGGAAGCTTTTGTTCATAATTTAAATACAATGCACTCAAGAGCAGGTGCACAGGTACCATTTTCATCAATTAACTTTGGAACTGATATTACACCAGAAGGAAGGATGGTTATAGAAAATTATTTATTAGCTGCTGAGGCTGGTTTAGGTAAAGGGGAAACTGCAATTTTTCCAATATCAATTTTTAAAGTGAAAGAAGGTATAAACTATAACCCTGAAGATCCTAATTATGATTTATTTAAAATTGCATGTCGTGTATCTGCTAAAAGGCTATTTCCAAACTTTTCATTTATTGATTCACCATTTAATTTAGAATTTTATAAAGAGGGAGATTATGCCACAGAGGTTGGTTATATGGGTTGTAGAACTAGGGTTTTAGCTAATGTTGTAGATCCTAAAAAAGCTGTAACACCTGGGAGAGGTAATCTTTCTTTCACTTCTATAAACTTGCCACGTTTAGGTATAAAATATGGAATAACTCAAAATAAAAAAGTTAATTTAGATGGATTTTATAAAGAATTAGAAGAAACAATGGAGTTAGTAAAAACTCAATTGCTAGACCGTTTTGAACTACAATGCAATAAAAGGGTTTATAATTCACCTTTTGTTTTAGGGCAAGGTGTTTGGATGGATTCTGAAAGATTAAAAAACACAGATAGGTTAAGACGTGTGCTAAAACATGGTAGTTTGAGTATTGGCTTTATTGGACTAGCTGAAACGTTAACAGCATTGACCGGTAATCATCATGGTGAAAGTAAGGAATCTCAAAAATTAGGATTAGAAATCGTTAAGTTTATGAGGGATAAAGCAGATGAATTTTCTGAAAAATACAAGTTAAATTTTACTTTATTAGCTACTCCTGCAGAAGGTTTATCTGGTAGATTTACAAGTATAGACAAAGCAATTTATGGTAAAATAAAAGGTGTGACAGATAAAGAATACTATACTAATTCATTCCATGTTCCTGTTAAATATAAAATATCGGTAGCTGATAAAATTAAACTTGAAGCTCCTTATCATGCTTTTACAAATGCTGGCCACATTACTTACATTGAGTTAGATGGCGATACATCTAGTAATATTGAAGCTTTTGAAAAAGTCGTTAGGTTAATGAAAGAATCAGGTATTGGTTATGGAGCAATTAATCATCCGGTTGATCGTGATCCTATTTGTGGTTTTACAGGAGTAATTGGGGATCGATGTCCGGGTTGTGGCCGTAATGAAGAAGATGGCGTGAAATTTGAAAGAATTAGAAGGATAACTGGATATTTGGTAGGTACTGTTGATAGGTTTAACAATAGTAAAAGAGCTGAAGAAAGGGATAGGGTTAAACATAATGAAAATTAGATTAGCGCGCCCCCTTCAACAGGATAGCATAGTAGATGGTGAAGGTTTAAGAACAGTGATTTGGACTCAAGGATGTTCTCATAATTGTTTTGGGTGTCACAATCCGAATACTCATTCATTTGAAGGTGGATATTTAGAAGAAATTGATAAAATAAAAAATCAATTAAACGAATTAACTAATCAAGACGGTATAACTTTATCTGGTGGTGATCCATTTTTTCAAATAGATGCCTCTATTGCAATTGCAAAACATGCTCAAAAACTAGGGTTAAACGTATGGGCCTACACAGGTTATACATTTGAACAATTATTAATATTATCTAATAAAAATAAAAAGATTATAACATTATTAAAAAACATTGATATATTAGTTGACGGAAGATTCGATATAACTAAAAGAAGTTTAGATTGGAAGTTTCGTGGCTCAACAAACCAAAGAATTTTAGATGTACCAAAAAGTTTGAAAAATGGAAAAGCGATAATAATAAAAAAATATAATAAAAAATCAAACAATAATCTTTTATCATTAAGGGAAAAATATATATATATATAAAAGCAACATCGTTGCTTTTGTTTTGACAATTTTATTGCAATGTGATAATATTAAAAAAATAGGATGGTAAAATTATGAGAGTAAAAACAAATGAAAATGCATTCACATTAATTGAATTATTAGCAGTAATATTTATAATAGGAATGATATCAGTAATAGCTGTACCTGCCATTCAAAAGGTTACATTACAAAGCAAGGATGAATTACATCAAAATCAAATTAACAATATAATAAATGCGGCTAAAAATTGGGCTGCACAAAACGCAATGCTATTACCACAAGAAGAAGGTGAAAAACTTTTTTTAACATTAGGCCAACTTAAAATGGCTGGTTTAATTGATAAGGATATTGCTGATCCAAAAAACAAACGTCTTTTTGCTAATGATATGGAAATTGAAATAACTAATGATTTAAATAGTTTTGAATATAAAATCATAAATAAAAAAGAAGGAGTAAAATTGCCCGACAACAATAATTTCCCCTATATTACTTTAAATGGATCCACACATGAAATTGTTGAATTAAAAACTAGTTATATTGAAAAGGGTGCAGTTGCAAGGGAGGTAGATGGTACTACAATTACTGATATCTCAATTACTGTTTATAATATAGATGGAACAACTGCTCAGCAAATTAATACTAATGCTGAAAGACAATATAAAGTTAAGTATGTAGTGCAACACAATGGTCAAATGAATAGTTTAATAAGAACTGTATCAGTTAAAGATACAACTCCACCAGTTTTAACTGTGCCTAAAGATATTCAAATTAACGCAAAAGACGTTTCAGGCTTTAATTTAATGTCTGGAGTAAGTGCAACAGATAATAGTGGTATTACCCCAACAATAACAACATCAGGACAAATTAAGCCTATCGAAGGTACATATTATATTACATATACAGCTAAGGATGAAAGTGGAAATGTCTCTTCAAAAACAAGAAAAATCATTGTCAAAAAGTAAATTGTTAGATTATATCTAACTTTTTTTATTGAAATTGACAATATATATAGTTGAGTGGTACTATATATTATATAAAGAAATGGTAAAGGTGTTATTATGAAAAGAAGTTTAGTGTTAACTATTTTATTTGTTTTTGTTTTTTACTTAATATTCAATTTTAATGCTTATTTGCCTGTTGAATATAAAACTACATTTTATATATTTTTAAATATAATATCTTTAACCGTAGCTTTAACTATTATTTTTGGAAATAAAAAAATTGAATCAAAGATAGCATGGACGATTTTTGTCTTATCAGTCCCGTTAATTGGCTTTTTATTTTATATGATTCTTGGTGTTGAATATAGTAGGTTTAAAAAATTTGATAAAGAAAATTTAACGGAAAAGGATATAGATGACATGTTATATGGGCCTTTGAATAATTATGACGGTATTATGAAAGCTTTAAATGATCGTGCTATAATAGCAAGAATGGTAAACAATATAGGTTCAAATCCAATTAGTGATAATAATAAAATTAAAACATTAAACAACGGTGATGTTAAATACAAACATTTAATGAGAGATTTAGAAAGTGCTAAAGATTTCATTCACCTCGAATATTTCATTGTAAAAGAAGGACTGATTTTTGATGAAATGCTTGAAATATTAATTAGAAAATCATTGTCGGGTGTAGAAGTAAAATTTTTATATGATGATTTTGGGTGTATGGATTTACCTAAAAGTATAATTAAAAGGATGGAGGATAATGGAATTAAAACAGCATGTTTTAATAAAATAAACTTTAAATTATTTCGCCCTAGTATAAATTATAGAAATCATAGAAAAATTGCAATAATTGATAACAGAGTAGCATATATCGGAGGTATAAATATTGGTGATGAATATGCACATATGGATAAATATTATGGGTTTTGGCGTGATACTCATTTATTGTTGCTAGGTCGTTCAGTAGTTGATATTAATATAACTTTTATAAAAGATTGGTATCATACGACAGGTGAATTGTTATATAATAAAAAATACATTACAGAACATATTAAGGATGACTATAATGAAACAGTTCAAATTGTAGCAGATGGTCCACATAATAATGTCAATATTATTAGAGATTCTTATATTAAATTAATAAATGAGGCTAAGGAACGAGTTTGGATAGTTACTCCATATTTAATATTAGATAATGAATTATCAACTGCTTTAAAAATAGCTTCATCATCTGGTATAGACGTAAGAATAATTGTACCAGGATTACACGATAAAGGTAAAAAAATTGTTTACCGTGCTACTGAATCCTTTTTTAATGAACTATTAGAGTATGGTGTGAAAATTTATAAATATGATAATCAATTCATTCACTCAAAAATATTAATAATAGACGATGATATAGGGAGTGTGGGTACAGTCAATTTTGATTATCGTAGTTTTAATTTGCATTTTGAAATAACAGCTATTATATATTCTAAAAAAACAGTTAAAAAATTAATTAAATATTATGAGTATGATATTTCTAATAGTACACAAGTGATGTTTGAAATGTGGCAACAAAGAAGTTTTGTTCAAAGAATCATTGAGTCACTAGTTAAAATATTTTCTCCATTATTGTAAAAAAAAACCATCTCTGGTTTTTTTATTTATTTTGTTTCTTTTTTAATATCATAATTTTTTCATTTAAATTAATCATTAATTCTTGTTCTATATTAATAATTTTTTTATTAAGTTGTCTTGCGATATTTATTTCATCTTTTAATTCTTTTTGAACATTATAATTTAACTCATCGTTATGGATAATAATACAAAGATCTGCCTTTTTAATCATTTGTTTACTATAATTTAATTTGTTATCCAACCAATTAATATGTGCTCTTCTTCGGCATTCTAAAAATCTTAAATCTTGTATTTCATTACTATTAAGTGAATCAAAATTTTCTAAATTTTTAATATATTCATCACTCTCAATTAAAAAGTTATGTGAATTGTTTTCTATAGATATATTAATATAATCGCGTTCATTATATTTAAACGGCATTATAATATTATAGTTACTTAAATCATAGCTATATAAAATATTTTCTAAATATTCATTTAAAAAGTTATAAGATTCTTTAGCAACGATGATAAAAATACTCTTTTTTCTTTTGTTTTCCACACAATTCACCTCCAAGTGTAAAATATATTAGCATTATTATTTTTAAAAGTCAAGTTAATTTGTATATCTAAATGATTCATTAGAAATATTGAAAATGACACCAACTATAACCATATAACTAAGTAGACTAGAACCACCATAACTTATGAAAGGAAGAGTAATACCAGTTATTGGTAAAAGTCCAAAGGTCATACCAATATTTTGTATTTGTTGATATACAAGCATTCCTACTATTCCGGCGATCACATATTTATTAATATTTTTGTTGTTATTAATAGCTACCGATATAAGATAAATATCAAAAAACAATATGATAGCAATTAATACTAATGAGCCAATAAAACCAAAATTACTTGCATATACTGCAAATATAAAATCGGTTTGTGGTTCAGGAAAATATATGGGTGTATTTGCAAAACCATAACCAAATAAACCTCCCGCACCAATCGCATTTAGGCCATTTTCTAGTTGATAACCAGTTTTACTAGACCAGTCTAATAGTCTATCAACTCGCAAAAAGAAATCAGTTCCAAATAATGTTATAAATAAATTTGTATTTATTGAAAAGACGATTAATATAATAGCAACAATTAAAAATAAGCAACTAAATAAAATTAAAAACCATCTATATCTAATCCCGGAAACAAATAACATTGCGATTGTTATAATTAAATATATTATAACTACACCAGTGTCAGGTTGTAAAAAGGTCAAAATACTTGGAATAAAAACTATAATACCGACTTTTAATAAAAAAACAAATTCTTCTTTTATAGTTGGGTTATTGTATTTTTCATTAAAATTATTAATCATTTTAGCTAAAACAATAATTATTGTTATTTTAACAAACTCACTTGGTTGTATAGTTCCAACACCAGGTATTGAAAACCAGCATTTAGCATCGTTTATAGGGGTAGCGAATAATAATAAACCGATTAATGACAAAACCCCTAATGTATATATAAACCATGCATGTCTATAAATGTAATCATTTCCGACAAACATAATGAAATAAGTAATAGCAAATCCAATTATATACCACATTATTTGTCTTATATATAAATTGTTCATATAACTTGGTAAAAGTTTTTGAGAACTATATATAGTGATAACACTAATTATAACAAATAAAAATAAAGGTATTAAAATTAATTTGTCAACTTTGTATTTAGATACGTTTTTCATACAATCACCTAATATTATATTACACTATATATTATTAATATTCAATTAATTAAAAATAAAATACTTTATATTTCCAATTAATTATAGTATAATTATAGTGGTGATAAAAATGGAATATTTACAGTATTTAATAATAATAATAATATTATTAATTATAGCTATAGCAGTAATTAATTCTAAAAAGAAAGATTTTAAAATAAAAGCCAACAAATTAATAGAGTACCTCGGCGGAAAGGATAATATATTAAAGTATGAGTTCAATCAATCTAGATTTGTCGTCGACGTTCAAGATGTGAGTAAAGTTAATAAAGAGGCAATTCAAAAACTGGGTGCTAAAGGTATTGTTGAAATTGAAAATCAACTCAAAATTGTACTTGGTGATGATGCAAAACAATTAAAAAGGCTTATAGAAGATTTGAAGTGATATATATTGTCACTTTTTTTCATTTTTCGACACCTAACGACAAGATGTTATAATATAATTATTTTGAGGTGATAAAGTGAATTTATTTGATTCAATTATATTAAATATAGTGCTGTTAAAGTTTCCGATTGTATTGTTTTTATATTATATGATTTATAATAAAAACATAGGGAAGCCAGAAAAAGAGTTATTTCTTGATTTTAGTTTAATTACCTCATTATATTTAATTATAAAATTTGGAATACCTGTTATATATGATCAATTATTTATTATAATAAATATACCGTTAATAATTGCATATTTAAAGAAACGCGATACTAGCATAGTTTTATTATCTTTAATGATAGTTGCAAACTATAATTATAATTTTAATATTTCACTGTATATTTTATTAACTGAATATTTCATGTATTTCATTATATATAAGTTGTTAATTAATCGGAAAAATTTTATTTATATAATTATTTCCTTAAAAATATTAAGCTCAATTATTATACTTAACAAAGTTGGTACATTTAAAAATATTAATGAATTTGTGCAAACATCATTATTACTTGTTACTTATGCAATAATAATTGGGATTATAATAATTTCACTCTTTCAAAAAATCGAGTTAATAGTACATTACCATCTTTCATTAAAAGAATTGGAACAAGATAAACAAATAAGATCTAGTTTATTTAGAATTACCCATGAAATAAAAAATCCAATTGCTGTTTGCAAAGGTTATTTAGATATGTTCGATGTTAATAATAAAACACATCATCAAAAATATATCCCAATTTTAAAAGAGGAAATTGAAAGAACTTTAATTTTATTACAAGATTTTTTAAGTATAACAAAAATTCAAATTGACAAAAATATTATAGATATTAATATGACTTTAGAAGATGTTATTGATAATTTTATTCCGATACTTAGGCAAAATAAAATAGATTATAATATTGATATATTAGATGAAACGTGCAATATTATGGGGGATTACAATAGGTTGATACAAGTTTTTATCAATATAATAAAAAATGCGATAGAATCTATGGACAATGTTAAAAACCCTAAATTAATAATTCAAACTAGAAAAGATAATAATTATATAAAAATATATATAATTGATAATGGTGTTGGTTTTACGCAAGACCAACTTAATAAGCTAGGTGAACCTTTTTATACAACTAAAAAAAATGGTACTGGTTTAGGAATAACTTTATCGCAAGAAATTATTAAAAGTCATGATGCTACGATTGAGTATTTTAGTGAATATAACAAAGGAACAACGGTTTTAATTAGCTTACCAATTCATAAACAAAAAAACAGATGTTAAGATTATCTGTTTTTTTATTACTTTAAGGTTGCTTCAATAAAAACCTCTTCGTTAAATTGATGATTATTTTTCAACTTAAATAGCTCCTCAGTTGTAATTAAAAAATAATCATGTATTAATAAATCTTCATTTGTATTAGTTACAGGATCATCCCAAGTTAAGTCTAAATGATACCAATTGTTATTTAAATATACATAATTCCATACATGGTCATCATTTGAAATTTTATAGTTAGGAATGTTCATTTTAATCAAAAATAATGACATAGCATCGCTATAACCACCACATATAGCCATGTGTTGAATTAAAGGACCAACAGCCTTGTGTGATTGATAAATTGGTACGTAATCTGTGTTATTATTAACGATTGCATCTGCTCTTTCGTTATCGTAAGAAGTATTGTTAACAATATAATCATGAATAGTTAATATTTTTTCTTTTGTATTCATTTTATCATTAATTAATTCACTATATAATTCATCAACTTTTTTTTCTAATATTTCTATTTCATTTTCATGATACACTTTATCAATTTTAAGTGTTACTCTTCCTAATGTATTATAATTAGTATATATAACATTATACGAATTGAAAGGATGAACAAAATTATTAAGTAACGATAAAAAACTCGGATCTCTTGAAATTTCTTCTACATCATCTATACAATCTACATATTCTTCACTACAGTAAAAAGTGAAATTTTCCCAGCCATTATTCAACACAGTGTAAATTATATTTATTAGATCCTTTTTATTGTTAGGGTAAAAATTATCAGTTTCACCTAAATAGAGAAAATTATAATTTAATTTATATTGATTAGCATCTTCTATAATTATTTTCTTATTAAAAATAAAATTAGAAACTAAAAAATTAGAAATCTCCTGTTGAAAAGTAATCCCGAGCAATAATATAATAAATAATGTAGTTAATGTAATAAATTTTCTCACGGCATCACCTTTCTATAAAAAAAGAGTAAATTACTCCATATTATTTACTTTTTTTGTTAATCTAGATTTATTTCTTGCGCCTTTGTTAGCGTGTATGACACCTTTTTTTACAGCTTTATCAATTCTTTTGATTGCTATATTTAAAGCCTCATGAGCTTTTTCTTTGTTATCTTCATTAACGGCTCTTTCTACATTTTTTATTGCAGTTCTCATACTAGCTTTATATTCATTATTACTTTCTTTTTTCTTTGCTATAACTTTAACCTTTTTAACAGCATTTTTTAAATTTGGCATTATTTCACCTCCTGAGTTATCAATACACTAATTTTAACAAAAAATATACTAAAAAGCAATAAAAACCATAATTTTATCCAAAATAAGTATAGGTGATATTATGGGACGAGAAGTTGATTTAAATAAATATAGTATAAGAACTGATTTAGCAATAGAAGCTATTGCTAACATTCAAACAGAAACAGGTATAAAATCACACGTTGATACTGATGAAAATATAACAATAACAACCGTGTTATTAGATGAAAAAGGTTCTGCAACAATAAATAAGCCAGAAGGTGTATATATAACAATAGAATTTAACGATATAACAGATTATGATAATAAGGAAAAAGTCAAAACTATTTTTAGTAAACATTTAAAGGAATTATTAAAATATTTGAAAATAAAAGATGATGATTTAGTGCTCGCCATTGGCCTTGGTAATGAAAAGTCTACTCCTGATTCACTGGGACCACTAGCTATTAGTAATCTTATTATAACAAATCATATTTATATGCTCGATGAATTAGACGATGGTTTTGGAAGATTGTGTGCTATAAAACCGGGTGTAATGGGTACAACTGGTATTGAAACAAGTGATTTAATAGCCAGTGTTGTTAAAAGACTAAAACCATCTTTAGTAATTGTGATTGATGCATTGGCTAGTCAATCAATTAATCGATTGAACAAAACCATTCAAATGACTGATAGCGGAATACACCCTGGAAGTGGGATTGGAAATTACAGGAAAAAAATTGATAGAGAATCGATTGGTGTACCTGTAATAGCGATAGGTATCCCCACAGTTGTGGATGCAGTAACAATTGTTAGTGATACAATAAATTATATGCATAAGCATTATTCGTATTCAAAACAAAATATTAACAATCCTATAAATAAATTAATTCCAATAACAAAAATAAATTATTTGAAAAAAGAATTACAATTGAAGAAAAAAGATAAGGAACAATTGTTGGGTATTGTTGGTAGTTTGGAGGAGGATGAATTAAAACAATTAATATTTGAAGTTTTAACTCCAATTGGTTATAACTTGATGGTAACTCCTAAAGAAATTGATTTTGTATTACAAAAATTAGGGGAAATAGTAGGTGACGGCATAAATAAAGCACTTCACAAAAGAACGAATGATTTTTACTAAAATTTGATATTTTTCTCTTTTGTTGTAAAATATAATTGGTGATAAAATGGAGCCAACTATTTTACAAATAAAAGGACATGAAAAAGTAATGCAAATGATCAAAGGATATCAAATGCTTAATTATAAGGAAAAAGATGAAATAAATAAAATTATTTATAATTTATTAGATAACGATTATGAAAATGTAGAAAATTACTTAAAGCCCTTTTATAATAGAACAGTTAAAAAAGAAATAAAAAAAGGAACTAATTATGAAAAATATATTAATTCATTTATTGTTAAAGCAAGTCGAAATAATAAAATGTTTAATATTTATGTAAAACCGATTATTAATCAAAGTTATAGTGAATATAAAAAAAATGTTAGATTGATATCTAATAAATATCCCGTTTTATTAGATAACTATATATACAAAAATATTGATGAAGTTAACTTTATGAATAAAATTGAAATGGAATTAGTTGAAACTTATATAAAAAGAAAACTTGATATTAATAGTAAATTAAAAAATAAAGATATTAAAATCATTATAAAATTTTTAATCGAACATTATAGTTTTATATTAAATTTAAAAACAAAAGTCCATACTATTGGCTTGTTAGAAAATATAAATATGGAGAAATTTAAACTGCCACTAGTAATTGAAAAAACAAAAAAATACTTAAAAGTATATGGTATTTGTAAAAGTGATTTTTTCTACGATGGTATTATAACAATAAATACAGATCACTTTAAAATACAAAAAAGTTTAAATCCCTTTTTAACATCAAAACCTCTTTTTGATCTTTTAATAACATGCTTTCATGAAATACAACACGCAGTACAAAATAAAAAGGCCAAAATAAAAAAAGGCGAACCAATAACATTATATTCATATAAAAAAAATCAAGAACATATTTTAATTGAATTGGATAAAGAATATTATGTTCAAAACCATCAAAACTTTTTTGTTGAAGCGGATGCCAATATTGTTGGTTGTGAAATGGCGCTAAAAGTTATAGAAAAATATTCAAAATCTAGATATGATGAAATAAAAGATTATGGATTAGATTATATAGATAATAAAAATGCAGAGTTACATACTTATGATGATGCAAAATTTAGAAGTTATATTAATGAGTTAATAAAAGAATGTCCAATATACTTAAAAGAATATCCATTTTTATTATTGGAATATAATAAAGATGGAAGTAGAAAAACTTTTAATGAACTAATAATTACTAAAAGTAATAATTTGGCAGAATATGATTTAAAGCAATATTTAATAATAAAAAAAATTTTAGAAACAGACTTTGATCAATTAAAAAATGAATTAAGGTGTTTGGAAATATCTGATATTTTAGAACTAAATAATATGGTTACGGATTATCAAAATTCAATTTGCGATTTGAGAGTAAAATTAAATGAATTTAAAAAACCAAAAAGAAAAATAAATAAAAAGTTAATGAAATTGTTGAAGGAAGAAAGTAAACTTTTAAAAACTGAGTTTCTTATTCGTGACATGATGAAAGAATTTAAAAAAGAAAGGCAAAAATGATGCCTTTTTTGTTTCGACAAAATAATTGTTCATAATATTTTATAATTAGAATAAATTAAAGTGGGTGATTATATGAAGAAAAAATTTAAAGGCAAAAAAAACAAGAAAAGGAAAGTTAACTCAATATTATATTTAATAATTTTTATTATTTTATTGTATCAAGTTATTACGCATTATATAACAAACTTTACATTGGTTAACAATAATGAAGACTTTATAAAAATGTTATTAATAAATTCTGATTATCATTTAAAGTACAACAACCAACCTAATAATCTTTTGAGTAGTATTGCTAAAATTTTAATGAATTTTGATATAAATAAACCAGTTAGTGTTTTGGAAAAAAATGTTATTTTTCGTGGTGTTGACACAAGGCTAACTTCATCAAGTGACATTGATAATGTGTCTTTTGATGAATTGGAAAAAATAAGTAAGCATATAAACGACCCATATAAAAAAGAAATTACAAACCCAAAGGTATATATATATAATTCTCATCAATTGGAAAATTATAACAATCAAAACTTGGAAATATATAATATTACTCCAAATGTTATGATGGCTTCGTATTTATTAAAAGAGAAATTGAATAAATTAAATGTCCCAAGCATTGTGGAAGATGCTAATATAATTGAATTTATGAAAATGAATAATTGGAAACATAAGGATAGTTATAAAGCCAGTAGGTTTTACGTTATTGATGCTATTAATAAATATGATAATTTAGAATTAATTATTGATTTACATCGTGATGATCTACCCAAAGAAGCTGCGACTACGACGATAAATGGTAGGAAATGTGCGAAAATATTGTTTGTTGTTGGTCTTGAAAATAAGGATTATGAATTAAATTTAAAACTTACAAATAAAATAAATGATTTAGTTAATAAAAAATATCCAACGCTTAGCCGTGGGATATTAACGAAAAAAGGAGTAGGAGTTGATGGAGTATATAATCAAGATTTAAGTCCAAAGATGATATTATTAGAATTGGGTGGACAACACAATACAATTGATGAAGTTTTAAATACAATCGATATTTTTTCGGAAATTGTGTTAGAGATAGTTGGTGAAAACTAATGAAGAAGGAAGAAAAAATCCAATTGATTAAAAAATTTTTTAATATTTGTTTTATATTTTTGCTACTTACATTCCTTGGGTTGTATATATCCCAATCTACAGGATATTATGATTATGAACAATATAAAAAAAAGGTGTTAACAGAGGAAAAAATCAAACAATTTGAAAAAGATGTTAAAGAGGGAAAAAACTTATCGTTAGAAAATTATTTGGAAAATCATCAAGTTAATTATCAAAATAAAATTTCTAGACTAGGCCAAACGCTGTCATATAATATAGGAAAATATGTAAAGTATGGTATTAATAAAACTTTTAAACTTTTAAATGATTTTTTAGATGACTCGTAATTATTTATATTTTTCTATACCATTTTTCAAAGTGTTTAAAATATATTCTTTGCTATTTTCATCACTATTATTCCACAATATTTCAAAAAAAACTCCAAGACCTGGTAATGTTATTTCATCTTTATTTTCAATTGATGCATTTATTGAATTTTGAAATTCATCTGGGTTTGCACCCTTGAAATTACTGATTATGCTTCTTCTAATATCAATTATCATATTATCTAACCTCTATCAATATTATGTCAAACTTTAAAAATAATATGTATTTTATTTATTTTTGTAAAAAAATACTATATAATATAATTAGATTGGAGGAAAAGTATGAAGTTAGGAATATTATTATTAATTTTAGGAATTGGTGTTGGTCTGTTTATAATGACAACATATAACAAATTAATAAAACTTAGAAACATGGTGAAAGATCAGTGGGCACAAATAGATGTGCTACTTAAAAAGAGGGCTGATTTAATACCTAATTTAGTTGAAACTGTTAAAGGTTATGCAAAACATGAAAGTGAAACACTTGAAGCAGTAATTAGTGCAAGAAATAAAGCGGTAGGTGCAACTACTCAAGAAAGTGAAATTGAAGCTAATGGGGAATTGACGCAAGCTTTAGGACGTTTATTTGCTGTTGCGGAAGCATATCCAGATTTAAAAGCAAACAATAACTTTATGAAATTACAAGGTGATTTAAAAGATACGGAAGATAAAATAGCTTATGCTCGTCAATTTTATAATGACGCTGTATTAAGTTATAAAAACAAATTAGAAATGTTTCCGTCTAATATTGTAGGAAGCATGTTTAACTTCCGACAAGCAACATTTTTTGAAGCAACTGAAGCCGATAAAGAATTACCTAATGTTAAATTTTAAGCTTACATTTGTAAGCCTTTTTTTTAAAGGTGGTAGTAATATGAAAAGAAAAATGTTGAGAAATATAATTTGTTTTTTATTTTTAATAGTACCATTTTCAATATCGGCTAAAATGGGGGGAATTAGTGACTATTTAATAGAAGCAACAATTTTAGATAATGGGGATATTCATGTCAAAGAAATGTTTTTATTAGAAGGTAAATATAACGGTTACGAAAGAAAGATAAAATATTTTAATAGTGATTCTTTAATTTTTGATGGAACTAAGGAGTCATTTAGTGGTAGTAGCATATACAATGGTGATGGTATTGAATTGCTTCAAATAAAATCAATCGAGGTCAATGAACAATTAGATTTTAAACATATGAATAATGATGAAGAACCATTTATTAAGGTGGAGGATGCAACGCCTGGTGATTCAGGTAAATATACAATAACACAAGTATATGGAGGGGAAACGTACAAAATTTTTAACCCAAGTGGTGTTGTGAACGAAGCTTTTTACATTGAATATTTATTGAAAAACATGGTGGTTGTGCATAATGATATTGCAGAATTAGGGTGGCAAATTTTTAATGATGAACAAACGGAGATTATAGATAGTTTACGATTGCACATAAATTTGCCTAGTAATAAAAACGAAATTCGCGTTTGGGGGCATGGTCCACTTACTGGCGAAGTAGATATAATTAATAAAAACAAAATTGTTTACAATGTAGATGATTTGAGGGCTAGAACACCTATTGATGTTAGATTGTTATTTGATAAAGAAGCAGTTTTGAATTGTAGTAAACATACTAACGTCGATGCTTTTAATAAAATATTAGCAATTGAAGGTAGGTTAGCAGAGGCTGCAAATTTAGAAAGGGAAACAGCATTAAAAGAAATACAAAAACAAAAAAGAATAAGCTTTTTGTTTGATTTTTTAAAAATGGTTTGGATTATTCTTTTAGGAGTTATTATTTATCATGTTTATAACAAACATGACAAAGAGTATAAAAGTTCTTTTAAAACTAAATATTTTAGAGATTTTCCCGCAAATTATGGTCCTGCTAATGTAAGTTATTTAATTAACAAAAAAATTGGGCCAAATGAAATGTCGGCATCAATCTTAGATCTTATAGCAAGAAAAGTTATAAATTATAATGAGATTAGCAAAAACAAATATGTACTATCTATTGAAGATTCATATAATAAAGATGATTTAACAGAAGCTGAAATGATATTAATTGATTTTATATTTAACGATATTGGCGAAAATAATGTTGTAACAATTGATAAAATTAATAATTTTGCTCGAAAGCATCACGATGAGTTTTTAAATAATTATAATGATTGGAAATATGCGGCAACGTTTGAAGCGAAAGGAAAAAAATTTTATGAGGAGAAAACAAATGTTAAAGCTAAAGCAATATTGTTTAGTATTATAGGGTTGCTATTAACACTATTTACTATTCAATTTACAAACAGTAAAATATTAAATCCTTTAATCATTGTTTTATCCACTGTATCAATGATATATTTTGCACTGTTTAATAAAAGAACTAAAGAAGGTCAAGATGATTATTTAAAGTGGATAGGTTTAAAAAGATTTTTAAATGATTTTGGTAAATTTGAAGCTAGAGAACTTCCGCATGTAGAGCTGTGGGAGAAATATTTAGTGTATGCTGTGGTATTTGGTATAGCTAAAAAATTATCTAAGGTTATGCAACTTAAATTTAATGAAATGCCTCAAAACACTTATACGATGACTGATTATGTTTTTGATATTACAAGATTTAAAATGTTAAACAACTTAAATTATAATTTAAATAAAGAAGTTAATAAAGCTATCAATAATGCTATGTCTAAACAGGCGATTAGTGAATCTCGTTCATCATCTTTAGGAGGATTCGGAGGAGGATTTTCTGGTGGTAGTGGTGGTTCGTTTGGTGGCGGTGGTGGCGGTGGTCGCTTTTAAAACAATAAAAAAATATGATAAATCATATTTTTTCTTTTTAAATCATTTGGTAATTAGTGTCCGTAAAGCTTCCGCTATATGGCTTGGGTTTTTGCATTCCTTTGTTGCCCTCTAAATTATTCAAACGTTGTTCAATATTATCTAAGCGCTGATTAATTAGTTGAATTTCCTGCGGATGCGAATGATGTTGTGATTTAGTAGGCATTGTCATTTGAGGGTAGTTAGATTGACCATAAGGCATCCCGCTTTGCATAGGGACTCCCATCATATTAGGATAAGGTTGCATGGGCATCGGCCCGCCTTGATATATTTGGTAAGGTTGCATACCGTAATTTCTACCTTGTTTCAAGATAAACACACTCCTTTATTGTTCATTATATTTATATGCTATTATATATAAGATGTGCTTATAACCATGTTAAAATTGGTGAAAAATAATAAAATATGCATAAAAAAGGTTGACAATCATATAATTAATATGTATAATCAAATAGAAATTAAAAAGGAAAGCAGAAGTTCCACTTCTCACCCGATTACTTAAAGTTTTGGGTAAAGGCCATTAAATATTGAAAAATATTTTGCTTTTAAGTGGATACTTCGTATTCACTTTTTTTATGGAGGTGTCATACATATCGCGAGTAAAGGAAAAGATTTGTTTATTAATGAACAAATAAGGGCAAGGGAGGTTATGGTTATAGGTCCTAATGGGGAACAATTAGGAGTGAAATCATTAAATGATGCACTAACGTTAGCTAGTTATGCAGGATTTGACTTAGTATTAATTAATCCAAAGGGTAAACCGCCCGTATGTAAAATAATGGATTATAATAAACATAAATATGAAGTTAAAAAACGTAAAAAGGAAAATTTAAAAAGGCAAAGGGAATCAAATTTAGAGCTTAAGGAATATCGTTTATCAGTTACAATAGATACACACGATTTTGATACTAGAGTTCGAAATGCAAAACGCTACTTAGTCAAAGGTCATAAAGTTAAAGCATCAATTCGTTTTAGAGGGAGAGAAATGGCTCACCCAGAATTAGGACGAGAGGTTTTAATTAAATTTTCTGAAGCATTATCTGATGTTAGTGAAATTGAAATACAACCAAAACTTGAAGGCCGTGTTATATCGTTGATACTAGCACCGAAAAAATAATATTAGGAGGAATAATATGTCTAAAATGAAAACACATAAGGGACTTTCAAAAGTCGCTAAAGTAAGACCAGGTGGTACAGTTAAAATAACAAAAGCTGGTGGAAGACATAAAACTGGTAAAAAGAATGCTGCTTATAATAGGGATATTAGGCGTGGTTCTACTATGAGTAAATCAGATTATAAAAGGGTTAAGGATTTAATTAAATAAGAATTAAGGAGGAAGATTATGCCAAGAGTAAAAAGAAGTACAGTTAGTCGTACGCGTCGTAAAAAGGTATTAAAACAAGCGAAAGGTTATTTTGGAAGTAAACATCGTTTATATCGTACAGCTAATGAACAAGTGATGAGATCATTAAATTATTCATATAGAGATAGAAGGCAAAAAAAGAGGGACTTTAGAAAATTATGGATTACGAGAATAAATGCTGCATGTCGTATGCACAATATTTCATATTCAAAATTTATTAATGGTTTAAATAAGGCGGGTATTGAAATTAATCGTAAAATGCTATCGGAACTTGCAATTCACAACAATGATGAGTTTGCTAAATTAGTTGAAGAAGCAAAAAAAGCATTAAAAAATGATAATACCAAAGAGACTGCTAAGCCAAAAAAGGTTAAGGAAGAAAAGATTGAGTTATCAAACTTAACAGTTGTGGAGTTAAGAAAAATTGCAAGAGATCGAAACTTAACAGGTTATTCAACGATGAGAAAAGCAGAATTAATTGATGCATTAAAATAATCTTTTGATTATTTTTTTTAATATGTAATTTTTTTAAATCATGATATAATATAATTCAAGAGGTGATTTATGATAAATTTATATATAGATTTTGATGGGGTTATTTTAGATACTATTAATGTAACTAATAAAATGTTAGATGAGTTGAGTATAGATAAAACTGATGTTCCTGCTGTAATGGATTTTTATTCCAAATTAGATTGGAGTCATATTTTATCAATTACCCCACAAATTAATGATAGTATTAATTGCATTCAAAAAATAATTGATACTAAATTATTTGATGTATCAATTTTAACTCATGTTAATTCATTACATGAGGCGATTGAAAAAGTGCATTATATTAGAAAATACTTTAAAGATATAACTGTTATTCCTGTTCCTAAAGTAATATCAAAAACCAAAATGGTTCAAACTGAGGGTTCAATATTAATAGATGATTATGCTGGTAACTTAAGGGAATGGGAGTCTGAACATGGAATAGCAATTCGATTTTCTGAAAAATTAAATGGTAAAGGATTTTTAGTGGTCAATAAACTAGATCAAGTAATTGATATGTTTTCAGAAGCACCACATG
>CAZPLK010000004.1:0-69031 GCA_964587565.1 uncultured Muribaculaceae bacterium
TTATAAACATAAATACTTTTCAATTCATTTGTTAACCCAGTAACTGCCTTAGTAGTTCTTTTAATATTAAAAAGATTATACATATTATCACATTTCTATTTTTACTTTTTGTTATATTTATTCATTAAATTGGAAAACGTTAATTTAAGATAATCATCTATAATGTTTGGTACAATTTTCATAATGTTTTCAATTGTTATATATTCATTATCCGTAAACTTTCCTAATACATATGCACTTCTATCCATATCCTTATTAGAAGATATTCCTATTTTTAATCGTTTATAATCTTTAGTACCTAAGTTTAATTCAATGTTTTTTAATCCGTTATGACCTCCAGAAGATCCCCTTCTTTTTAGTTTTAATATACCCAGTTCTAAATTCAAATCATCACATATAATTAAAACATCTTCAACATTTATTTTATAAAAATCCATTATTTTTTTAATCCCCTCACCAGATAAATTAATATAATTTTGAGGTTTTAATAATATTATTTTCTCATTTTCATGATAATATTCACCATATAAACAATCAAATTTAATTTTATTTATTAATATACCTTTTGATTTAGCATAATTATCTATAGCAATAAAACCAACATTATGGCGGGTCTTTTTGTATTTATTACCAGGATTTCCCAATCCAACAATCAACTTCATTTTTACCTCCATTAATTTATATTGTGGTATAAATTATAAACTTTGTTTCTATTTATATTTTTATCATACGATACTTTTTTTATCGATTCTGAAGGAGAATAACCTTTATCTATATATTTTTGTACACATTTTAAAATAATTGTATCATCTATTTCTTCTGTATCTTTATTTTTTTCTATTACAATCACTAATTCACCTTTTACTTTATTATATTTATTAATTGCTTCTAATGTTGTACCTCTAAATACCTCTTCATGTTTTTTGGTTATTTCCCGGGAAATACTTATGTTTCTATTTCCCATAATTTCTAAAATATTTGTTAAGGTTTTATCTAATCTATGTGGAGATTCGTAAATAATTATCGTGTATTTTAGTTTTTTTAATTCGTGCAGTTCTTTTTTTCTTTTACTCCCTTTATTATTTAAAAATCCATAAAATAAAAAGGGATATGGTTCTAAACCAGATGTTATTAAAGCAGGTATAAGGGCAGTAGCACCTGGTAGTCCAACTACATTAAAATTATTATTTATAACTGTTTTAGCTATTTTGTACCCTGGATCACTTATTACTGGTGTTCCTCTATCAGATACTAAACCAATATTATAACCATTTTTTAAATATTGAATAACTTTATTTTGGTTTTTTTCCTCATTATAATTATGGTTAGTTATCATTTTATTTTTTATATTTAAATGATTTAGTAATTTTATTGTTTCTCTCGTATCCTCTGTAAATAAAATATCTACTTGTTTTAACATTTTAATAGATCTCAATGTTATATCATCTAAATTACCAATTGGAGTTGGAATTAAATATAAAGTAGGAGTTGTATCATAACTTTTCTGAATCATTTTATCACATCCTTATTCAAAAAAAGATTGTATTTCTTTAGTATATTCATTATTTTCATCAAAAACGAATATAGGATCTAATATTTCTAAACCCTCATTTCCATTTTTTCTACCTTCAATTAACATAATATTGGAACTTTTACCTTTTTTCGGATAAACAAATTGTAATTTTTTGGGAATAATGTTATTTGTTTTCATTAAATCTATTATTTCAATCATTCTTTCTGGTCTGTGCACTAATGCAAGACTTCCATTGTTTTTTAATAATTTTTTACTAACAAGCATTATATCGGTTAAAGTTAAATAAACTTCATGTCGAGCAATAGTTTTATATACATTATTGTTAAGTCTAGCATTTTCTGCAATTTTAAAATAAGGAGGATTACAAACAATTACATCAAATATATCACTTTCCCAACTTTTATAAATTTCATTAATATTAGCATTAATAATATTAATCTGCTTTTCTAAATTATTTATATTGATTGATTTTTTTGCTAGTTGATATATTTTTTCTTGAATTTCAACACCTGTTATTGAAGCTTTAGTTTTCGTTGATAGTATTAATGGTATAGGCCCATTACCACAACCAATATCTAAAATTTGCTTTACACTTGGTTTTAACGAAACAAAGTTTGCCAATAATACTGAATCTAGTGAAAATTTAAACATTTGTGTATGTTGGACGATTTTAAGGTTTTTATAATTTAACAATTCATTTACAACAACCATTTGTTTTAATTTCCATATCTATAATACCAACTTTTTCTATTTCTACTTTATAACTTCTATTTAGGACATCTAGTGATATTACTTTTCCCGTTCCATATTCAGTTGTTACTTTTTCACCAAGTTTTGGTAAACATTTTTTGGATTCAATATAATGATCATCTTCATATTTTAAACAACATAAAAGACGTCCACATGCTCCGTTAATTTTTGAAGGATTAAGAGATAAATTTTGATTTTTTGCCATATTAATAGTAATATTTTCTATATTTGTTAAAAATTTTGCACAACAAAGTTCACGGCCACAAGGTCCTATTCCACCGGTTATTCTCGCTTTATCTCTTACTCCAATTTGCCTTAATTCTATTCTTGTTTTATATATTGATGCTAATTTTTTTACAAGTTCTCTAAAATCAATCCTTTTATCTGCAATAAAATTAAATTGAAGTTGTGATCTATCAAAATTATAATTAGCACTTACTATTTTCATATTTAAGTTTAAATTATTAATTATCTTTTCGCATACAATTATTGCTTTTTTTGAATCTCTAATATTTTTATTATTTTTCCTAATATCATTTTTTGAAGCAATACGAATAACTTTATTAAATGGTTCTTTTATATTATTTTTAGAGATTTTTTCTAAATCAGTTACTACTGTACCTATTTGTAAACCGTTTTCTGTTTCTATTATAACTTTTACGCCTTTATCTAATTGTTTGCCATTTGGACAAAAGTAATAAGTTTTACCACCATCTTTTAAAGTTATTCCAACTATTTCAACCATTTATTCACGTCCTAATTCTATAATCATTTTATCAATTAATAATTTAGTATTTAAATTATATTTTATATTAGCTTTAGTTTTAATAATTACGTTTATTTTATTACATAAAGAACTTTTTGTATTAATTTGTGCGATATCCTTTATTTCTTCAATATATTTTTTAAATATAATAACTTCTTTATTTATTTTTGTTTTTAACACTTCGTTGTAAATTAGTAACATAATATCTAATGCCACTATATGATCATTTCTAGTTTTAATTTTTTTAAACCATAATTTATTTGTAAACGCAATAGTAGCTGTATTGTTCATTTCATAATATTTAATAAATTCAATTATAAAATTAATTAGCTCTTCTTTATTTTCATCATGTAATAAAGCATGATCTTTAAGTGGTTCATCTAATATTAATTTAAATATTGTTTCTATATTATTAAAATCTTTTGAATTTTCTATCATATAATTATTAAAATTGACCAAAATGCATCTGGATAAAATTGTTTCTATCATTTGAGAGGCATTATTAGTTATTAAAATAGCCATAATATTTTGTTCGGGTTCTTCTAAAAATTTCAGCAAAGAGTTTGCTGAATAGTCATTTAATTTGTGAGCATTATTTATTATATAAAATCTTTTTGAATTGCTAATTGATTTATTAGAATACTCTCTTTTCAAATCAATAATAGTTTCTTTTTTAATCCACATATCATCTACATCAATAATTACTAAATCGTTGTATATATTTTTATCAATTTGGTTTAAAATTATTTTGTAATTTGATTCTTGTTTTATAATTATTTCTTTTATAAAATCAATTGCTAAATCTAATGATTTATTGTAATTATTTGTTATAAATAAATATGCATGTGATAATTTGTTTTTTATTATATTTTGTTCTAAAAACTTGCATACTTGAGGTTGTTCTTTTTTAAATTTTGTAAACATTTTACCTCCTTAAAATATTAAATATCTTATTACAATTAATATTATTAATACTGGGAAACCAAAAATGGATATCGATAATATGGTTACTACATTAATTGGAATTATAATTTTTAAAGGAAAAGAAATAATATTATAACTATAAATCAAAAAAGCACTATATATTATTTTTTTTATAAAATTATAAATTTTTTTATGCATATTATCCCTCATAAAATATTATGAATGATGCATTAATTTATGATATTACTTTTCGTTCTTCAATAGCCCTTTCTAAAGTTAAAAAATCAATATACTCCATATCTGTACCATGTGGAATTCCTTGTGCAATTTTTGTAATCTTAACATTTATTTTTTCCAACATTTTTGATATATACAAAGTAGTTGTTTCACCTTCTATGCTTTGTTTTAATACAATAATAACTTCTTTTACATTATTGGTAATAATTCGTTGTTTTATTGTTGATATATTTATATCTGATGGGTTTACACCATCAATTGGTGATATTAATTTATCAATTACATGGTATTGACCATTATATACTTTTGTTTTTTCCATCATTATTACATTTTTAGGTTCTTGAACTATACATATTGTTTCTTTTGAGCGGTTTTCATCTAAACAAATTTCACATTTTTCATTTTCAGTAAAATTGTTACAAACTTTACATCTATGTATTTTATATTTTACATCTAAAATTGAAGTGGAAAATAGCTTAATAATTTCCTCATCTAAATTCAAAGTAGCCAAAGATAAGCGTTCAGCTGTTTTTTCTCCTATACCGGGTAATTTTTTATAACATTCTATTAAATTATTTATACTTTTGGGATAATTCATTAAAATATACCTGGCATTCCACTAGTAAATTTACCCAACTTTTTTTCGGTTTCTTCGTCTATTTGGTTTAAAACATCATTTATTGCCACTAAGAACATATCTTCTAGCATTTCAATATCATCTTTTTCAATATTATCTAAATTAATAGAAACTTTTTTTACTGTTTTATCACCACTCATTTCTACTTGAACTTCATTTAGTTTTGATTTAAATATTGTTTCATCTATTTTTTGTTTTTCTTTCATCATATCGTTTTGTAATTTTTGTACTTGTTTCATCATATTTTTCATATTCATATTATTTTTCCTCTCTTATTTATATTCAATTATGTTATCAAATAATTTATGTATTTTACTTTGATTATTTGATTTGTTTTTTTGTTTTTCAAGAAATTCTATTATATCCGTTGGTTCTGAAATTCTTTGATAATCTTTTTTTCTTGTTTTATAAGATTCCCTATATGTTCGCCATTCTTCTTCTGTTACGGAAATTACTTTGTATTTTTGTTTTAATATTTCAAGTAGAAATTGTTCTATATTTAAAATATTATCGTTAAATAGATCAGACATACTTTTACTTTTATATGTAAATACTATATTAGTATTATTAACTGCTGTTATTTTTGAATCTAATATTAATGATGCCACTTTGCCGTATTGATTATTTAAAATATGCTTTCTAGCTATTCCAATATTTTTTCTAACATAATTTAAACTATCCCGACTCGGTTCTATAAGTGTGTTGTTGACACGTATTTTTTTTAACTGATCAATTTTTAGAGTATCATCTTCAATAACTTCAGGTTTGTTTTTTTGTTTTTCAACTACTTTTGTTTTGTGTTTTTTAACATCAATTTTATTGTTATTTAATGTTAAATCATTTACTTTTTCTTGTTTCATTATAGTACTAACTAATCTAATCATAAGTAATTGAAACAACAATTTAGGATTTGAATAATTTTTCATATCGATTAGATGATTATTAATATTTTTGATTAATTTCATTATAATTGAAGAATCTACTTCATCAATATACCCTTCATATATTTCCCAGGAAATATTTTCAACATTTTCTTTACTTATATTTTTAACAATAAGTATGTTTTTTAAAAATATAAGAAGTTCTTCAGTTAACTTTAAAAAATTCTTACCATTTTTATCATAATATTCAATTAATTCGTATGTATTTTCTAAATCACCGCTAATTATATAATTTATTAATTTTTTTATTTTTTCCTGAGGTAAAGTCCCATTTAAATCATGTACATCATTTATTGTTATTTTGTCATCACTATAAATATGTGATTGTTCCAACAAATTAATAGCATCACGCATTCCACCTTGGGAAAAACGCACTATTTCAATTAATGCATCATTATCAATATTAATTTTTTCTTTTTCTGCTATATATTTTAATCTTTCACTCATACTTTGTTCACTAATTCTTTTAAAATCAAATCTTAAACATCTTGAAAGTATTGTGTCTGGGATTTTATGTGGTTCTGTTGTAGCTAAAATAAAGATTACATGGGATGGTGGTTCTTCTAGTGTTTTTAACAATGCATTAAAAGCACCAGTTGTCAACATGTGAACTTCATCTACAATATATACTTTATACTTGCTAATTGATGGTACTAAAGATACTTTATTACGTATTTCTCTTATTTCATCAACACCGTTATTTGACGCTGCGTCTATTTCAACAATATCTACTGTCTTTTCCTCTTTTATTAGTGTACAACTAACACATTTATTACAAGGTTTTTTAACGCTTTCACAATTTACAGCCTTAGCGTATAATTTTGCAACACTTGTTTTTCCTGTTCCTCTAGGGCCAGTAAATAAATAAGCGTGCGGTATTTGATTTGTTTTGAGCATGTTTTTTAATATAGTTATTATAATTTCCTGACCAACTACATCAGTAAATTGATTAGGTCTATACTTACGGTATAATGACTGGTACATAAATCACCTCACTATATAATTATAACATTTTACAGAGATTTTTTAAACTACCTTTTTTCCTCAAAAAACGTCTTTAACATCAGTTTATTTTCCTTTTCACTACACCCACCTAATTTCCTAACCTTAACTTTAGGATCATCAATAAAATTAGAAAAACCATACTTAGGTGAATCCACAGCATACACTATTTCTTTTATTCTAGACTCAACTATTGCTCCATAACACATTAAACATGGTTCTAAAGTAACGTATATCACACAACCATCTAATCTAGAACTTTTTAATTTTGCACAAGCCTTTTCTATCGCAACAATTTCAGCATGATGAAAAGAAACACAATTTTTATATTTTTCATTTTTACCTTTTGATATCACTTTTCCTCCTTTAATTATTACGGCTCCCACAGGTATATCACACTTTTTCATTTTACCTTCTTTGTTATTTTCTAAAATAATTTTCGCTTCATTTGTAGCCAACTCCATGTATTTAAACATTTTTTTCCTCCTTAATAAAAAAACGCACACATACAGAGGGTTTTAAGGCTGCTGTCTTCCGACCCTGACCTAGTTCAACCATATATGTTGCGTCACTTAAATAATATTATATCCTCAATATAATTGCAAGTTTTTTTAACATTGATATCTCAAAACATTTCACTCAAAATATTAAATCGTGGTATTGCTCTATAATGTTGTTTTAAGTTGTTTCACACGGAACATTAGTTTGTGATATTGTTCTGTGATGTTTCACGTGGAACATTAGTCCGCGATGTTGTTTCAAGATGTTTCACGTGGAACATTAATCTGTGATGTTGTTTCAAGATGTTTCACGTGGAACATTAATCTGTGATATTGTTTCAAGATGTTTCACGTGGAACATTGTTTTTAACTGTTTGATTGATGTTCTTTGTGATCTTCGTTATTATCAGAATTTATTAGTGCTATTGAACTAACTGTTTGATCGTTTTTTAAGTTTATTAACTTTACACCTTGTGATACACGGCCAGTCTGTGAAATTTGTTCTGTAGGTATTTTTATAATTATACCTGAATCAGTAATTATCATTAAATTTTCTGAGTTATTAATTAATCTGAATGAAATTGGTTTACCATTTTTTTCAGTTATATTTAATGTTTTAACTCCTTTTGTGGCCCTATGTGTCGTTCTATATTCATTTATACTTGTTTTTTTACCATATCCTTTTTCTGTTACAACTAACACTAGTTCTTTGTCAGTTATAACTTCACAACCAATACAATAACTATTTCCTATGTTTATTCCTCTGACTCCACTTGCTGTCCTTCCCATAACTCTAACTTCACTTTCATGAAATCTAATCATGCGTCCATCAGATGTTGCTATCATTATTTCGTTTTCGCCTGATGTTTTTTTAACAGATATTAATTCGTCATTATCTTTAAGAGTAATTGCAATTTTTCCTGTTACTCTTATATTATTAAATTCACTAATTTTGGTTCGTTTTACTAATCCGTTTTGTGTACAGAATACAACATAATCTTTTTCTTCTTCTTCACCCATTTTTAATAATACGGTAACCTTTTCGTCTTTATCTAATTGTAATAAATTTACAATTGGTATACCTTTCGATTGTCTACCAAAATGCGGAATAGTATATCCTTTACTTCTATATACTTTTCCCTTATTAGTAAAGAATAATATATAATCGTGTGTTGTTAATGAAATTAAATTTTCTACAAAATCTTCTTCATTAATTCCCATTCCTCTTACACCAACACCACCCCTATTTTGGGTTCGATACGTTTCTAAATCTACTCTTTTAATATATCCTTCACTAGTCATCGTTACAACAATATCCTCAACAGGTATTAAAGATTCATCTTCTATGTATTCTATTGCAGTCATATCAATTGTAGTTCTTCGTTCATCACCATATTTATTTTTGATTTCTAATAATTCTTCTTTTATTACATTTTTTATTTCTTCATCACTTGATAATATTAATTTTAATTGTGCAATTAATTCTTTTAGTTTTTCTAATTCATCTTCTATTTTTGCTCTTTCTATACTAGATAATCTTCTTAATTTCATTTCTAATATAGCTTCTGATTGTATTTCAGTTAATTTATATTTTTCCGCAAATTTTATTTTAATTTCTTTTTCATTTTTTGATGTTTTAATTATTTGGATTATTTCATCAATATGATCTGTTGCTATTTTTAACCCTTCTAAAATATGAAATTGTTTTTCTGATCTATCTAAATCAAATTTTGTTCTCCTATATATAACATTCATTTGATGTTCTAAATAGTATTTTAATATTTCTTTAAGTGGTAGTGTTCGAGGGCGACCATCTACTAACATTAAAAAATTAACACCTATTGATGTTTGCAATTGGGTATATTTATAAAGGTTGTTTAATACAACTTTAGGATTATAACCCTTTTTAACATCAATTACTATTTTTATTCCCTCTAAAGCTGACTCATCAGTTAAGTTAGAAATTCCATCTATTTCTTTATCCCTTACTAACTCTGCTATTTTTTTGATTATATTAGTGTAATTAATTTGATAAGGTATTTCCGTAATGATTAATTTTGATGAATCACCATGTTCTTCTATTTCTACTTTACCTCTAATTACAATAGTTCCCCTTCCAGTTTCATAAGCTTGTTTTATTCCACTGTTACCTAAAATTTTTCCACCAGTTGGAAAATCTGGTCCTTTTATATACAACATTAATTCTTCTAATGAAATTTCCTCATTATCAATGTATTTTATTAAACCATCGATTGTTTCAGTTAAGTTGTGGGGAGGAATATTTGTAGCCATTCCAACAGCTATACCTATATTACCATTTACTAATATATTTGGATATCTCGAAGGTAACACTCTAGGCTCAACAGTTTCACCATCATAATTTGGAATGAAATCAACACTATTTTTATTGATATCTCTTAATAATTCAGCAGATATTTTTGATAATCGTGCTTCAGTATAACGAGATGCAGCAGGGCTTGAACCATCAGGAGCCCCGAAAGCTCCTTTACCATCTATTAATGGGTACCTATATGAAAAATCTTGTGCCATTCTTGCCATTGTATCATATATAGCAGCATCACCATGAGGGTGATATGCCATTACTTTACCACAAGTAGTTGCTGATTTTTTATATGTTTTATCGCTTGTTATACCTTCTTTAAAAAATGTATATAATATTCTTCGGTGAACTGGTTTTAAACCATCCCTAACATCCGGTATTGCCCTAGAAACAATAACACTCATTGAATAATCTAAAAACGAATTTTTAATTTCAGTAGATATATTAATATCTACTGTTTTATCTTTATCAATATATTCCATATATTACACCACCTTATATATCTAAATTTCTTACATTTAATGCATTTTCTTCAATAAATTTTCTTCTAGGTTCTACATGTTCACCCATTAATATTTGAAATGTTTCATCGGCCAAGATCGCATCTTCTATATTAATTTTTAATAATATTCTTTCACCAATGTCCATAGTTGTTGTTCTTAAATCAATTGCGTCCATTTCACCCAAACCTTTTTGTCTACTTATATCTACTCTTGCATTTTCAGGTAATGTTTCTAAGTATTCATCCTTCTCATTATCAGTTAAAACATATTTTACCTTTCTACCATGAGTTATTTTATATAAGGGAGGTTGAGCTGCATATACATGACCATTTTCTATTAATGGCTTAAAAAATCTATACAAAAAAGTTAATAATAAAGTTCTTATATGAGCTCCATCAACATCAGCATCAGTCATGATAATTATTTTATTATACCTTAGTTTTGATATATCGAATTCATCACCAATACCTGTGCCAAGTGCTGTTATTAAACTTTTTATTTCTTCGTTAGCCAATATTCTATCTAATCTTGCTTTTTGAACATTTAATATTTTTCCTTTTATTGGTAATATAGCTTGGCGTTTTGGATCTCTTCCTAATTTAGCGGAACCAGCTGCTGAATCCCCTTCTACTATAAAAATTTCACGTTCAAGCGGATCCTTACTAGAACAATCAGCAAGTTTTCCCCAATAATTAGTTAAATCTAATCCTCCTTTTGTTCTTGTAAGTTCTCTAGCTCTTCTAGCTGCTACTCTAGCTCTAGATGCGGTTAGTGATTTTTCAATTATTATTTTTGCTTGACTTGGGTTTTCTAATAAAAATCGTTCAAATCCTTCTGCAAAAATATTATCTGCAATCCTCCTAACCTCACTGTTTCCAAATTTTGTTTTTGTTTGGCCTTCAAATTGAGGATTAGGGTGTTTACATGAAATTATCATTGTCAAACCTTCCCTAACATCATCACCAGTTAACGAATCTTCAGATGTTTTTATGAAATTGTTATCCCTTGCATACGTATTTATTGTTCTTGTAAGTGCTCTTCTAACTCCTTCTTCATGAGTACCACCTTCAATTGTATTAATATTATTAGTAAATGAATAAATACTTGAATTATAACCAGAATTATATTGCATTGCTACTTCGATTGATATATCATCTCTAATATCTGTCATGTATATTATATCGTCGTGAATTGCTGTTTTATTTTCATTAAGTAATTTAATATATTCCACAATTCCACCTTCATAATAAAATATATCTTTTTTTTCTTCTTTTCGCTCATCCAATAATATTATTCTTAATCCTTTGTTTAAAAATGCTAGTTCCCTAGCTCGTTTTTTTAATATTTCATAATCAAAATATGTTGATTCTAAAAATATTGATGGATCAGGTTTAAAAGTAACAGTAGTTCCAGTCCTATCACTTGAGCATTTTCCAATTACTTTTAATTTATCTGTTGCATGACCGCCATTTTCAAAACGAATAAAATGTATTTGCTCATTTTGATATACGGTAACTTCTAGCCAACTACTCAGTGCGTTTACAACACTAGCACCAACTCCATGCAACCCACCAGATACTTTATAACTTCCACCACCAAATTTACCTCCAGCGTGAAGAACTGTATATACAGTTTCAACAGTAGATATTTTTGTTTTTTCATGAATACCTGTTGGTATTCCTCGTCCATCATCTTTTATTGTAATTGAATTATCTTTATTAATTATAATTTCAATATCATCACAATAACCTGCTAAAGCCTCATCTATAGCATTATCAACAATTTCCCATACTAAATGGTGTAAACCCCTAGTATTCGTTGCACCTATATACATACCCGGTCGTTTTCTTACTGCTTCTAAACCTTCTAATACTTGTATATCTGAAGAATCATAACTTTGATTTCTTTCCATTTTATCACCTCTTATTATTTTATAATATTACCATTGTGTATTTTAATAATGTTTGCCTTTTTTAATATATCTTTGTTTATACTTGTTAAATCTGTTGTAGTTATAAAAATTTGAATATTATTAAAAATATATTTTAATAAATTATTTTTTTTATTATCATCTAACTCACTAAAAATATCATCTAATAATAAAATTGGGTATACATTTTTATATTTTTTAAATATTGGTACTTCTGATAGTTTCATAGCTAATACCGCGATTCTTTGTTGACCTTGTGAACCATATATTTTTAAATCTTTCCCATTTACAATAAATTCAAAATCGTCCCTATGCGGACCAACTAATGTAACACCTAATTTAATTTCTGAATTTTGTGATTTTAGTAATTCTGTTTTAAAAGTTTTTTCAATATATTTTTTATTATAATCGTATATATCAATTGATGGTTTATAATTTATTTTAAAGTTATTAATACCTGATATATTTTTATATATCTCACATACATTTTTGTTGATGTTTTTAATATAGTTTTCACGGTATTGATATAATGTTGTTCCTCGTTTAATTAAACTTTCTGTTAAAATTTCAAAATATTTTACTGAAGATTCATTATTTATTTTATTTGTTTTTAGCAATTCATTTCTTTGTTTTAAAATTTTATTATATTCAATTAAAACATTAACATAGTTAGGATGAAGTTGAGATAATTGAGTGTCTAAGTACCTCCTTCTTTCACTCGGTGAACCTTTTATTAAATTTAGATCTTCAGGATAAAAAAATATGAGACTTAATTTAGTTATATATTCACTTATTTTATTTATCTTATTATTATCAATTTTCATTTCTTTTTTTGTAGGTTGTAGTAAAACTTCTAAATTTATTGGAATTGTTTGTGTTTCTATCACACCTTCTATTTTTGCAAAGCTTTCATTATCTTTTATTATGGTTTTATCCAATATTGATTTGTGAGATTTTGTCATTCCTAATACAAAAATACTTTCTAATAAATTAGTTTTACCTTGCCCATTATCCCCAACTATAATATTTAAATTAGGACTAAATGAGGTTGTAAGTTTACTATAATTTCTAAAATTAGTAATAGTTAATTTTTTTAACTTCATTTTACCCTCTTTTCAATTTTTAATGTTATAATTGCTAATTAATTTAATAATAGGTCCCCCTATACAGACATATATATTATAACACATTTCAATGCCAAAAAATTAAAAAAAGCGTTTTTAACGCTTTTCTTGAGTTTTTCTTTGTCTTAAAATAGATTCTAATCTTGATGCTCTTAATATTTGATTTTCAAATGAGGAATATGAAATTGGAAATTTTAATGTTTTTCCATTTTTAAAAAATATAATTGTTTTATCATCAGATTTTTTATAATGTGAAATCTTATTTAATGAGATCCAAGAACATTCAGTTGAGCGAGCTGAACCTGTTGGAAAAAATATTATTTCACGAGTTTCCTCAATTATAATTGGACATTTGTATACCGTCCCGCCTAAAAATGTTTTGCTTCCTTCAAATCTTCCTAAATAAGAACTACCAAAATAACGACAACTATCATCAATTATTTTAGGAGTAGTTCTATTTACGATAAAGCTACCTTCCTCTTCTATAATTTCACTTTTCGTATCATCAATTGCAAGCACTGCAATTGTTGAAGGATTGATTTCGTATTTCTTCATTATTACACCTCCTTACTAATATAATTCGCTAAATGTTGCGAATTTCCTTCTATATTACAACAGATTTTTAAATTTACTGTTTTTTTGTTTAAAAATATAATATTAATGTTTAAAATACTTATTTTAATAAAAAAAACACTTATAAAAAGTGTTTCAGGCATTGGTTTAATATGTTCGGATTGGTAAAATTAGTTGAGTTAATGTTTCATCTGTGCCATTTTTTAAAATTATAGGTTTTAATTCACCATTTAAATATAAGTTAATAGTTGGTTCATTCATTGATCTTAAAGCTTCCAACATATATTTTGATGAAAATGATATTGTCATATTCATATTATTTTCTTCAGTTAGTAATATTTGTTCTTCTACTTTACCAATTTCAGGAATGTTTGACAGTATTTTTATTAGGTTGTTTTTTAAATCTAATGTAATTATATGTTTATCGTGTTCGTTTGTTAAAAGTGAAGCCCTATCTATAGAATTAAACAGCTCTTGTCTATTAATGTTTAATTTTATTTTATAATCATTTGGTATTAGTGCTGATGTATCTGGATAACTACCATTTATTAACCTTGACATAAATTCAATATTATTAAACCTAAATATTACATTATTATTAAATATATGTAGTTCAATTTCTGTCTCGTCATCTTCAGTTATAATTTTATTTAATTCTTGAATATTTTTACTAGGTATAATTATATTTATTTCATTAGATACTTTGTTTTCTATTTGGATTTCTTTTGTTGATAACCTATACGAATCTGTTGCTGTACATTTTAATACATTATCCTTAATATATATGTTTAAACCTGTCAATATTGGTCGCGATTCTTCCATTGAAGTTGCAAAAATGGTTTGATTAATTATATTTTTAAGTACTTTTTTGTTTATTTTTACTGGGTCTGTGTTTTCTTGTAAATCTAATATAGGAAAATCTTCCACTTTATTACAATTTAAGAAAAAAGAAGATTTATTTGTATAAATATTAATCTTGTCTTCTAAAACTTCTTCAATAGTTATAGCTGTGTCTGGTAATTTTCTTATTATTTCATATAAATATTTCCCATAAACTACAATAGTACCATAATTATTTACTTTCTTAATTTTTTCTTTAGGAATAAATGACTTTATTGCTATATCATTATTAGTGCTTAGCAAATAAAGTCCTTTTTCTGTTAAATCCATTTTTATACAATTTAATATAGGAATTAAATTTTTATTAGATATTCCTTTAATAACATTACTTAAATGTTCAATAATAACTTTTTGTTCTATTTCAAAATTCATAAAAAATCACCTCTTGATATATTATTTTTAATTATTATTATTATTATAGTTGTGAATTGTGTGGATAACTTTAAAATGTATTGAATAATAAGACTTAATGGAGGGTTTTAAAATGTGGATAACTCTTGTAAAATTTAATGTTATTCACATTATTGTAATTGTCCTATAATTTTGTTAATTTCTTTTTCAAGTTCATTATTAGTTTTTAATTCCCTTTTAATTTTATCAACTGAATGTATTACGGTTGTGTGATCTTTTCCGCCAAATAAAAGTCCTATTTTGGCTAATGGCTCATTATAAACAGTTCTACAAATATACATAGCAACTTGCCTAGGAACTGCAATTGCAGCAATTCTTCTTTTTCCTTTTAGATCTTCAACTGTTATATTATATAAATTAGCAACTAAATTTTGTACATGTTCAATTTTATTTTTCACATCTATACAATTACCAAAATAATCTTTTAGTGCATCAATTGCTAAATTTAAAGTAATGTCGGAACCATTCATCATAGTTGCATAAGCTACAACCCTCGTAATAGCACCTTCTAATTTTCTAATATCGCCAACACAATTATTAGCAATATATTCTTTCACATCTTGTGGAAAATTAGTTTGAAGTCCATTTCCTTCAATTTTTTTATTGATAATACCTAATCGAAGTTCAAAGTTTGGAGGCATAATATCAACCATCAATCCCCAAGTAAACCTAGTTCTTAAACGATCTTCTAACTGTTTCAAATCATCTGGTGATCTATCCGAAGAAATAATTATTTGTTTATTATTAGTATGTAGTTCATTAAAAGTATTAAAAAATTCTTGTTGAGTTTTACTTGCAATTTCTAAATACTGAATATCATCAATCATTAAAATATCAATATTACGATATTTATTTTTAAATTTTTCTACTTCCTTAAAGTTATTGTCAAATTTGTTTTTTCGGTATAATTCAATAAAATCATTAACAAATTGTTCACTAGTTACATATAAAACCTTTTTTTCACTATTTTGTACAATATAATTACCTATAGCATGCATTAAATGAGTTTTACCTAATCCACTTTTACTATATATAAATAATGGATTGTACATAACACCTGGTTTTTCTGCAACTGCTAAAGCTGTTGTTTTAGCAAATTTATTACTTTCCCCTACCACAAAATTTTCAAAAAGATAATTAGGATTTAAATTAGATCTAAATATATCGAAGTCTTCTTCAATAATATCTATCTCATCATCTTTCATTTTTTCAATTTCTTCTTCCGTTAAAAAATCAAAGTTAAAATTAGAACCAGTTACTTCATTAAAAACATTATCAATTAAATTCCCGTAATTTTCCTTTAAATGTTTTTTATGTATAATCATAGGGACCATAATTATGGCTTTATTATTTTCTAAAGAAATCAATTTTGTATCAGCAAACCATGCTTCAAATAACATTGGTGCTAAATTCAATTTCATTTTATCTAAAAATTTATCCCAAATATTATTAATATCCAAAGCACCACCACCTTATATAAGTCTAAAAATATTTTACACTAAAAAACCAAAAAAACCAAGTTAAATACTGTTTTCCACATGAAAAAACATAAAAACTAACACTTTTCCCCAATTTTGTGGAAAAGTTATACAATTAACAAACGATTATAATAAGTTTTCCACAATATTGTGAATAACTATTAATTGCCCAGGAAATAAAAGTATTAAATATTCACATTTTAATGTGGATATGTTTGACAAACAAAAAAAACATATATATAATTATATAGTAATTGTTAATAAGTTACTAAAAAATTCAGGAGGTGTATTATGAAAAGAACTTATCAACCTAATAAAAGAAGAAAAAGTAAAAAACATGGATTTTTTGCTAGAATGAAATCGAACGTAATAAAAAGAAGACGTAAAAAAGGTAGAAAAAGATTATCACATTAAACACTACTATACCAGTGGTGTTTTATTGAATGGTGGTATTATGAAAAAAAAGTATATAATAAGACAAAATAGTGAATTTAACAGAATTATTAAATCTATAAAACCATATAGATATAAATATTTATTATTTTATGTTGAAAATACAACCGAAAATAAATATCTTTTCGGCTTTTCTATTGGTAAAAAAATTGGTAATGCTGTTAAAAGAAATAAATTAAAACGCCAAATAAAATCTATTACTTCGAAAAATGACTATCAAAATGGATTTAATTGTATTATAATGGTAAACAAAGGTGTTGTTAATATACCATATCAACAACTCAAAAAAGATATAAATGAATCACTAAGAAAATTAAATTTAATAAAATAAGGAGAAAAATATGAAACAAAAAAAAGTTAAACTAATATTACTAACAATTCTTTTAATTATATTAACAGGTTGTACCAAAAATTTTAATCACGAAGGTAAAGTTTATACTGAAAATATTTTATGTAGACCAGAGAAAACTGAAACAATAAAAATTTATGAAGAAAACAAAATAAATATTGAAAAATTAAAGTCATGTGATGAATTTAAAATAACAGACGGTGGATATGAGGGGTTATGGAACAGTATATTTGTAAAACCTTTAGCTGTATTATTATTAAGGATTGGTAATTTGTTAAAAAGTTATGGTTTGGCAATAATATCGATTACCATATTATTGAGATTACTAATTATGCCATTAACAGCAAAAACAATGATGCAATCCGAAAATATGAAAAAAGCACAACCGGAAATAGATAAATTGAATAAAAAATATGAAAATAAAACTGATAGAGATTCTTTAATGGCTAAAAGTCAAGAGCAATTACTTATATATAAAAAATATAATATTAAACCAATGTCAGGTTGCTTATTTGCTTTTATTCAAATCCCGTTATTTTTTGCTTTTTTCGAAGCTATAAATAGGTTGCCGGTATTATTTGAAGAAAATTTCTTAAATTTATTTCAATTAAGAAGAACACCATTAGAAGCGTTTAAACTTAATCAGTATTATTATATTATTTTTAACATTTTAATAATAGTGACTACTTATTTTTCTTTTAAAATGAATAAGTCACCTGGAATTACGGAGGAACAAGAAAAACAAATGCAAATGACATCTACTATCATGTTAGTTATGATATCATTTATTTCGTTTAATCTTCCAACAGGAATTGGATTATACTGGATATTTAATAGTGGGTTTGCCATTTTTCAAAATATAATAATGAAAAGGAGAAAATCAAATGTTAAAAATTTATAATTATGAAGGTAAAAACGAAGAAGAATTAACTTCAAAATCTTTAGAAGAATTAAATACAACAAAAAAGAAAGTATTTATTAACAAAAAAGAAATAAAAGGAAAATTATTTATAGGTAAAAAAATTGAATTACAAGTCTTACTACATGATGATTTAATAAACTATATAAAAGAATATTTTTCTAATTTATCAACTTTAATCGGGATTGAAATAAATCCAGAAATTCAAATAAGAGATGAAATTTTAAAAATAAATTTAATTACTTCTAATAATTCTATAATGATTGGAAGAAATGGAAGAACCATCAATTCAATTCAAAGTTTATTAAAACAAAATATAAATAACAATGTACCATTTCACATAAAATTAAATGTAGATGTATCTAATTATAAATCTCAAAAAATTAACTATCTTGAAAAAAATATTATAAATATATGTAATGAAGTAATTAAAAGCAAAATAGATGTTAAATTAGATCCAATGAATTCTTATGAAAGAAGAATTGTACATAATATTATTAATAAATATGAACAATTAAAAAGTATAAGTGAAGGAAGCGAACCTAATAGATATGTAGTAATTCAATATAAATAAATAGTAAAACAATTGCGAACGCAATTGTTTTTTTATAAAAAATTGTAAAAAATATAAAAATGGATTATAATATAAAAACTAAACTTAATTACGTGAGTTTATATAAACAAAGGAAGATGATAAAATGGATGATACAATAGTAGCAATATCAACTGCTTTAGGGGTTGGAGCAATATCAATTATAAGGGTAAGTGGAAATGAATCGATAAAAATAGTTAACAAAATTTTTAAAGGTACCAATTTAGAACAAGTAAAATCACACACTATTAATTATGGTTATATTGTTGAAAACGGAAAAATTATAGATGAAGTGCTTGTAACAGTAATGTTATCCCCCAAAACATTTACAAAAGAAGATATTATTGAAATAAATTGCCATGGAAGTATTGCAACCGTTAATAAAATATTAGAAATATTATTAAACAATGGTTGTCGTTTAGCAGAACCAGGTGAATTCACTAAAAGGGCATTTTTAAATGGAAGAATAGATTTAATTGAAGCTGAAGCAGTAATTGATTTGATTAATTCAAGAACAGACCAATCAAGAGAATTAGCCCTTAATCATTTAAGTGGCACAGTTTCAGAACAAATAAAAACATTAAGGCAGGAAATACTTGAAATAATTGCTAACATTCAAGTAAATATAGATTATCCTGAATATGATGATATAGAGGAAATGACTATTGAAAAAATAAAAGAAAAAATGAATTCTATTAAAATTAAAATAATTAACATTATAAATGAAAGTAAAAATAGCAAAATAATAAAAAACGGAATTAAAGTTTCAATTATAGGAAAACCTAATGTAGGAAAAAGTAGTATATTAAATAAATTAATTAATGAAGAAAAAGCGATAGTTACAAATATACCTGGCACAACGAGGGATGTTGTAGAAGGTACACTTAATATAGATGGACTCGTATTAAATATTATAGATACAGCGGGAATTCGCAAAACTGATGATTTAGTTGAAAGTATAGGAGTAAAGAAAAGTTTAAAATTAATTGAAGATTCAGATTTAGTATTATTCGTTTTAAATAATAATGAAATTATAGAAGATGAAGAATATGAAATATTATCCACTCTTACAGAAAAAAATCATATAGTTTTAATTAATAAATCTGATTTACCTAAAAAAATAAAATTAGAAAATATAAAAAGTGAATATATTATTAATACTAGTGTTAATAGTAATAGTGGATTTGAAGAATTAAAAGATACAATTAAAAAAATATATAATTTAGATAAAATAATGACAAAAGATTTAACATATTTAAGTAGTGCTAGAAGTGTGTCGATATTAAAGAGCATTTTAAATATTATAAATGATATTGAAAAAGGTATTACGAATAACGAATACATTGATATGTTAGAAATAGATATAAAAACAATTTGGTTTAAATTAGGTGAAATAATAGGGGAAACATATGAAGAAGATTTAATTCACCAAATATTTGAACAATTTTGTTTAGGTAAATAGGTGGTGAAAAAATGAATTATCAAATAATTGTTGTTGGCGGTGGACATGCTGGTTGTGAAGCAGCACTTGCATCCGCAAAAAAAGGTCATAAAACTTTATTAATAACTAGTAATATAAAAAATATAGCAGATATGCCATGTAATCCGTCAATTGGTGGTAGTGCAAAAGGAATAGTAGTAAGGGAAATTGATGCATTAGGAGGAGTAATGTCTAAAATAGCAGATAAATCCCAAATTCAAATAAAAAAATTAAATAGTAAAAAAGGTCCTGCTGTTCAAGCACTTAGAGCACAAATAGATAAAGAAATGTATCCAAAAGAAATGTTGAAACTTTTAAAAAATCAAAAAAATCTTGAAATTTTAGAAAATATGGTAGAAAACTTAATAATAGAAAAAAATAAAATAAGAGGAGTAATTTTAAAAAATCAAACTAAAATTTACAGTGAAATAGTAATATTAACAACCGGTACGTACATGAAGTCAGATATATTAATAGGTAATAACAGGACTAGGAAAGGTCCAAACAATGAAGAACCAAGTTTATATTTAAGTGATAATTTACAAAAATTGGGGTTTAAGATTATAAGACTTAAAACAGGAACCCCACCAAGAATAGATAAACACACGATTGATTATAGTAAAATGAAAATAGAACCAGGAGATAAAACACATTTAGCATTTAGTTTTGATACTATCCCAACATATAAAATAGAGGAACAAGAGGATTGTTATTTAACTTATACAAATAAAAAAATGCATGAAATAATAAAAGAAAATTTACACTTATCTAGTATGTATGGTGGAATTGAGGATGTAACAAGTGTTGGTCCAAGGTACTGTCCTTCCATTGAAGATAAAATCGTACGTTTTTCTGATAAGGAAAAGCATCAAATTTTTTTGGAGCCCGAAAGTAAATTGACTAATAGTATGTATTTACAAGGTTTATCAACAAGTTTACCGAAATCAGTACAAGAAAAACTAGTAAGAAGTATAGAAGGTATGGGAAAAAGTAAAATAATTAATTATGCATACGCTATTGAATACGATGCTATATATCCAACTCAAATCAAACAAACTTTAGAAACAAAAGTTATTGAAAACTTGTACACAGCTGGTCAAATAAACGGTACAAGTGGTTATGAAGAAGCGGCTTGTCAAGGGTTATTAGCTGGAATAAATGCATCATTAAAACTTGAAAAAAGGCAACCTTTAATTTTAAAAAGAAATGAAGCCTATATTGGTGTTTTAATAGATGACTTAGTTACAAAAGGTGTTATAGATCCTTATCGTTTATTAACTTCTCGAGCAGAGTATAGACTGTTATTAAGACATGATAATGCAGATTTAAGATTACGGGAAATTGGATATAATGTAGGATTAATCAATGAAGTACAGTACCAAGAACATAAAACTAAAATAAATAATATCCAAAAACTAATTAAATTGTTAAAAACACTTAAAATTGTCCCAAGTGAAGAAACAAATGAATATTTAAAACATATAAAATCAGCAACAATAAAAGATGGAATTAGTTTTTATGATTTATTAAAAAGGCCTGAAATTACAATTAATAAATTACAATATTTTTTTGAAATTGATTTTCCAAAAGAAGTAATTGAACAAGTAGAAACTATTATAAAATACGAAGGTTATATTAAAAAAGCAGAAAAAGAAGCTGAAAAAATGATAAAATTTGAAAACATGAAAATTCCTGAAAATATAAATTACGATAAAATCCATAATCTTGCTAGTGAAGCAAAACAAAAGTTAAAAGAAATAAAACCAACATCAATTGGACAAGCAATAAGAATAAGTGGTGTTAATCCATCAGATATATCAATTTTAATGGTATATTTAAAAAAGGAGAGAATTAATGACTGAAGAAGAGTTTAAAAACAATTTAAAAAACATTGGAATAATTGCTACTGACTTGCAATTAATTCAATTAAAGAAATATTATCAATTATTGTGTGAGTGGAACAAAAAAATGAATTTGACAAGGATTATTGAAAAAGAAGATGTGTATTTAAAACATTTTTATGATTCTTTAACAATAGTTAAAATAATAGATTTAAAAATGATTAATAATATGTGTGATGTAGGAACAGGTGCTGGTTTTCCTGGAATCGTAATAAAAATCTTTTTTCCTCAAATAGATGTTACTTTAATTGATTCATTAAATAAACGTGTAGTATTTTTAAATGAAGTTATTTATGAATTACAACTAAATAATATAAATGTAATTCACGGTCGAATAGAGGATTATGCCAAAAATAACATATCCAAATTTGATTTAGTAGTAGCACGTGCAGTAGCACCTTTAAATGTATTGTTGGAATATTGTATTCCAATTGTAAAAGTTGGAAAAAATTTCGTAGCAATGAAAGGAGATATTTCCCAGGAAATATTAAATTCGCAAAAGGCATTAAAAATTTTAAAATGTAGTGTAGTTAAAATTAAAAAATTTGAGCTACCTATTGAACAAAGTAAAAGGAGTTTAATATCAATAAAAAAGGAAACAAAAACACCTTCTAAATATCCCAGAGAATTTAAGCACATAAAAAATAATCCATTATAAAAAACATTTCCCGGGAAATATTTCCCAAAAAAGATTGTAATATTAAGTAAAATATAGTAATATAAAAGTATAAAAGAATAAAAAGGAGGCAAATTGTGGAAAATAAAAGAAAAGTTATTGAATTAAATCTTGATGATGTTTTACCAAATAGGTTCCAGCCACGAATTAAATTTGATGAAAAGGCAATTAATGAATTAGCCGGTTCAATTAAAGAATACGGAGTCATACAACCAATTTTAGTAAGGGAAATTGGAGATAAATACGAAATTATCGCAGGTGAAAGAAGATATAAAGCTAGTGCACTAGCAGGTAAACAAACAATTCCTGCAATAATAAGTAATTTGAATGATAGAGATAGTGCTGAAGTCGCACTAATTGAAAATATACAAAGGAAAGATTTAACTCCAATAGAAGAGGCAATATCATACAAAAAAATATTAGATATGGGTTATTTAAACCAAGAAGAATTAGCTGACAAATTAGATAAAACGCAATCAACAATATCAAATAAACTAAGACTATTAAATTTAGACGAGGAAGTTCAAGAAGCTTTATTAAATAATCAAATTTCTGAAAGACATGCTAGATCATTATTGAGATTAGAAAACTCAATGGAACAAAAAGAAATGTTACAAAGAATTATTGAAGAAAGATTACCAGTTAGGAAAACTGATATAGAAATTGACAAAATATTAAATATTGAATCTTATACAGCTGATTATTCTAGTGAAAAGATAGAAAACGATATACCAGATGAAAAAGTTGATATCTTTAATATTCCTTCATCACCGATAATAGAATCGTTTGATGAAATAGAAATATTTGATGATTTTAATAACAATGAGACAAATTTTAAACCTGGATTTTTAGATATTGATAGAATTGAACAAACAGCGGAAGAAATAAATACAGAACAACCATTAGCGGATATTCAAAAATTATTAGAATCTGATAATAATACCATTAATAATGAAATATATGAAGGTGTCGAAGAAAAAGAAGAAAATAATAATATAATTCATGGTAAATTTTTCAGTTTTGTAGATGATAATAAAAATAATGAATTAGTTACAGAACAAACAGATAATGATAATAAAACAAATTTAAATGAGTTAAACAGTGATTTTATAACTGATATTAAAAGTGAAGAAGTTTCATCGACATTTGAACCGGATTATAATTTTGATTTTACGCCTAGTGATGTAGAAACTGATAAATTATTATTTGGTAATAATGATGTAGTAGATTACTCAATCCCAGGAGTTGATGATATAGAATACGGTGAAAAAACAATTACTTTAAATAATGCAATAACAGAAGCAAGGAATTTTGGACAAACATTAGAAAAAATGGGTTTTGAAATAGAAATTGAAGAATTAGATTTAATGGATATTTATGAAATTAAATTTAAAATAAAAAAATAAACTGTTAAACAGTTTTTTTTTGACCTAAACTTGTTAAAGATTCATATCAATGATAAAATGAAGTGAGTTTATTAAAAAAGGAGTGTATATATGAAATTCGATTTGAAATCTCCATATAAACCTTCAGGTGACCAACCGAGAGCAATAAAAGAAATAATCCAAAATATTGATTTAAATAAAAAACATCAAGTATTATTAGGGGCAACTGGAACTGGCAAAACATTTACTATTGCTAATGTTATAGCTGAAACAAACAAAAAAACATTAGTAATAGCGCATAACAAAACATTAGCAGGTCAATTATATGCAGAGTTAAAAGAATTATTCCCAAATAATAAGGTAGAATATTTTGTATCATATTATGATTATTATCAACCAGAAGCTTATGTTGCAAGAACAGATACATATATAGAGAAAGATGCGTCAATTAATGATGAAATAGATGAATTAAGGCATTCAGCAACATCGGCACTTCTAAATAGGGAAGATGTAATTGTTGTAGCATCAGTGTCATGTATATATGGTATTGGTGAAATAGAAGAATACAAAAACAAAATTTTAACTTTAAACATTAATGAAACAGTTGATAGAGATTATATAATAGAAAAATTAATAGATATGTTATACGAAAGAAATGATATAGATTTAAAAAGGGGAACATTTAGAGTAAGGGGCGATATATTAGAGATTGTTCCGATTCATCAAAAAACAAACACAATTAAAATAGATTTTTTTGGTGATCAAATAGAAAAAATAAGCGAAACAGATATTGTAACAGGTAAAATATTATCTATTAAAAAATCAGTAACTATATTTCCAGCTAGTCACTTCGTAACTAGTAAAGAAAAACTAGAAAAAGCGATAAAAAACATCAAAAAAGAATTAGATGAGCAATTAACTAATTTTAAAAAAGAAGATAAATTATTAGAGTATCAAAGACTAAAAGAAAGAACTAATTATGATTTGGAAATGCTTTCAGAAACTGGATTTTGCAGTGGTGTTGAAAATTATTCACGCCATATTGCATTAAAAGAAGCGGGTGAAACCCCAACAACACTAATAGATTTTTTTGGGGAAGAATTTTTAACTATTATTGATGAGTCACATGTAACAATACCTCAAATTGGCGGTATGTATAATGGAGATAGAGCGAGAAAACAAAATTTGGTAAATTATGGTTTTAGATTACCAAGTGCATTAGATAATAGGCCTTTACAGTTTTCTGAATTTGAATCTAAAATGAAAAACGTAATATACGTATCAGCTACACCTGGTGATTATGAAATGAATAAAAGTAATAATTTAGTTATAGAACAAATTATAAGACCGACTGGTTTATTAGACCCAATAATTGAAGTTAAAAGTACTAAAAATCAAATAGATGATTTAGTTGAAAATATATATCAACAAGTAAAAAATAATGAAAGAACTTTAATTACTACGCTAACAATAAGAATGTCTGAAGAATTGTCAGCACATTTAAAAAAAATAGGTATCAAAGTGGCTTATTTACATAGCGAAATAGTCACATTAGAAAGATTACAAATAATTAGGGATTTAAGGTTAGGTAAATATGATGTTTTGGTAGGAATTAACTTATTGAGGGAAGGATTAGATATACCAGAAGTAAGTTTAATAGCTATATTAGATGCTGATAAGCAAGGTTTTTTGAGAAGTTCTAGAAGTTTAATTCAAACGATTGGTAGGGCTGCAAGGAATAAAAATGGTAGAGTGATAATGTATGCTGATAATATTAGTAATGCTATGAATGTAGCAATAACCGAAACTAATAGAAGAAGAAAAATCCAAGAAAATTATAACAAAAAACATCAAATAACACCTCAAACTATAATAAAAGAAATAAGGGAAGTTGTAACAAATCAAGAAGAGTTAGAAACTGAAAACTTTACAAATATTAGTAACGATGAAAAGATAAAAATTATAAAAAATGTTGAAGAAGAAATGAAAAAAGCAGCGGACAATTTAGATTTTGAAAAAGCTATGGAATTAAGGGATATATTGTACGAAATAAAAAAATAACGTACAAAACACACTTACGATGTTGTTGTAAAATAACATTAAATATTATATAATATTTAATAATTATAAGTAATATGTAATAGGAGGATTATTATGAAAATAGTAGTTATTAAAAATAATTCAAAAAGATTAAATAATTTTATCGATTGGTTGATACATATGTTTGGTTATGCGTTGGTTTTAATAACTGTATCTTTAATTTTTAAAAAAACTATTCAAATAGATGATAGTTATTTTGGTTTATGGGGATTAATAGCAGCTATAATAATTTATATATTAAATAAAACAATAAAACCTGTATTGGTATGGTTAACACTACCAATTACAGGTTTAACACTTGGATTGTTTTATCCATTTATTAATGTATTAATATTAAATATTGTTGACTTTTTATTAGGTGATCACTTTAATATAAAAGGTTTAGGAATGAGTTTTGTTGTAGCCAGTTGTATTTCAATAATGAATATAGTGATGAATGAGTTAGTAATAAAACCTATAATAAGGAGGAATTAAAATGAATGCAATATTTTTAGATTTAGGATATGTAAAAATTTATTGGTATTCTATAATGATTTTATCGGGATTGTTGATTGGTGGAGCACTTGCAATAAGAGAAGCAAAAAAATGGTTAATTGATGAAGATTTTATGATAAATTTATTTTTTTATTTAATACCATTTTCAATAATAGGTGCTAGAGTTTATTACGTTTTGTTTCATTTCGATTATTATAAATTAAATATAAACGAAATTTTTAGAGTGTGGGAGGGCGGTTTGGCCATTCACGGCACTATTATAGCCGGAATATTATTTATAATATTTTATTCTAAAAAACATAAAGTTGATACATTTAGATTACTTGATATAATTGTGGTAGGATTATTAATAGGACAATCTATTGGAAGATGGGGGAATTTCTTTAATCAAGAAGCATATGGACCCGCTACTACATATAATTTTTTAAAAGGCTTATATATACCAGAGTTTATTATAAAAGGTATGAATATTAATGGAATATATCACCAACCTACTTTTTTATATGAATCATTATGGTGTTTTTTAGGTTTTATAGTAATTTTGTTTGTAAGAAGATACAAATATTTAAAAACCGGTCAATTAACATCATTTTATTTAGTTTGGTATAGTATAGGAAGATTTTTTATTGAATCTTTAAGGACAGATAGTTTAATGTTTAAAAATTTTAAAGCAGCACAGATTATGTCTTTATTAATGATTATAGTTGGTATAATGTTTTATTTTATTAGAAATAGGGGAACAAAATTGAGCAATTTATATAATGATAAGGAGAATGTAGAAAATGTTGATTTTTGATTGTGTTGTAATTGGTGGTGGAGTAGCAGGAATGACCGCAGCCTTATATTTAAAAAGATCAAATTTAAATGTTTTACTTTTAGAAAAAAGTGCTCCTGGAGGAAAATTAAACAACATATATAAAATTGAAAACTATCCAGGTTTTGATGAAATAGAAGGTCCTATATTATCAATGAACATATATAACCAAATTATTTCAAATGGGGTTGAATACAAATACGGTAATGTTATTAACGTAATAGATAAAAATGATTATAAAATTATTAAAACAGATGTAGAAACAATAAAGTGTAAATCTGTAATAATTGCAAGTGGACGTATACCAAGAAAATTAGGACTTGAAAATGAAGAAGAATTAATTGGTAAAGGTGTAGGGTTCTGTGCACTTTGCGATGGGACTTTTTATAAAGATAAAAAGGTTGCTGTAGTTGGTGGAGGTAACAGTGCAATAACAGATGCAATTTATTTAGCTAATATTTGTAAAGAAGTTGTAATTATTCATAGAAGAGATAGTTTTACAGCTGAGAAAGTATTACAAGAAAAATTAAAAGAGTACAAAAATATAACAAAAAAATACAATAGTGTTGTTAAAACACTAATTAAAAAGGACAATAAATTAATTGGTTTAAAGTTAAAATCCGGAAAAACAATAGGTGTTGATGGTTTGTTTATTAACATTGGGTATATACCTGATACAAAATATTTAAAAGAATTAAGTTTAAAGTTAGAAAATAATTATATAGTTGTAAATGATAAAATGCAAACGAATATAAAAAATATATACGCGTGCGGGGATGTTATAAAAAAAGATATATACCAGATAACAACTGCTGTAAGTGATGGGACTATTGCTGCTATTTCAGTTAAAGAAGATATAAATTAAAATATCTTTTTTATAAGGTCAATTCCTAGATTTATTTTGCTCTATATGTTAAAATAAATAGTAGATATACTTAATAGAAAATGGTGATGTAATGGGAAAAGTAATTTCACTTGTCAATCAAAAGGGTGGTGTTGGTAAAACAACATCAAGTATCAATTTAGCAGCTTCATTGGGTGTTTTAAGAAAAAAAGTTTTACTTATTGACTTAGATCCCCAAGGTAATGCAACAACTGGAATTGGAATTAATAAAGCCGATATTAGAAAAAGTATATATGATTTACTTATTGATGAAGCTTCATTGAATGAAGTTATTGTCAAAACAAAATTTAAAAATTTATATGTTATTCCTGCTACGATAAATTTAGCAGGCGTTGATATAGAATTAATGGATAAAAGTCGTTTAGAACCAGGTTTTTCTAAAGGTGGCCAATTAAAAAAATATATAGACGAAATTAAAAATGTTTTTGATTATATAATAATTGATTGCCCACCATCATTGGGAATATTGACTACCAATGCTTTGACTGCGAGTGATTCAGTAATAATACCAGTTCAGTGTGAATTTTTTGCTCTAGAAGGTATAATGCAATTGTTAAATACAATTATGTTAGCACAAAAAAATTTAAATCCATCCTTAGATATCGAAGGTGTATTATTAACTATGTTAGATAGTAGAACAAAATTAGGATTAGAAGTTGTAGAAGAAATTAAAAGTTACTTCAAAGAACGTGTATACGATACAATAATACCAAGGTTAGTTCGATTGTCAGAAGCTCCCAGTCATGGTAAACCTATAATAGCATATGATCCACAAAGTAGAGGAACAGAAGCATATATAAATTTAGCTAAGGAAGTGATTGAAAGAAATGGAAAATAAAAAACGCGCTCTAGGAATGGGTTTAGAACAATTGTTTAATAGTGAAAATTTAGATTTGGCAAATATGGAGAAAAAAATATATGACTCAGTGAAAACTGAAGAAATAATTGATATTAAAATTGAAGATTTGCGCCCAAATCCTTATCAACCTAGAAAAATATTTGATGAAGAAGCTATAAATGAACTGTCAAACTCAATAAAAGAGCATGGTGTTATTCAACCGATAATAATTAAAAAATCGATAAAAGGATTTGAAATCATAGCTGGTGAAAGAAGGGTAAGAGCGAGTAAAAAGGCTGGCCTAGAAACAATTCCTGCTATAATTAGAAACTTTACAGATGAACAAATGATGGAAATCGCCCTTTTAGAAAATTTACAAAGGGAAGATTTAAGTGCAATTGAAGAAGCACTTGCTTACAAAATGATGTTAGAAAAATTGGAGATAACTCATGAACAATTATCAAAAAAAGTAGGAAAAAGTAGAAGTCATATTACAAATATGTTAGGTTTATTAAGGTTGCCTAAAGAAGTTCAAGATATGATTAATAATAAAAAAATAACTATGGGTCATGCTAGGGTGTTAAGTAAACTTGATGATGAAACTCAAATAATAGAAACAGCTAAAAATATAGTTGATCATAAAATACCTGTACGTGAATTAGAACAAACTGCAGATCCAAAAAAGTTTGAAAGAAGAAACAAAATAAAAAGACCGATTAGAGAAGATAATAATAAATATAAACATATTGAAGAATTATTATGTGATAAATTGGATACCAAAATCAAAATTAGAGATAATAAATTGATTATAAATTTTACTAATGTAGCAGATTTAAATAGAATATTAGAAGTGTTAAACATAAAGGAGTAAAAAATGAAATTTTTATTAAAGAAAAAGATACTTATTCCATCTTTTAGCGTCATATTTAGTTTGGTTTTGTACTATACAATAAAAAAAATAATTAACAAATTTATAGTGTTTAAAAAAATAGATAATCGAAAAAGAAATACAATTATTAGTATTTTTAACAATTTTGTAAGATATACACTAATTATTTTGTGTGCTCTAATTATATTGGATGCACTTGGTGTAGAAACAAAAGCAATAATAACGTCTCTCGGTGTTGCAGGATTAGTTATTGGATTATCTTTTCAAGATATATTAAAAGATTTTATTGCTGGGATGTTTATTATTTTAGAAAATCAATATGCAGTGGGAGATCACATTACTATCGGTACCTTTCGTGGGGAAGTTATAAGTTTTGGATTAAAGACAACAAAAATTTTATCATATACAGGTCTTATTAAAACAATACCAAATAGATATGTAGATCAAGCTATTAATCATAGTATAAATAATGTAATTGTAAAGATAAAAATCCCCTTTCCAATAGATTATAATATAGAAAAAACATCAGAATTAATTATAAAAACTTGTAAAAAAATTTCTTCTAATATAAAACATGAAATTAAATTTTACGGAGTTGTGTCTGGTACACACTTATTAAATGAATATTTACTAAAGGTGGAAACAACAGCAGCAAAAGAGGAAGATATTAAAAACTTAATTTTTTCTGAAGTTAAAATTGAAGTTCATAAAAATAAAGAAGAATTAATATCATAAACGAGGTGTAGTATGGAAAAAAAATATAAATTAAATAGTATAGTAGAAATGAAAAAACAACATCCTTGCGGAGAAAACAAATGGACAATTATAAGAACAGGTGCTGACATAAAAATTAAATGTAACAATTGTGGTAGAAGCATTATGTTTACTAGAATTGAATTTAATAAAAAGGTTAAAAAAATAATAAATTATTAGGAGGAATTATGGAAAATAAAACAAAAATAAAACAGCAAACACCTATAATTACAATAATATTAACTACTGTTTTTGTTATATTTATAAGTTTTATATTATCTGCTATTGGGTTGGAAGGACAAAAAACGATTATTGTAAACAATACACTTGAGACTACACTAATAACTATTAGAAATGCCCTTTCAATTGACGGGTTAAAATTTATGATAGGTAATCCCATTACTAGTTTTCAAATAATCGAACCATTAGGTTTATTGATATTATCTATAATATCAATTAGCTACATAGATAATACACAAATATTAAAACCTCTTTTGCACCCATTAAAAAAAATAAAATCATTTGTTATTACCTTTATTGTATTAATAATATCAATACTATTTTCTTTTATTGGAAATTATAGTTATTTGTTTTTAATGCCCTTTATAGCACTAATTTACAAGGAGTTGGATAAAAATCCCTTAACAGGAATAATTACAGTATTTTTAGGTTTAACATTAGGTTATGGTACTGGTTTTATGTTTACATATAACGATCATTTATTAGGACAAATTACAGCTATGGCAGCAAAAATAGATGTAGATAAAAATTATATATATAATATGACTTCTAGTTTCTATATAATGTTAACCACTACGATTTTACTAATAATGACATTAACTTACACAATAGAAAAAAGAATAAAAGAAAAATTACCAGAAATTAAAATTACCAATAATTATAATGACGAGTATAAAATAAATAAAAAATCATTTATTATAAGTTTCATAGTATTTATTATATTGAATATTTTATTACTTTTTATGTTTATTCCAGGTCTCCCATTCTCTGGTTTACTTTTAAATAATATAGGAGATACATTTTTAGAAAAATTATTTTCAGATGGTTCTCCTTTTATAGAAGGTTTTCCATATTTATTAATGTTTATAATTATAATAACTTGTTCTATATATAATTTTTTAAATAAAAATAAAGAAGAAACAATAAATAATAATATTGAAGTTAATTTTATAAATTTAAGTTATATACTTACATTATTGTTTTTTATATCTCAATTAATTGCGGTAGTAAACTGGACTAATATTAACGAAGTTTTAAGTGCAAAATTAATTACGCTTTTAGCTAACATACAATTTTCTGGTATACCGCTGATTATTGTTTTATTTATTGTTACAATATTAATAAGTATTTTAATACCATCCACAATATCAAAATGGTTATTAATGTCACCATTAATCGTTCCATTATTTATGAGAACAAACATTACACCAGATTTCACCTTATTTATTTTTAAACTAGCGGATGGAATAGGTAAGTCATTAACTCCTTTATTTTTATATTTTGTTGTAATGATTGGTTTCATCCAAAATTATTATAAAGATAAAACTATTTCCATTTTTAAAATTTACAAACTTTTAATTCCTAGTATAATGATAATAGCTTTTGTGTTGTTGTTAATAGTAATTGGTTGGTTTGTAATTGGTTTACCATTAGGACCGGGTACTTATCCAGCATTATAAAAGGCAATAGCCTTTTTTAATTATTGTAAAATAAAACTACTTATGTTATAATACATCAGTCAAAAGTTACGGAGTGATAAAATGAATTTAAAAGCGGGAATAGTTGGTTTACCTAATGTGGGAAAATCAACACTTTTCAATGCTATTACAAGTCAAAATATATTAGCTGCAAATTATCCATTTGCCACAATTGAACCTAACCAAGGAGTTGTAACAGTTCCAGATGAAAGATTAGATTTTTTAGTTAAAATAACAGAACCAGACAAAAAAATCCCAACTACATTTGAATTTATTGATATTGCAGGCTTAGTAAAAGGTGCATCAAAAGGTGAGGGATTAGGGAATCAATTTCTATCCAACATTCGCGAAGTTGATGCGATTTGCCATGTTGTTAGATGCTTTGAAGAACCTAATGTTGTGCACGTTGAAGGAAGTATAGATCCTATTAGGGATATAGAAATAGTCAATTACGAATTGATGTTATCTGATTTAGAATTAATAACTAATAGGTTGAATAGAATAAGTAAAAAAGCATTAACAACAAAAGACAAAGAATCTATTAAAGAAGTTGAATTATTAAATGTTATAAAAGATAATCTTGAAAAAAATGTTGCAATTAGAAATATGAATTTAAAAGAGGAAGAATTGAAAATGATAAAACATTTTAATTTGTTAACTCAAAAACCAGTTATATATGTAGCCAATGTAGATGAAGGGAACATAACAACAAAAAATGATTATGTTTTAAAACTTGAAGATTATGCAACATTAGAGAATTCAAAAACAATTGTTTTGTCTGTTCAAATTGAAAGTGAATTAAATGAGTTGTGTGAAATCGAAAAGGAAATGTTTTTAAATGAATTAGGTCTAGAAGATAGTGGACTTAATAAATTAACTAAAGCAACATATGAGTTACTTGGGCTTGCTACGTATTTTACAGTTGGTAAGAAGGAAGTTAGGGCATGGACTTTTCAAAAGGGAATGAAAGCACCACAATGTGCAGGGATAATCCATAGTGATTTTGAAAAAGGTTTTATAAGAGCAGAGGTAATGAGTTATGATGATTTAGTAAAGTATGGTAGTGAAAAAAATGTTAAAGAGGCAGGAAAACTCAGATTAGAAGGAAAAGATTATATAATGAATGATGGAGATGTTTGCCACTTTCTATTTAATGTCTAAAAACGATTTACAATAATAATTTATTTTGTTATAATTATAAGCGAGTATTAATTACTCCTTGCTTTTAATAAAAGCCAAAGACCATAAGGAGGTGTGAAATGAAAAATTATGAAATTATGTTCATTATTAAACCTACATTAGAAGAAGAAAAAATAAATAATGTAGTAGCACAATTAAAAAAGGTGTTAATAGATAATGGAAGCACTAATGTAGAAGAAACAGCGTTAGGTAAAAAAGATCTAGCATATGAAATTAATAAAACAAAAAGTGGTTATTACTTTTTATTTAATGTTGAAACAAATGATATTAATGCAATAAATGAATTTAATAGAATATGTTCATTAAGTAAAGATGTTATAAGACATCTTGTAACAAAAAAGGAATAACGAGGGAGTGTAAAAATGAATAGAGTGTCATTAGTAGGAAGAATTACTGCAAAACCAGAACTGCGCTATACAAATAGCCAAATACCGTATACTAGATTTACTTTAGCAGTAAATAGACCATTTGGTAATACACAGGGACAAAGAGATGCAGATTTTATCGGTATTGTTGTATGGAGAAAGCAAGCAGAAGCGATATGTAATTACTTAGATAAAGGAAGTTTAGTATCAGTTGACGGTCGAATACAAACAGGTTCATACGATGATAAAGATGGAAAAAGGGTATATACATTTGAAGTAGTATCTGATAATGTTCAGTTTTTAGAAACGAAAGCACAAGCTCAAGCGAGAATGGCAAGCGAAGGTTTTAATACTGAATTTGAACGAAGTCCTTATGATTATCAAGAAAACAATCATCAAGGTTTTAATTTGAATAGTGCAGAAGATGCGTATAGTAGCATGGGAGATATTGTAACCTTAGATGATGCTGAAGATGAAATTGATTGATGAGGAGGAGAAAAATGTCTGATTTTTACAGAAGAAGAAGAAGAAGAGTTTGTCAAATGTGCATTGGAAAAGATGTTGATTATAAAGATTTAGATGTTATAAGAAGATATGTAAGTGCTGAAAACGGAAAAATTTTACCTAGAAGAATTACTGGTGCTTGCGCTAAACATCAAAGATATATTGCAAAAGAAGTTAAAAAAGCACGTCATATGGCTTTAATACCATTTGTTAAATAAATAAGTTTAAGCTTATTTATTTTTATTTGAAAAAATTAACAAAAACACTTGCAAAACATAAAATAACTATGTATAATCATATTGTGTGTGAAGCAAAGATGTGTGAGGTTGTTGGTACACCCGGGTGAGTTGTCAAGAGGGCGTTATCAAGTTTTTACACGGAGCTAGTCTACACAAGATGTAGGCGAAAGGAGGAAAAGTAGTGTCAAAATCAAAGGTTCGTATCAAATTAAAAGCGTTTGAACATAAAAGTTTAGATGCGGCGTGTGCGAAGATAATTCAAACTGTTAAAAGAACAGGTGGCGAAATAAGTGGACCTGTCCCATTGCCAACTGAAATAGAGAAAATAACAATTTTAAGAGCTGTTCACAAAGACAAAGATGCTCAAGAGCAATTTGAAAAAAGAACACACAAAAGACTAATAGATATCAATAACCCTAGTAAAGAAACTATAGAGGCATTAACTCATTTAGACATACCGAGTGGCGTTGATATTAAAATTAAATTATAAGGTTATAAATAGGAGGAAATAATATGAAAGGAATCTTAGGTAAAAAAATAGGAATGACTCAAGTTTTTGCTAAATCTGGTAAATTGATTCCGGTTACTGTAATAGAGGTAGAACCTAACATAGTGACGCAAATAAAAACTGTTGAAAAAGACGGATATAATGCTATTCAATTAGGATTTAGTAATAAAAGAGAAAAGTTAGCTAATAAACCTTCAAAGGGTCATACTGATAAAGCTAACACAGCACCTAAGCGCTTCTTTAGAGAAATCAAAGGTGTTGATACTGAAAAGTATGAATTAGGACAAGAAGTAAAAGTTGATATTTTTACAGAAGGTGAAATTGTCGATGTGACTGGAACTAGCAAAGGTAAAGGTTTCCAAGGTGTTATAAAAAGGCATAATCAGGCTCGTGGTCCTATGAGTCATGGTTCACACTTCCATAGAAAGCCGGGTTCACTAGGTTCAATTGGGCCACTTAAGGTTTTTAAGGGCACTAAATTACCAGGTCAAATGGGAGCGGAAACAGTAACAATCCAAAATCTAGAAGTAATTAAAGTTGATGTGGAAAATAATGCATTATTGGTTAAGGGCAATGTGCCAGGACCAAAAAAATCATTAGTTAAAATTAGAACATCTGTTAAAAGTAATGGTAAAGTGAAAGAAGTTGAAGAACTAGTTTCATATTCTACTAAAACATCAAATAATTCACCAAACAATAATTCTGATAAAAAAGAAAATAATCAAGAAAGCGAAAGCAAATAGGAGGTTACAAATATGAGTAAAATATCTGTACTAAATATAAATGGTGAAAAAATAAAAGATGTTTCATTAGATAAAAATTTATGGGGAATTGAACCCAATGATGCAGTTTTATATGATGCAATTAAATTAACTATGCATACTCAAAGGCAAGGAACACATTCAACGAAAACACGTAGTGAAGTAAGAGGCGGAGGAAAAAAACCATGGCGCCAAAAAGGAACTGGTAGAGCTCGTCACGGTAGTATAAGATCACCAATTTGGGTAGGTGGTGGTGTTACATTTGGTCCAACACCTATAAAATATACAAAAAAAATGAATCGTAAAGAAAGAAGATTAGCAATAAAATCAGCACTTGCTTATAAATATAAAGAAAACGATTTAATTGTTTTAGATGATTTTAATTTTAAAAGTCATAAAACAAAAGATATGATTAACACATTGAAAAAATTAAATATTTTAAATGAAAAAGTGCTAATTGTAGTTGAGGAATTAACAGATAATTTAATATTATCGACGAGAAATTTAGAGAATGTAATGTTATTACATGTTAATGAAATTAATACACTTGATATTGTTAGTGTTGATAAAATGGTTATAACTGTTAATGCTGCAAAAATTATAGAGGAGGTGCTTGTTTAATGGAAAACAAATATAGAGATATTATTAAATCACCTATTATTACTGAAAAAAGTAATGATCTTATAAAAGATAATAATACATATACTTTCAGTGTTGATATTAGGGCTAACAAAGTCCAAATTAAACAAGCTATAGAAAACATTTTTGATGTTAAAGTTGAAAAGGTAAATATCATCAATGTTAAACCAAAGAAAAAAAGAGTTGGACAATATTTTGGAAAAACAAATAAAGTAAAAAAAGCAATGGTCAAATTAAGTGAAGGAAGTTCCATTGAATTTTAATAAGTAAAGGAGGATATAAAATGGCTATTAAAACATATAAGCCTGTTACAGGTGGTACACGTGGTATGACATCGGTGAGTAATGAACACATTACAAAAACTAAACCAGAAAAATCACTTGTTGTCCCAATAAAAAAGAGTGGTGGGCGTAACAATCAAGGAAAAATGACTGTTAGACATCGTGGTGGTGGTGCTAAAAGAAAATATAGAATTATAGATTTTAAAAGGGATAAAGATGATATAGTTGGCACTGTTGCCTCAATTGAATATGATCCAAATAGAACTGCAAACATTGCTTTGATAAATTATGCAGATGGAGAAAAGAGATATATCATCGCACCAAATAAACTGAAAATTGGCGATAAGATCGAAAGTGGAGTGAACGCTGATATAAAAATAGGAAATTGTTTACCATTAGAAAATATACCAGAAGGTACGATGGTTCACAATATTGAAATGAAGCCAGGAAAAGGTGCTCAAATAGCACGTTCAGCAGGTTCATCTGTTCAAATATTAGCACACGAAGGAAGATATACTTTGTTACGTTTAAAAAGTGGTGAAGTTAGAAGAATACTTGGTACTTGTCGTGCAACTATTGGTGAAGTTGGAAATAAAGACCACGAATTAGTTAATCTTGGTAAAGCAGGTCGTAAAAGACATTTAGGGTTCAGACCATCGGTAAGAGGGTCTGCAATGAATCCAACAGATCACCCACATGGTGGTGGTGAAGGTAAAGCACCTATCGGAAGAAAAGCACCGTTAACACCTTGGGGTAAACCAACATTAGGATTAAAAACACGTAGTTCTAAAAAAGCTTCGAATAAATTAATTGTTCGTCGTCGTAAAAAATAATGAAAGGATGGTTTAAGTGGCAAGAAGTTTAAAAAAAGGACCGTTTATAGATAAACATTTAATGAAAAAAGTAAAAAAAGTAAATGAATCTGGAAAAAAAGAAGTAATAAAAACATGGTCACGCCGTTCCACAATATTTCCTGAATTTATTGGACATACATTTGCTGTTCATAACGGTAGGGAATTTATACCAGTTTATGTAACTGAAGATATGGTTGGTCATAAATTAGGGGAATTTGCACCAACAAGAAAATTAGGTGCTCATGGCAAAGACGCAAGAAAATAATAATGAAATCCAGGGAGGAGGACTAAAATGGAAGCAAAAGCAATTGTTAAAAATATAAGAGTTGCACCTCGTAAAGCTCGTTTAGTTATAGATTTAATACGTGGTAAAAGTGTAACAGAAGCTGATGTTATTTTAAAAAATATGAATAATAAATCAGCAAGAATTATCCATAAAGTTTTAGTTTCGGCTGTAGCAAATGCTGAAAATTTACATGAATTAAGTAAAGAAGATTTATATATTAAAAGTACATATGTTGATGAAGGTCAAACATTGAAAAGATTTAGATTTGGATCGCGTGGTTATATTGATCCGATAAAAAGAAGAACAAGTCATATTACAATAGTTGTAAGTGATAAAAAATAAATAAAGGAGGTAACTGATGGGTCAAAAGGTTAGTCCAATAGGACTTAGAATAGGAATAAACAAAACATGGCAATCAAAGTGGTATGCAGACAACAAAGATTTTGCTAAGTTTTTAAATAATGATATTAAAATTCGTGAATATATCAAAGAAAAATACAAAGACGCAGCAGTTTCAAGTATTTTAATTGAAAGAACATCTAAAAAAACAGAAGTAATTATAAACACTGCAAAACCAGGTGTTGTAATCGGTCATGGTGGTGAAGAGATAGAAAAAACTCGAAATAAATTATCTAAATTAGTTAATGAAAATGTTCAAATTTCAATTATGGAAATAAAAAACCCAAATATTGTTGCGGCACTTGTTGCAGAGGATATAGCAAGACAAATAGAAAACCGTGTTTCATTTAGAGTAGCACAAAAAAGGGCTATTAGAAATACAATGAGAGCGGGAGCAAAAGGAATAAAAACATCTGTTTCTGGGCGTTTAGGTGGTGCTGATATGGCTAGGACAGAAGGATATACCGAAGGAACTATTCCATTACATACCTTAAGAGCTGATATTGATTACGCACATAAAGAAGCGGATACTAATTTTGGTAAAATTGGCGTTAAAGTATGGATTTATAAAGGAGAAATCCTTCCTGAAAAGAAAAACAAGGGAGGTAATAACTATGGCAGTAATACCAAGAAAAACTAAATATCGTAAACCTCATAGAATAAGTTATGAAGGTAAATCAAAGGGTAATTTAGAGTTACATTTTGGTTCATATGGATTGCAAGCTATGGAAGGTGCATGGATTACTCAACAACAAATAGAAGCTGCTCGTGTAGCAATGACGCGTTATATGAGAAGAGGTGGAAAAGTTTGGATTAATATATTTCCACACTTATCATTAACTAGCATTCCTTTAGAAACTCGTATGGGTAAAGGTAAAGGACAACCAGATAAATGGGTTGCAGTTGTTAAAAAGGGCAAAATAATGTTTGAAGTAGACGGAGTAAGTGAAGAAGTAGCACGAGAAGCATTACGTTTAGCAATGCATAAGTTACCAATAAAATGTAAATTTGTAAAAAAGGAAAGTGGTGAAGCAAATGAAAATGGAAGAAATTAGAAAAATGTCAAGCGCTGAAATCACAAAAAAAATAGAAGAGTACAAAGAAGAGTTATTTAATTTACGTTTTAGTCAAGCTACGGGAAATCTTGAAAAGCCTTCTAGGATTAGAGAGTTAAGGAAATTGGTTGCACGTATGAAAACAGTATTACGAGAGCGAGAAATAAGTGAAAATTAAGGAGGGCATTATGAAGGATAAAAAAACTCATGAATTAATTGGAAAAGTAGTAAGCGATAAAAATGATAAAACAATAACAGTACTAGTTGAAAGATATAAAGTTGATAAATTATATGGAAAACGAATAAGAAGATCAAAAAAGTATATTGCACATGATGAAAATAATGCTGCAAAAGTTGGGGATAGAGTACGTATTGTAAGTACAAGACCTATATCAAAAAGAAAAAAATATCGTTTAGTAGAAATAATTGAAAAAGCAATAATAATATAATTATTAACGGATAAGGAGGATTATTATGATTCAACAAGAAAGCCGTTTAAAAGTAACTGATAATTCTGGTGCGCGTGAACTTTTAGTAATACGTGTATTAGGTGGCAGTGTTGTAAAAGCGGGAAATATAGGTGATATAGTTGTTGGAACTGTAAAAAAAGCGACTCCTAATGGTACAGTACAAAAAGGTAAAATAGTAAGAGCTGTGATTGTTAGAAGCAAATATGGTTTAAATAGAAAAGATGGGTCACACATTAGATTTGATGATAATGCTTGTGTTATTATTAAAGACGACAAAAGCCCTGTTGGGACTCGTATTTTCGGACCAGTAGCACGAGAGTTACGCGATAAAAAATACATGAAAATTATATCACTTGCAAAAGAAGTGTTATAGGAGGTAGAACATGAACTTTAAAACAGGAGATAAAGTTGTTGTTATTGCCGGTAAAGATAAAGGCAAAGAAGGAAAAATAACAAAAATATTACGCGATGAAAACAAAGTAATCGTTGAAAATGTAAATATGATAAAAAGGCATCAAAAATCAGATGGTTATAATCCAGGCAGTATTATTGAAATGGAAGCGCCAATACACGTATCAAATGTAATGATTATTGATCCGAAAACAAAAAAGAGAACAAGAATAGGGCATGCTTTTGACAAAAATAACAAAAAAATAAGAATTAGTAAAAAATCAAAAGAAAGTCTTGATTAATTGGAAGGAGGACTATGATGAACCGCCTAAAAGAAAAATATAATAATGAAATTATACCTAATTTAATGGAAAAATATAAATATAAAACAGTTATGGATGTTCCTAAGTTGGAAAAAATTGTAATTAATATTGGTGTTGGGGATGGTGCCCACAATTCAAAATTAATTGAAGGAGCAATGAATGATTTAGAACTGATAACTGGACAAAAGCCAGTTGTTACAAGGGCTAAAAAAGCAATCGCTGGTTTTAGATTAAGGGAAAATCAACCAGTGGGGTGTAAAGTTACATTAAGAGGAAAAAATATGTATAATTTTTTAGATAAATTAATAAGCATTGCTTTACCACGTGTTAGGGACTTTAGGGGACTATCACAAAAATCATTTGATGGTAGAGGTAATTTCACATTAGGAATAACAGAACAATTAATTTTTTCAGAAATAGAATACGATAATGTTGTTAAAGTGCGTGGTATGGATATCGTTTTTGTAACATCTGCAGAAACAAACGAAGAAGCGCACGATCTCTTAAAAGGTTTCGGTATGCCGTTTAAGAATTAACTCTAAAAAGGAGGAATATATATGGCTAAAAAAAGTAAAAGAGTACAAGCTAGTCGAAAACCAAAATTTAAAGTACGTGCTTATACACGTTGTCAAAAATGTGGAAGACCGCGTTCAGTTTTAAGAAAATATGGAGTTTGCCGTATTTGTTTTAGAGAACTAGCATATAAAGGACAGATACCAGGCGTTAAAAAATCAAGCTGGTAATTGAAGGGAGGATATTTATGGTAGTTAATGATCCAATTGCAGATATGCTTACTAGAATTCGTAATGCAAATCAAATGCGATATAAAGAAGTTGAAGTACCCGCTTCAAAGTTAAAAATAGAGATAGCGAGAATATTAAAAGAAGAAGGATTTATTGTTGATTATAAAGTAGAAGAAAAAGATGTTCAAAACATAATAAAATTAAATTTAAAATATGGTAAAAATAATGAAAGAGTTATAACTGGATTGAAAAAAATTTCAAAACCGGGATTAAGAGTATATGCAAAATCATCTGAAATACCTAAAGTATTGAATGGTTTAGGTATTGCTATAATATCAACATCAGGAGGTATTCTTACTGATAAACAAGCAAGAGAAAAATCACTTGGTGGTGAAGTGTTGGCATATATTTGGTAGAAAGTAAGGAGGATTATTATGAGTCGAATAGGTAATAGAATAATAACAATCCCAGAAAATGTTACAGTATCAGTAAATGGTAATATTGTAAATGTTAAAGGCCCTAAAGGAGAACTTTCTACTGAAGTTATTGACAATATTACAGTTGAAATAAATGGAAATGAGTTAACCATAGTAAATAATGATAAAAAATTAAAAAATTTCCATGGAACTATAAATTCAAATGTAACAAATATGATAATTGGTGTAACAGAAGGATATGAAATAAAATTAGAAACAATTGGTGTTGGGTATAGATTCGCAGTACAAGGTAATAAAATTGTTGTAACTGCTGGTTTTTCACACCCAGTTGAAGTAGAAATACCAAATGAAATTACTGTTGAATCACCAAGTAATAATCAATTGATTGTTAGAGGGATTGATAAACAACTTGTTGGCGAATTTGCAGCAAATATACGTAAAATAAGGAAACCAGAGCCGTACAAAGGTAAAGGTATTCGTTATAAAGATGAAGTAGTTATAAGAAAAGCAGGAAAAAAAGCTGCTAAATAACTAAAGTAAAGGAGAGATTTACTATGATAAAAAAAGAGTCTCGTAATAAAATACGAAAAGCAAGACATGAAAGAGTCACAAATAAGGTAAAAGGTACATCAACTATACCTAGACTTAATGTATATAGATCAAACAATAATATTTTTGCACAAATCATTGACGATAGTAAAGGAACAACATTAGTAAGCGCTTCATCAATTGATAAAGATTTAAAACTGGAAAATGGTGGCAATATAGAAGCGGCAAAAAAAGTTGGAGAATTACTTGCGAAAAGAGCAAAAGAAGCAAAAATAAATGAAGTAAAATTTGATAGAGGCGGACACCTTTATCATGGGCGTGTTAAAGAACTTGCAGAAGCGGCACGTCAAAATGGATTAAAATTCTAAGGAGGTTAATAAATGGAATATAAAAGAAGAAAACCACGTCCGAAACAATACGATGAAGAAGTAATAAACATAAGTAGAGTTACTAAGGTTACTAAAGGTGGTCGTAATTTCCGTTTCTCTGCACTTGTTGTTGTTGGTGATAGAAATGGTTTAGTTGGCTTGGGCGTAGGTAAAGCAAATGAAGTACCCGATGCAATCAGAAAAGGTATTCAAAATGCAACGAAAAATATAGTTAAAGTTGCAATTGTTGATGATCATACTATACCTCACGAAGCCATTGGAGTGCAAGGTGCGAGCAAAGTACTACTAAAACCTGCTTTAAAAGGTACTGGTGTAAAAGCAGGTGGTGCTGTTAGATCTGTTTTAGAAATGGCTGGCATTAAAGATATTTTATCTAAATCACTTGGTTCAAAAACTAAAATTAACGTAGCGTATGCAACACTTGATGCATTAATGCATCAAAAAACTGCAGAACAAGTTGCAGAACTTAGAGGTAAAAACGTGGAGGAGATTATATAATGAAGTTACATAATTTAAATCCAAACACTGGCTCAACTAAAAAAACCAAAAGAGTTGGTAGGGGACCTGGAAGCGGTTTAGGAAAAACAAGTGGTCGTGGTCATAAAGGACAAAAAGCAAGAAGTGGCGGAGGTGTAAGGCCAGGTTTTGAAGGTGGTCAAACACCGTTGTTTATGAGATTACCAAAAAGAGGTTTCTCAAATGCACCGTTTAAAACAGTATACGCAGTTATTAATTTAAGTGATTTAAATAAATTTGAAAATGGAGCAATAATTACACCAGAAATACTAAAAGAAATGGGTCTAGTAAAACAACAGCTAGACGGTATTAAAGTATTAGGAAATGGTAAGCTGGATAAAAAATTACACGTAAAAGCCCATAAGTTTTCTAATACTGCTCGAGAAAAAATAGAAAAAATGGGTGGAAAAGCTGAGGTGATCTAAAATGTTTGCAAATTTCAAGCAAATATTTAATCCCAAAAATAAGGATATACAAAAAAGAATAGTATTTACCTTTTTTGCCTTATTTATATTTGAACTCGGAACTACAATAGTTGTGCCGGGTATAAACAAAGCACAACTTGGGGAAAGTAGTTTAGGATTTTTAGAGTTAGTAAACGTTATGGGTGGTAGAGCACTTGAAAAATTTTCAATATTTGCTCTAGGTGTAATGCCATATATTACAGCATCCATAGTTATTCAATTAGCACAAATGGATATAATACCTTATTTAGCAGATTTGTCAAAAGAGGGACATACAGGACGTGTTAAATTAAATCAGATTACTCGTGTATTAGGAATTATACTAGCATTTATACAAGGTTATATTATGTCATTTGCTATGATAAAAACTGGATCAGTTTTACAATATATGCAATTTGCAATTGTGCTAACAGCAGGTACAGCGTTCTTATTGTGGATGGGTGATCAAATAACATCAAAAGGTATTGGGAACGGTGTATCATTAATAATAATGACAGGGATAATCGCAAGTATGCCAAAAATGTTTGTCGATGCATGGAACAACTTTACAATGGATGGTTCAGCAACGGGGATACTATTCTTTATATTATTTGTAATAATTTATTTATTAATAGTAATTGGAGTAATATTTGAACAAACTGCGGAAAGAAGAATACCCATACAATACGCTAACAAATCCACGAGTGTATTAGGAAAGCAAAACTATATTCCTTTTAAATTAAATTCAGCAGGAGTGATTCCAGTAATATTTGCATCATCATTGTTATCAATACCAGCATTTTTTGCTAGTATGATCAAAAACCCAAAATACTCACAATTTATTCAAAAATATATAGCAATGAATACATTGACGGGTTTTATAATTTATATTATTTTAATTATTGCCTTTTCTTATTTTTATACTTTTGTACAATTAAAACCAAAAGAAATGGCTGAAAATTTACAAAATAACGGAGGTTATATTCCTGGTATAAGAGCTGGAGAAGAAACGGTTAATTATATAAATGGAATTTTATATAAATTAACATTTGTTGGTGCGTTAGCACTATCATTTATCGCTGGCTTGCCAATTATATTTAGTATAGTTACAAAAATGCCACCTAACATATCTATAGGTGGAACTGGCTTATTAATTGTAGTAGGAGTTGCATTGGAAACTTATAAAGCATTAGATAGTCAGTTAACAAGTCGTACATATACTAGAAGAAGAGGTCGCAGGCGATGATTAACATGATCCTTATATCCCCGCCAAGTGCTGGAAAAGGAACGCAATCAAAAATGTTATCAGAAAAATTTAAAATACCACATATATCTACCGGTTCAATTTTAAGAGAAGAAATAAATAAAAAAACAGAATTAGGTACTAAGATTAAAGATACAATAGAAAGAGGCATATTGTTAGACGATAAAACAATTTTTGAAATATTACATTCAAGGTTAATGAAAGAAGATTGCAAAAATGGATACGTTTTAGATGGTTTCCCAAGAACTTTAAAACAAGCAAAATTATATGATGAATTTTTGAAAGAAACCAAAGAAAACATTAAATATGTCTTTTACCTAAGCATTGATAAAAATATTGCGTATGAAAGATTAAAAGGTAGATTAATATGTTCAAATTGTCAAGCAACATATAATGAGTTAATTGAAGAAGTTAAACCAATAGTTAATGATGTATGTAATGAATGTGGAAGCAATTTAATAAAAAGGGTTGATGATAATTATGAAGTTTTCATTAAACGATTTGAATTGTTTTTAACCGAAATAGAGCCTTTAAAAAATTATTATAAAGAAAAGGGAATATTATATGAAATTGAAGGATCTGAAAAAGTTATGGATACATTTAGTAAAATTGTACAAATAATTAATTGTGGTGATCTAAGTGATTAATATAAAAACAGAGGCTGAAATAAAATTGATGAGGATAGCAGGTAAAATCGTTGCTAATACGCATTCATTATTAGAAAAACATATAAAACCTGGAATAACCACTAATCAACTAGATAAATTAGCACATGAATATATAATTAAATGTGGTGCGGTGCCATCATTTAAAGGATATGATGGTTATCCAGCTTCAATTTGTACCTCGATTAATGAGGAAGTTGTACACGGTATTCCAAGTGATAGAATTTTACTTGAAGGTGATATTATATCCATAGACATTGGAGCTTGTTACAAGGGATATCACAGTGATTCTGCTTGGACATACCCTGTCGGTAAAATTACAGAAGAAAACAAAAAGTTATTAATACATACTGAAAAATCTTTATATGAGGGATTAAAAGTGATCAAAGATGGTACCCATGTTGGGGATATAGGCTATGCGATTTCAAAATATATTAAAAATTTTAATTTTGGTGTAGTTAAAGAATTGGTAGGACATGGTGTCGGTAAAAATTTACACGAAGAACCAGACATACCCAATTACGGAAAGCCTAAAACAGGCCCAATTTTAAAAAAAGGTATGGTTATTGCAGTAGAACCAATGATCAATTTAGGAGTAAGTGGTGTTTATATCGAAGAAGATGGATGGACAATTGTCACAGCTGACAATTTACCATCAGCACATTTTGAACATACCGTACTTATTACTACTACTGGGATTGAAATTTTAACAAAGAGGTGAAAAATTGTCAAAAGAAGATACAATAGAAGTTGAGGGTAAAGTTTTAGAACTACTACCTGGTGGTGTTTTTAAGGTAGAACTTGAAAACAAACATATAGTTATTGCCCACGTTTCTGGTAAAATACGAATGAATCACATTCGAATTTCAGCAGGTGATAAAGTAACTATAGAACTCTCACCATATGATTTAACACGTGGGCGAATAACCTACAGAAAAAATTAGGGAGGTATTTATATGAAAGTAAAACCGTCAGTAAAAAAAATGTGTGACAAATGCAAAATTATAAGACGAAAGGGAAAAGTATACGTAATTTGTTCAAACCCAAAACATAAACAAAGACAAGGATAATAGGAGGTGTTTTATGGCACGAATTAAAGGTGTAGATATACCAGATAATAAAAGAGTGGAAATATCTTTAACTTATATTTATGGAATAGGAAAAAATTTATCTAATGAAATATTAGAAAATGTAAAAATTGACAAAAACAAGAAAGTTAGTGAATTAAGCAATGATGAACTTGCTTTATTACGTGAAGAATTAGAAAAATATACAACCGAAGGTGACTTAAGACGTGAAACAAACATGAATATTAAAAACAAAATGGAAATTAATTCATATGAAGGTACAAGACACCGTCGTGGATTACCTGTGCGTGGTCAAAGAACTAGTCGTAACGCTAGAACACGTAAAGGAAGAGGTAAAGTTGTTGCAAATAAGAAAAAATAAAATTAGTAAAAGGAGGATAACTAATGGCATATAAACCAAGAAAAAGAAAAGTAAAAAAGAATGTACCAGAAGGTAAAGCATATATTCATTCTACTTTTAATAACACGATTGTTACTATAAGTGATAAAGAAGGAAATGCAATTAGTTGGGCATCAGCAGGAACGCTGGGATTTAAAGGAAGTAAAAAATCTACTCCATTCGCTGCTGGAATGTCAGCAGAAGCAGCAGGAAAAGCTGCAGCTGAAGTTGGTATGAAAAAAGTTGAGGTGTTTGTAAAAGGATTGGGTTCAGGGCGTGAAACAGCTATCCGTTCATTGCAAACAGCGGGGTTAGAAATAACTTCTATAACAGATGTAACACCAATACCACATAATGGATGTCGTCCACCAAAGCGTCCGCGTGGATAAATTAGAAAAGGAGTGTGTTAGAGTGTTAAACTTTGAAAAACCAATATATAAAATAACTGAATACATGGAAAATAATAATTATGGAAAATTTGAATTAGAACCATTAGAGAGAGGATTTGGAACGACAATAGGAAACGCTCTTAGAAGGGTAATGCTTTCTAGTTTGCCAGGAAGTGCAATAACTGCTGTTAAAATTGATGGAGTAATGCACGAGTTTCAAACAATTGATGGGGTTGTAGAAGATGTTACTACAATACTTTTAAATCTTAAAAATATTGTAATTAAGAATCATTCAAAAGAACCTAAAGTAATTCATTTATCAGTAGATAAAGAAAAAAAGGTTACTGCAGCTGATATTGATATTGATCCTGATATTGAAATAATAAATAAAGATCAAGAAATAGCAACGATATCTAAAGGTGGGAAATTAGATATTGAAATGATTGTTACTAATGGTCGTGGTTATATTCCTTCAAGTGAAAACAAGAAACTTATTGAGGATGATAAAATAGGATATATTCCAATTGATGCACTTTATTCACCGATTGAAAGAGTAAATTACGAAGTAGAAGGTGCAAGAGTTGGGCAAGATGACAGCTATGATAAGTTAATTTTAAATGTATACACTAATGGTGGTTTAAGACCAGAAGAAGCTGTAGCATTAGCATCAAAAATTTTAATGGAACACTTAAAGATATTATCAGAATTAAGTGAAATTACAGACTTAACTGGTGTGATGACTGCAAAAAAGGAAGATAGCAAACTTAAAAAATTGGAAATGTCAATAGATGACTTAGATTTTTCTGTACGTGCTTATAACTGTTTAAAGCGTGCAAACATAAATACTTTGGGTGATCTAGTTGAAAAAACAGAAATAGAAATGATGAAAATTAGAAATCTTGGTAAAAAATCATTAAAAGAAATTAATGATAAAATAAGAGAATTAGGCCTTAAATTCCGTGATGAAGATCAATAGGTAGGAGGAAATATTATGTATAGAAAACTAGGAAGAGATAATAAGCATAGAAGAAGTATGTTAGCAAATTTAACAAAAGATTTAATTATTAATGAGCAAATTCAAACTACTGAAGCAAGAGCAAAAGAAGTAAGAAAATTTTTTGATAAAATGATTACATACGGCAAGAAAAATGATTTAGTTTCTCGTAGAAAAGCATTGGCTTTTTTACAAAACGATAAAGAAGCAACTAAAAAAGTTTTTGATGTATTAGCCCCTAGGTTTGAAAACAGAAATGGTGGTTATACAAGGATTTTAAAATTAGATGAGCGTCGTGGTGATGATGCTATGATGGTTATTTTAAAATTAACTGAAGAAGAGTAATATACTCTTTTTTTATTAACAATTTTAACAGTTGTTTTATGAATAAATATAATATATAATTATGTTAAGTAGGTGATAGTATGACTGCTTTAATAACAGGGGCTAGTTCTGAAGTTGGAAAGTCTATGGCAAAAATTTTATCAAATAAAGGATATAACCTTATTTTAGTATGTAAAAACAAAAAAGAATTATATAAATTAAAAAGCGAGTTAGGGAAAGATGTTAAAATTATAATAACTGATATATCAAGCACATTTAATTGTATGAGACTGTATAATAGAGTCAAAGATGAAAATGTTGAAATACTAATTAATAATGCAGGGTTTGGCCTTTATGGTAATTTTTATAAGACAAGTATAACTAATGAATTAGACATGATCGATTTAAATATTAAAGCAACTCACATTCTTACTAAAATGTTTTTCAAAAAATTTAAAGAAAATAATAAAGGATATATATTAAATGTTTTATCTACTACTGCATTTTTACCAGTACCTCTAATGTCATCTTACTACGCTACTGAAAGTTATGTATTAAATTTATCAGAAACAATTAATGAAGAATTAAAACAAGAAAAAAGTAATGTTTATGTTGGAGTTTTTTGTCCAAAAACATTGAAACCAAATATTAATAATAACGTTAAAACTAATTCACCACTTAATGTCACTGATTGTGATAAGGCGTGTAATTATGCAATAAAAATGATGTTTAATAAAAAAACAATAATTATCCCAGGAATTTTAACAAAATTAGGAATTATCATAATTAAGTTATTACCACGAAGTGTAATTATAAGAATTAATTATAATATACAAAAATCCAAACAAAAAATATAACAGTGTAAACTGTTTTTTTTGTCGAATATTTATTGTGGTAGATATCACTGTGATTTAATATTATTTTATAGGTGATCATAGTGAAAATAAATGAAATAGGTTTAACAGATAAACAAGTGTTAGAGTCACGTAGCAAATATGGTAGTAATATGATAAGTATAAAACAAAAAAATTCTTTTGTAAAATTATTTATTGAGAGCCTTGGGGAACCAATGACTAAAATATTGTTAATAGCATTAGCGGTAAAAACCTTGTTTTTATTAAGTAGATTTAATTGGTACGAAACAATCGGAATTGCTGTTGCAATTTTTGTTGCTTCATTAATATCCACAGTTTCTGAATATGGAAGTGAGGAGTCGTTTAAAAAATTACAAGAAGAAGCTTCTAAAATTAATTGCAGAGCATATAGAAATAACAAATTAATAGAAATACCAATGGATGAAGTAGTAAAAAATGATGTTATATTATTACAAACTGGTGATAAAATACCAGCAGATGGAATAGTTATAAAAGGTACGATAGATGTTGATGAATCGGCACTTAGTGGTGAAACAAAGGAGATAACTAAAAATATAAATAATAATAAAATTTTAAGGGGTAGTGTTGTATGCGCAAATGAGGCAACTATGTTAGTTACAAGTGTTGGGGATAAAACGATTTATGGAAGTATTGGTTTAGGTTTGCAAGAAGAAAAAAGGGAAAGTCCATTAAAATATAGATTACGTAAATTAGCACAAATAATTAGCAATCTAGGATACATTGGTGCATTTTTAGTTGCAAGTTCATACTTGTTTGATGTAATTGTATTAAAAAACAATTTTAATATAGTTAAAATAAAACTATTTTTAAATAATTATCCTGTTTTAATTGGACATATATTACACGCAATAACTTTAGCTGTAACAGTTATTGTCGTTGCAGTTCCAGAAGGATTGCCAATGATGATAACGTTAGTATTATCAAGGAATATGAAAAAAATGTTAAAAGATAACATTTTGGTAAGAAAATTATTTGGAATTGAAACATTTGGTAATTTAAATATATTGTTTACTGATAAAACAGGTACATTGACGAAAGGAAAATTGCAAGTAACAACATTTATTGATGCTTTAGGTAATGAGTATAAAGGAGAATTTCCCAAACAGACAAATAAGTTATTTGACATACTTAGAATATCATTATTATACAATAATGATTCAACCTTTGATGTAACAAAAAACATTGCAATTGGAAGTAATGCAACAGACAGAGCATTAATGGAATATGTTTCCAAAACAAGTATGAAAGATAATATAATAAAGAAAAAAATAGTGCAATTTGATAGTGAATTAAAATATTCAATAACTAATATTAGTGGGGATGAAAATATAACATTAATAAAAGGAATGCCAGAATTAATTATTGAAAAATGTAATTATTATTATGAAAAAGACAATACAAAAAGGTTGTTTTTAAACAAATTTAAACTTACTCAAATTTTAAATGATCTAAGTGAAAAAAATATAAGATTTATAGCAGTTGCAACTAGTTCTATTGAACCACTGAAAAATGAGATACCTAGCAAACTCACATTAATTGGATTAGTAGGAATTAGGGATGAAATTAGACCCCAAGTAAAAGAATCAGTTAAGGAAGTACAAAAAGCTGGGGTTCAAGTTGTAATGATAACTGGTGATGCAAAAAAAACCGCAGTAGCAATAGCAAAAGAAGTGGGGTTAATTGAAAGTAATTCATTAATATATACAAGTGATGAATTATCAAGATTATCTGATGAAAAATTAAAAAAGGATCTTAAAAATATCCGTGTTGTAGCAAGAGCATTACCTAGTGATAAAAGTAGATTGGTAAAAATAGCACAAGAACTAAATCTAGTAGTTGGAATGACAGGGGATGGTGTCAATGATGCCCCAGCGATTAAAATGGCTGATGTAGGTATTGCGATGGGAAGCGGAACAGAAGTAGCAAAAGAAGCTTCCGATATAGTTATTTTAGATGATAATTTTGAATCAATTTCTAAATCTATACTATATGGAAGGACTATATTTAAAAATATTAGAAAATTTATTGTACTACAATTAACAATAAATATGTGTGCTGTTGGAATATCAATTGTAGGACCATTTATTGGTGTTAATAATCCAATTACTGTTATTCAAATGTTGTGGGTCAATATGGTAATGGATACATTAGCAGCATTAGCTTTCGCTGGTGAACCAGCCTTAATTGAATATATGAATGAACAACCTAAGCGTAGGGATGAAAACATTATAAATAAATATATGTTAGGTCAAATACTATTTACTGGTATGTATTCATTTATATTATGCTTGCTATTTTTAAAAACACCTATTATAAAAACCATTTATGATGGAAGTACAATTGAACTCATGACAGCTTTCTTTGCACTTTTTATATTTATTGGAATCTTTAATTGTTTTAATGCTAGAACTCATAGATTAAATATATTTGCGAACTTATTAAAAAATAAGGCATTTATAATTATAATGTTATTAATTTCAATTATTCAGTTATATATAATATATTATGGGGGTACAATTTTTAGGGTTGTTGGATTAAGTTTTAAAGAACTTATAATAATAATAGTATTAGGATTCTCTGTTGTACCAATAGATTGGATTAGAAAAACTTGGTTAAAAAACAAAAATAAAAATATTGGGGTTTAAAAAACCATAAAAAACATGTTATAATAAATTAGGAGGTAAGATATGAAAATATTTAAATGTGAAATTTGCGGTAATATTGTTGAGTTAATTAATAACGGTGGTGGTACATTAGTATGTTGTGGCCAAGAAATGAATGAAATTGAAATAAGTACAGAAGAAAATACGTATGAAAAACACATTCCGTTTATGACGAAAAAAGGTAATGAATTATCAGTACAAATTGGTAAGGTAATTCACCCAATGATTAAAGAACATTACATTGAATGGATAGCAATAATTGAGGATAATAAAATCCAAAAAGTTAATTTAAATCCCGATGAAGATCCGATCGCCAAATTCATCGTAAATGGAACTAATATTACAGCGTACGCTTATTGCAATATACATGGATTATACAAAACTACTAAAATAAATTAAAACCTTAAAATTTTAAGGTTTTTTATATTTGCGTAACTAATTAGTGTTATAAAATTCATAAATGTTTTAAAAATTATAACAAATTAATTGTAACTTATGCTAAGCTTGTTTAATATAATGATGATTAATATATAATCCTCCGTAAAAAAAACATCGAAGATAAATATACTCAATTTTTTAAAAATTGTAATTATATAAATATTATTGTTTCGTTAAACGGTAGAAATTAAAAGATGGTTTATTAAAAAGTCTAATATCTAAAGTTGAGGTCCCCAAACCACTTGAAATGTACAAATCTGTATTATCAATATTATAGTGTTCATCATAATATTTTTTGGCACCAATCGGTTTAATTAAGGCTCCAAAATAAGGTAACTTAATTTGTCCATTATGAGAATGGCCAGCTAAAATTAAATTATAATTTTTAGTATTAAGTTCATCTATAAAATCTGGTTCATGCAATAACATGATATTGTACACAGGTTTAGGTATCTTAGAATTTGGTAATGAAGTATCGTTTAAAAACTTATTGATTAAAGATAATTTTTTTTGAATTGAATTATTATTATCATTTAAGTTTGAACTTAAACCTGAAATAAAAATAGGTAAATTGCCCTCATTATATATCAACTCAAAATTATTATTTAAATTAATAAAATTAGATTTTTCAATTATATACTGCCATTCTTCTAAACCATAATCAGTATCATGATTACCACTAATAGCATATTTTCCAATTTTACTATTGATATTTCCCAAAAATTTTATTAATGTGTTTTTTTCATCACTTTCTAACTTTCTATCCCTATCTAATAAATCACCGGTAAGAACAACAATATCAGGTTTTGTCATATTGATATTATGAACAACATTATCCATATTTTTTTCGTTAATAATTCTACCATAATGAATATCACTTATGTGAACTACTTTAAAACCATGAAAATAATCTGGTAATTTATTATTAATTATTTTAATTTCATTAACTTTCAATCCTTTTGTACCTAAAAAATAAGCATATATAAATAAAGTTATAAATATAATAGCAACAGAGCATAATAAAATATAAAACTTTTTTTTCATACGACACCCCTATCCAAAAAATAATAAAATAAATTGTAATGAAATTAAAATTCCATTATGTAGAAAATGAAATCCTATTGGTACAAAAATATTTTGTGTTTTAATTAGTATTAAAGAAAAAGCAATAGCTGGAATAGCATAAGGTATTAAATATAATAACTCAATATAAGAATTAAGAGTACCAATAACATGAAAAGAACTAAAAATGAATGCAGACATAAAAACAAATAAAATATCATTTGAAAATATATCTCTAAAACTTTGCCTGAAAACTAATTCTTCTATAATAGGTGCGAAAATAACTGCTGTGATAAACATAATAAATGGATTGCTTTGAAATATTTCCCTCACGATTTCCTCATTTTTTGGAATCGTATTTGGCATAAAATTTAAAAATATTAAGTTAAATAAAGCCATAAAAAACAAAGCTGCTAACCAATATTTCAAATATTTTTTAAAATATTCTTTGTGGTTTTTCAATAAATCGTAATAATTATTTTTTAAAGTATCCTTATAAATAAATGATATAATAATAATTAAGAAAAAGGAAATAATTGTGTTGTATATTATATAATAATTATCAGAAATTTTATCGAACCCTAAAAATTGAATAGGAATATTTTTAAAAAATGTAATAAAAACATATACGCTAAACACTAACAATCCCCTAAACACAGATTTGTATTTATTTTTAATAGAATTAATATTCATATAATCATCTCCACTGTAATTATACCAAAAATAATTAAAATAATATATATTATTATATAAATGTTTTAAAAACTATGTATATATGGTATAATACAATATATAAAAGAGTGGGGGGACCCACTCTTTACCATAGGTGGAGGAATAAAATGAAAATAGAAGATAAAATTAGAGAGTTAATAGAAAAACCAATACAAGACCAAAAATTTATATTAGATGAAATAATTTATGTTAAAGAAAATGGTGTCAATTTTTTAAGAATTGTGATAGATAAAGAAAATTCGGTAAATGTTGATGATTGTGTCAAGGTAACGGAAATAATAAATCCGATTTTAGATGAACATGATTTAATTGAAGAAAGTTATATATTAGATATATGTTCAAAAGAGAGGGGGAATTAAAATGGATATTAAAGCATTTAAAAATGCTATAAAATTACTTGTTAAAGAAAAAGGTATAGAAGAAGAAGTAATATATGAGGCTCTTGAATTAGCTCTTACTTCTGCGTACAAAAAAAATTATAAATCTTTATCAAATGTTAGAGTTGTTATAAATAAAGAAACTGGTGAAATAAAAGTATTTTCATTTAAAACAGTTGTTGACCCAGAAAGTGAAGTGGAAATTGTTGTAGATCAAACATTTGATGGAGAAGATATTGTAGAAAAAACAAAATTACCTTTTGATGAAAGAATACACCTAACATTAGAAGAAGCACAAAAAATAGTCCCAGGTATAGAAATTGGTGAAACAATTGAAGAAGAAGTTACACCAAAAGATTTCGGACGTGTTGCAGCAGCTACTGCTAAACAAGTTGTTATTCAAAAAATTAGGGAAGCAGAAAGAGAAATTATAAGTGAAGAGTATAGTGACAAAGAAGATGAAATGATAAGTGGACTTGTTGCGATGGAAGATGTTAGAAATTATTATATTGATTTAGGAAGAGTACAAGGTATATTGCCAAAAACTGAAATAATTCCAGGTGAAGAAATAAAAATGGGTTCTAACATAAAAGTATATGTGACAAAGGTTGAAACTGGTTCAAAAGGTACGGTTATATTATTATCTAGAAAACATTACGGCTTTGTTAAAAGGTTATTTGAATTAGAAATACCAGAAATAAATGAAGGAATTATTATGGTATATAGTGTTGCGCGCGAAGCGGGTAATAGGACTAAAATATCAGTTTATTCTGAAAACCCAAATGTTGATGCAATAGGATCATGTATTGGTGAAAAAGGAAGTAGAATAAATAGAATTATAGATGAATTAAATGGTGAAAAGATAGATCTAATATTGTACGAACAAGAACCATCTAAATTTATTGCTAATGCCTTAAATCCTGCAAAAGATTTAAGTGTATTTATAATAGATGAAGATAATAGGGAGGCTATGGTAGTAGTTAATGATGAAAACTTACCATTAGCAATTGGAAGAAGGGGTGTTAATGTGCGTTTAGCAGCGCGTTTAACTCATTACCGCATTGATGTAAAAACTTATGATCAAGCAAAAGAAGAAGGAATAAATATAATTACTGAGTAGGGAGTTGATACATTGAAAAAAAGAAAAATACCAATGCGTAGATGTATAATATCAAAAGAACAATTACCAAAGTATGAACTTATAAGGATTGTTAGAACTCCAGAAAAACAAGTTATTATCGATCCAAATGGAAAACATAATGGAAGAGGAGCATACCTTAAAAAAGATGCAAACATAATAAAACAAGCACTAAAAAGTAAAGTGTTAGAAAAACACTTAGAAGTAAAAATACCAGATGAAATTTATGAACAATTATTAAAAATTAAATAATAAGAAAGAGGTGGGTCAGATGATGAGCGTAAAAGAATATGCATTTGAAATGAAAAAAACGGTTGAAGAAATATTGGTTTATTGTACCGGTTTAGGGTTTGATATTAATGACAAAAAAGCTAAATTAACTGAAGAAATGATTGTTGAGTTGGACAATATAATTAAAATAGAAGAAGAAGATGATGAAATAACAAAAATAGTTGAAAATTTAAAAGATAATGACGAGGTACAGGAGAACAAAAGAAAAAGAACTAAAAAAAATAATACAAATAAAAATGATGTAACTAAACAGCGCAAAAATATGTATAAAAACAAAGAAAAATTAACCTCAAACTTCGCTCCAACCAAAGACAATGTTATTTTATATAAAGAGAATATGTCAGTACGTGAATTTGCAGAAAGGCTAGCAGTTAATCCAACAGAGGTGATAAAAAAATTATTTTCTTTAGGTGTAGTTGCTACGGTTAATAATTCTATTAGTTATGAAAGTGCGGAACTGTTGGCACTTGATTATAATAAAGAGTTAAAAAAAGAAGAAACTACTAATATATGTAATTTTGAAGAATACGAAATAATTGACAAACCAGAAGATTTAGTAGAAAGACCCCCAATAGTTACAATCATGGGTCATGTAGATCATGGCAAAACGACTCTATTAGATACCATAAGAAAAGCTAATATTGCTAGTGGTGAAGCGGGTGGAATCACGCAAACTATAGGTGCATACCAAACAAAATGTCATAATAAACTTATAACTTTTATAGATACACCAGGGCATGAAGCTTTTACAGAGATGAGAGCAAGAGGTGCTAGTGTAACTGATATAGTTGTAATAATAGTTGCTGCTGATGATGGTTTAATGCCACAAACAAAAGAGGCTATTGACCACGCAAAAGATGCCAATGTGCCAATTATAGTAGCTATTAATAAAATTGATAAACAAGATGCTAACCCCGATATCGTTATGACGGAGTTAGCTGAATATGGTTTATTACCCGATACTTGGGGTGGAGATACATTGTATTCAAATATATCTGCACTCACTGGTGAAGGGATAAACGAATTTTTAGAAAACATTTTACTAATATCCGAAATGCAAGAATATAAAGCAAACCCAAACAGGTATTCAAGCGGTACAGTTATAGAGTCACGTTTAGATAAACATGTGGGCACAATTGCAACATTAATTGTCCAAAATGGTACTTTAAGAGTTGGAGATCCAATTGTTGTTGGTACATGCTTTGGAAAAGTTAGGACAATGAAAAGTGATACAGGTGTAGAAATCACATCTGCATCTCCTTCTCAACCTGTGTATATAACAGGGTTAAGTAATTTACCGCAAGCTGGTGATAAATTTATGGCATTTGAAACAGAAAAAGAAGCTAAATGTATTGCCGAAGAAAGAAAGCGAATGCTAGAAGATAAAGCGTCGGGAGCTAAAACTGCTGTAACATTAGATGATATTTTCAGCAAAATTCAAGATGGAGTTAAAGAGATAAAAGTTTTAATAAAAGCTGATCTTGACGGTAGTGCTGAAGCATTAAAACAAACGTTAGAAAAAATTGAAGTAGAAGGTGTTCGAATTAAAGTAATAAGAAGTGGAGTAGGTGCGGTTACTGAAAATGATGTATTGCTGGCACGATCTGCAGGTGCTCTTATAATAGGATTTAACATTAATGTTTCAAATGAAATTCAAAATTATTCAAAAGAACACGATGTGGAAATAAGACAATATAATGTAATATACAAAGTAGTTGAAGAAATGGAATTGGCGATGAAAGGGATGTTAGATCCGATATATGAGGAAAAAATAATTGGAAGTGCGGAAGTAAGACAGTTATTTAAATTTTCAAAAGTGGGAGTAATTGCTGGTTCTTATGTTTTAGACGGTAAAATCACTTCATCAGCGCAAGCTCGTATAATTAGGGATAACAATGTAATTTATACTGGTGATATTCAGAGTATACAACGTGAAAAAGATTCAGTAAGGGAAGTTAAGAAAGGTTATGAATGTGGAATAACAATTGCTAATTTTGATGATATAAAAGCCGGTGATATTATTGAAGCATTCGAAATGATAGAAATAAAAAACAGGTGATAAGATGAGTGTTAAAATTAATAGATTATCTAATATATTAAAACGTGAAATAAGCAATATATTAGCTAATGAAGTAAAAGATAAAAATATAAAATTCGTAACGGTAACTGATGTTAAACTTTCAAGTGATTTAAGTTTTGCTAAGGTATATGTTACAGTATTAAATGATGAAACAAGAAATGATACAATGAAATCTTTAAAAAATGCTAGCAGTTTTGTTAGAGGAAAACTACACGACCATGTTGAAATGCGTCATATACCAGAAATATCATTTATATATGATGAATCAATCGAATATGGACAGAAAATTGAAAGTATTATAAGTGATCTTAATAAAAAAAGTAACACCCCAAAAATTGATAACGAAGAGTAAATAAATATTTGCTCTTTTTATTAATAAAATAAATGAAAACAATAAAATAATGATATAATGTATTTAAGTTGTAAAAATCAGGACGGTGATAAAATGAAAAGGGCAATAGTTTTATCTGGTGGTGGTGCAAAAGGTGCATATCAAATAGGCGTTTGGCGGGCTTTAAGAAAAATGGGGTTAAAGTATGATATAGTAACTGGAACATCAGTTGGGGCATTAAACGGTGCTTTAATGGTGCAAAAAGAATATATAAAGGCTAGAAGCATGTGGTATAACATTAATTTTGATATGATCTTCGATGAACAATTAGATGGAAACTTTAATACTTTTAAAGGAAAAATTGAAATATTCAAAAAATACATGTCAAATTTTTTACTACATGGTGGTATGGATGTAAGCAAATTAGAAAAAACAATGGAAAAATACATTGATCATAAAAAATTTTATAAATCAAACATAGACTATGCATTAGTTACTGTTAATTTATCAAGTTTTAAACCTGTTTTATTAACTAAAGATAATATTCCAACATTAAAACTTAAAGATTATTTAATGGCATCTGCAACTTGTTTTCCAGCATTTAAAATGAAAACTATTGATGATGATTTATTTATAGATGGTGCTTACTATGATAAAATACCAATTAATCAAGCAATCAAAATGGGCGCAACCGAAATAATTGCAGTAGATTTAAATTCATTTGGTTTAACTAGAAAAGTAAAAGAAAAGGATGTTACAATTATTTATATAACTCCAAGAAACAAATTAGACTCTTTTTTAATATTTGATAAAAACTTTTCAAGAAGAAGTATGAAATTAGGTTATAACGATGCAATGAAAACCTTTAATAAGTTGGATGGAAACAAATACACTTTTAGAAAAAATCACTTAAATAAAAACTTTAATAAATATTACAGTTTATATAAAGAAAATTTAATTAATATAATTAACAAATGTGATGATGATAGCATAATAAAAAAAGAAGTACTTACTAAAAATAAAATATCTGACATTTTAAATAATAAAGAAAAAAAATCTTTAGCAATAATTAATGAATTAATGGAATATTTAGGTGAAAGGTATAAACTAGATGACAGTATAATTTACCGCACTGAAAAATATAACAAGTTATTATTAGAAGCTAATAGCTTATATGAAGAATTTAATATAAAATTAATAGAGAGTAAAATAAAAAATAAAGATATAATAAAATTAGCTGATAGGGGTTATTTTATAAAATATATATTTAATAAAATAAATTCAATAGAGCAAGATGAAAAAGTTAAAAGAGAAATATGCAATTATTTGTTAATATTTGAAAAAGATGTTTTGGCAGCAATTTATTTATATACAATTAGTAAAAAGTAGGAGGATTTTATGAAAAATAAAAAAAATATTTTAACTGGTATAAGACCAACAGGAAAATTACATTTAGGTCATTATTTTGGTGCTATAACCAATTGGATTAAATTACAAGAAGAATATAATTCGTACTTTGAATTGGCTGATGTTCAAGCATTAACTGATAATTTTACTAATCCTGATAAGGTTAGGGATAATGTTAGAGAAGTTGCTATAGATTTATTATCGTCAGGAATCGATCCAAATAAATCAACAATATTTATTCAATCATTAATACCCGAAATAGCGGAGTTAACAATATATTACTCTAATATGGTTACAATATCACGCCTATATAGAAATCCAACAGTAAAAACAGAAATGGAGCACAAAAAAAACTTGTTTGGAAATAAAGGTGAAAGTGTTACTTATGGTTTTTTGGGTTATCCTGTTAGCCAAGCAGCAGATATTACAGCTTTTGATGGTGAGTTAGTACCAGTTGGTGAAGATCAACTACCATTGATTGAACAATGCCGAGAAATTGTAAGGAAATTTAATAACATATACGGTGAAACATTAAAGGAGCCAGAGCATTATTTAAGCGAAACTCCTCGAATAAAGGGCTTAGATGGAAATGATAAGATGGGAAAAAGTCTTGGTAATGCAGTTTATTTAAGTGACGATCATGAAACTATTTCCAAAAAAATAATGGGTGCTATTACTGATACAAAAAAAATTAGAAAAGACGATCCCGGGAATCCTGATAATTGTATGGTTTTTTACTATCATAAATTAGTAAATAAAGAAAACATTAAAGTTGTGGATAAAGAATGTAGAGCGGGTAGTAGAGGTTGTGTTGATTGTAAAAAAGAACTTATATCAAATATGATAGATTTTTTGAAACCGATTCAAGAAAAGAGAAAATATTATGAAGATAATCCAGAAATAGTTGATGAAATTTTAAAAGTGGGAACAGAAAAAGCAAGAAATAAATCAAAAGAAGTTATGAAAAGAGTAAGAAAGAATATGAAAATAAACTATTTTGAATAATAATAATTTTTAGCCTAACATATTATTAAATATGGAGGGTTATAATGGAAAAATTAGTTTTATTTTTAAAAGGATTAATGATAGGGATAGGGAAAATCATACCTGGTTTAAGTGGATCTATGATTATGATGATATTTGGACTTTATGAAAAAACAATTGACAAAATTTTAAATTTTTTTGATGATGTAATTAATAATGTTAAATATTTAATAGTATTATCTAGTGGAGTTCTTTTATCAATAATATTTGTAAGCAAAGTAATTAAAGTTATAATTAATAAATATTATTTTTTAATTATTTGCTTTTTTGTTGGTTTAATCTTAGGTGGAATACCATCACTCCTAAAAGAGTTAAAAGGAACAACGACTAAAACAAATGTGGGTATATTTGTATTTTTTTTCATAATAATAATATCCCTTTCATTTGTAAATATAACTGATCAAAATATTACTAATGTTAGTAATAATTTCTTTTTGTTATTTATTGTAGGAGTAATTGAAGCTGCTACAATGATAGTGCCAGGTATTAGTGGTACTGCAGTGTTAATGTCATTAGGTTTATATCACATATTGCTAGATGTATTTAGTAACTTAATTAACATAAGTTTATTTATAAGTAACATAAAATCTATAATTCCCTTTTTACTAGGATTAGGTACTGGAGGATTAATTTTTATAAAAGTAATGCAAATATTGTTGTTAAAACACAAAGTAAAATCATATTGGGTTATAACGTCTCTCGCTTTATCATCTGTATTACTTATGATAGTCAAAACATTAAAATTTAACTATTATATAACAGAAATCATATTTGGAATATCACTATTAGTTGTGGGGTATATTTTATCTAGAATGTTTGAGTTGAAATTTAATAAGTGAAGTGTATAATTTTTGTAATTGGCATACAATGATTTAGGGGGTTATGTTATGAAAAAAGAATTGCCTAAAATATTTATTAATAAAATTGATAAAAAATTAAACAATAACAAGCAAGTTAGTTATAGTTACAAAGAAAAAAATAAACAAGCTTTTTATGAAAATGGAAAAGAAAACAAAAAAACAATTAGTATTAATATTAATGAAAAAATAGATAATATTTTAAACTCACCTCGATATGTTTATAAAGCAGATGTTCTAATTGATATAAATAATAAAATTATAAAAAGGCAAATAGTTGGAAAAAATAATACACATATCATAACGATAAACAATGAGTTGATACCAATTAATGAAATAAAGGATATTAGTTTTTCAAAATAAAAACAGGTTTAAAACCTGTTTTAACATTATAAATCAACGACTGTATCAGTTAAACATCTTATAGCACAAACACAACTTAAATCCATTGTAAAAAATGAGTTTGTTGATTTCCAAGTGTTTGGATCGTGTTTAGAAGGTTTCAGAACCCTAAACGTAGCACAACAACCATCTAATTTTTCAATTCTAAAGACATTAGAATTCATTTGCGGAGAGCTTTCACAAGAGGTATCATTTTTAGATATTGGCATCTCCCAAGGAGTACCATTACCAGTAGCGGTATATAACATAATTGGCCTTGTATTGTATTTCGGACAAACAACATTATTACCTAAGAATCCTTTGTCGCAAGTATCTAAACATTCATCCTCAGGTTTACTATGTTGTTGTAACATTAAAATTATTGAAAGAATTTCAGAAACACAATTGCAATTATCCTTTTTATTTGAACACATAAAACCACCCTTTCATTTGTTTTCAATATTAGGATATTCAGAACGATAAAAAGAGTGTTAACTAATACCTATTAAAAAAGGTAATAAAGTTTTTAATATTATATGTGATATAATATTGTTATGTTTGAAGGTGGTTTGTGATGAAAAATTATATGTTTAATAATAAATATATAAAAAATAATAACTTTTTCATATTATTCATTATAATGTTTATTAGTTTAATTTATGTGGAAATACTATTTAAATATTTTGCATTTAAGCAAATTTATGGGTTAGAATTAATTAGGATATTTTTATTTACCATATTCACAAGCTTAATAATATCCTTTTTTGCATCATTATTTAAAAAAATGATTGCAAAAACAATCGTATTAACAACAATATTTTTTTCAAGTATTTATGCAATTACACAATTAAATTTTAAAAATTTTATGGGTAACTACATGTCACTTAATGCAACTAGTGATGGAATTGGAAGAGTTACGAATGAAATTAAAGCATTCATACTATACATTAATCCTTTTTATTTATTATTGCTAGTTCCATTTTTATTAATATTTGTTTTATTCAACAAATTAAAATTAATATATCACAGACCTAAATATTTAAGTATAATTAAAAGAACACTTTTAATTATTTCAATTCATTTAATATCGTTATCCACTTTATATATTCCATTTTTTCAAACGCCTACTCAAATTAAAGATAATAAAACATTATATAAAAACCCGGTACTAATAGAATTATCGTTAAAACAATTTGGAATAATACGCTTTTTTGTGAGAGATTTTATATATATATTTAATAAGCATGAAGAATTTATTGTTATAGATAAAACTGAAAGCGAGGAGTCACCACCTGTTGCAATTCCAGATTACACAAGAGAAATAGATGATACTCAGTGGAAAAATATAATGAAAAATGAAAAAAATAAACAAATAAACAAATTACATGAATTTTACATTAACCAAAACATTACTATAAAAAATGATATGACAGGTATGTTTAAAGATAAAAACTTAATTTATATTATGGTGGAAGCTTTTGATATGATTGCCATTAATGAACAACTGACACCAACGTTATATAAATTATCAACTGAAGGTATCACATTTGATAATTATTATGCTCCTAAATATAGTTGTACAACAGGAGAAAGTGAGTTTATAAGTTTGATGTCAATAATTCCTAGTTTAACTTTGTGTACTCCAAATTCATATAAAAACAATAATTACAGCACTTCACTTTTCCAACTTTTTTCTAATAATGATTACTTTAATACTTCTTATCATAATTATTCGGATAAATATTATCATAGGAAAACCTTGCATAAAAATATGGGTTCTTTAAAATTTTATAATGATGAAGATTTAGCAATTAATAAAATATTAGGATGGCCTAGTGATTTAAATTTAATGGAAGAAGCACTCCCACATTTTATTAATGAAGAAAAATTTATGAGTTTTATAATTACTTCATCGATGCATTTTCCTTATGATGAAGATGGGCATGTTGGGGTGGTATTAAAGCATTGGGACAAAGTGAAAAAACTGCCATACAATAATAAAATAAAAAGATACATGGCTAAAGCAATTGAATTTGATTTATCAATTAAATATTTGTTAGAACAATTAAAATCAAAGAATATACTTGATGACACTGTAATTGTACTGTTTGGTGATCATCATCCATTGAACATGGAATATAAATATTTAAATGAAGCATCGCCAATAGATAGAATTAAAGATTTTAATATCGATAAATTACCATTCATCATATATAATAATCAAATCGAACCAATGACTGTGAATAAAACAGCTAGTACTTTTGATATTGTGCCTACAATTGCTAATTTATTTGATTTAAATTATGATCCAAGATATTACATAGGTAAAGATTTGTTTTCAAAAGAGGAAACAATTGTTATATTTTCTTCAGGAAGCTGGATAACAGACAAAGCAATTTATTATTCGAGTACTGGTCATTACAAAGAACTCCAAGCAATTGATGAAGATTATATAAATGAGGTAAACAAAAAGGTAAATAATTATTTTTTAGTCTCTGATCAAACATTAGTGCTCGATTATTTTAAATACCGTTTCCCTAATAATTAAAAAAATGAGTATTAATACTCATTTTATTTTACACTTTCTCTAAAATAACCATTTTGAACATATTTAGTTTCATTAACTACGATAAAGGCTTTGTTATCACATTTTTTTATTAAATCTCTTAAATGTTTAAAATCTTTTTTATCTACTTCCATTATTAACATATCATTTTCATTTGACTCATCAATGCCCTGTACTCCTACAACTGATACAGCATAACCATTATCCCTTAGGAAGTTGGCAAGTTTTTTATTTCTATTTGAAACAACTTGAACGTTTAAACTTCCCTTAATAAATTTTTCAGATAAATATCCACCAATAAGTGTACCAATTGAAAAGCCACCGGCATATGCAAAAACTATTAAAAGACTTGATACATCAGTGTTTATAGCTTCTCTAACAACTGCAAACCAAATTGCAACTTCTATAAAACCAACTATACTACCAATAATTTTTTTGCCCTTCACCACTAAAATCATTCTAATGGTCCCCATGGAAACATCAAAAATTCTAACTAAAAACACTTTAAGTGCTAAGATCCACATTGTTATCCTCCAGTTCTATGTTTGTTATTAATATTAACAACTTATTGAAATATATCAATAACATCATACCATAAATAAACTTTTTTAGTCAATAATATATATAACAGCATTATAAGTTATATAATTAATTAGAAATTTTAAATAAAAATTAAATTTTTGTCATTAAAATAAAAGACAAGTTTATAATTTAATAGGTGGTAATATGTTGTTGCGGATATTATTTTTTTTAATAGGTTTCGGTTTAACAATTATTGGTTGCGTCTTTATAATTAGTTATATGAATTTAATGGTAATCGGGTATAATTTTTATGAATATGTTAATTTTATTATTAAAAGAGTTGAATGTTATTATTCTGTAATTGGATTAATATTAATTTTTTTATCGATATTTTTACCAGGAGGAAAAAATAATGAACAATATTTATGATATAGTTTTAAATTTTAATAAAAATCTATATGAATTTTTTGAATGGAGTTTGAGTGATGATATTATACATATAAGAAAAATCCCATTAATTAAAGTAAATAGTAAAAATCTTTTAGAAATAAAAAACAATAAAATAAAACTTTGTAATTCAATGTTAAACAAAATAAAATTCAAAACTGAATTATTTACAAAATTAAAAACCGAACAATTTGCATATAGTTGTTTATTTTGTGATGGTACTAGTGTTTTAGGAATAATTTTTAATAAAAACGGAGTAAGTAAATTGAAATCAAGCATGTTACTAGATGAAGAAATGGAAGTGTTAGATTTTTCTATTAGGTTAGAAGAAAAAGATATAGATTATAAAATAATTAAACAAGAAAACATGAATGAATTTATGACACGTGAAGAAAAGGAAATAGATGATTATATAAGAGTAGAAATTAACAAAATAACAAATGTTGAAAAACTGAAATATATATATTATGAATGTTTTGATGAGATAGAACATGATGAAAATGAAATAATAAAAAAAATAAATAATGAATTACAACATAATTGGATGGAAATTTCTGCAAAATTATATAATTTTTTCAAGTTAACATCTATAAACAAGTAAAACACCTTGACTAATAAAATTGCAGTATATATAATTAATATACGTTAAATTAGTTATGTTTAAAAAAGTTAACAAACTATTAGGAGGATAAAATGTCAGTAGTAGATGTAAAAGAATTATATTTGAACGATTATATAGGAAAAGAAATAATTTTAGAAGGCTGGATTAGAAATCATAGAAAACAAAAAGAATTTGGTTTTATTGATTTCAATGATGGAACATATTTTAAATCAGTACAAATTGTATATAGTAACAAACTGGCGCAGTTTGAAGAAATAACAAAATATCGTGTTGGCTCTGCAATAAGAGCTTACGGTAAAGTAATTGAATCGCCTGGGAAAAATCAAATTTTTGAAATTGAACTTATCAAAATAGAATTAGAAGGTGAAAGTCCCGAAAATTATCCAATTCAACCTAAACGTCATAGTAGGGAGTTTTTAAGAGAAGTTGCACACTTAAGGCCAAGAACCAATTTATTTAACGCCGTATTTAGGGTAAGAAGTTTAGTGGCTATGGCAATTCATAGTTACTTTCAAGATAGGAATTATGTATATTTACATAGTCCAATTATAACAGCTAGTGATGCCGAAGGTGCGGGAGATATGTTTCAGGTTACTACATTGAATTTAAATAATGTGCCTAAAACAGATAATAAAGATATAGATTACAATAAGGATTTTTTTCATAAAAAATCATCATTAACTGTTTCAGGTCAACTACAAGGAGAGGCTTTTGCGCTTGCGTATAAAAGAATATATACATTTGGTCCAACTTTTAGGGCTGAAAATTCAAACACTAAAACACATGCTTCAGAATTTTGGATGATTGAACCAGAAATAGCTTTTTGTGATTTAAATGGGATTATGGATATATCTGAAGATGTTTTAAAATATATTATAAATTATCTTTTAAAACACGCTAAAGTTGAAATGGAATTTTTTGATAAATTCGTTGAGCCAGGCTTGTTAGATAAACTAAATATTGTATTAAATAAGAAAGCTAAGAGAATAACACATAAAGAAGCAATTGATATTTTATTAAAATCTAATAAGGATTTTGAAAACACGCCAAAATATGACGGTGATTTAGCCAAAGAACATGAAAAGTATTTAACAGAAGAATATTTTAAATCCCCTTTATTTGTTACAGATTGGCCTAAAGACATAAAAGCGTTTTATATGCGCTTAAACGATGATGAAAAAACTGTGGCCGCTGTTGATTTTTTAGTACCAGGTGCTGGGGAGTTAATTGGTGGAAGTCAAAGAGAAGAAAGAATTGATTTATTAACAAAAAGGATGAAAGAAATGAATGTTTGTGCTGATGAGTTAGATTGGTATGTTAATTTAAGAAAATATGGTGGTTGTAAGCATTCAGGATTTGGCATTGGTTTTGAAAGGTTATTAATATATTTAACTGGTGTGGATAATATAAGAGATGTTATACCATTTCCTAGAACACCGGGAAGTTGTGATTTTTAAAAAGAACTACATTATATGTAGTTCTTTAATTATATAGGAAAGTAAATGTAAAGTTTAAAAAAATAAATCTTAAAATGTTGATAAATGATACAAAACGATTTATAATATAAGTAGACTAAGGTAGGAAGTGAAATATGACCGATTTAATTGTAATAGGAAGTACAAATGTCGATCAAGTTGTAATGACTAACCGTTTACCTAATATTGGTGAGACAGTCGTGGGTAATGAATTTAAAGTTGTTCCAGGGGGAAAAGGAGCCAATCAAGCCATATCAGCAGCTCGCTTAGGGGTTAATGTTGAGTTTATAGGTTGTGTAGGTAACGATTCTAATGGAACTTTTTTAATAGAAAATTTTAATAAAAATAATGTTAAAACGGAATCCATTTCCATTTTGAAAAATGTATCAACCGGGATTGCTTCCATAAGAGTTTGTAAAGGTGAAAATAGT